>DATJGP010000126.1:0-19452 GCA_035494915.1 Candidatus Eiseniibacteriota bacterium | reverse complement strand
TCATTCCGGTCGCGCTGGGATGGGCGC
Source organism: Candidatus Eiseniibacteriota bacterium (assembly GCA_035494915.1). Taxonomy (GTDB): domain Bacteria; phylum Eisenbacteria; class RBG-16-71-46; order SZUA-252; family SZUA-252; genus WS-9. The sequence continues at coordinate 19,425 of DATJGP010000126.1, read as the reverse complement.
GCATCGCCTTGCAAGACGCGGGACTCTACGACGCCAATTTCGGCCGGACGCTCCTCACGGTCAGCTTCATGGTCGTCTTCTCGGCGTTGACCTGGTGGAACGCATCGCTCATCTCGCGCGTGGCGCAGGGTCGCGACCGCGCGGAGGATGCGGAGCGCGAGCTGTCGGCGCGCCTCCGGACGGCGCTGGAAGGCGAGCGTGCCGCGCGCGAGGCGGCGGAGCACGCCAACCGCATGAAGGACGAGTTCCTCGCCACGCTGAGCCACGAGCTCCGGACGCCGCTCAATGCGATCCTGGGCTGGGCCACGCTCCTGGCCGAGGAGTCGCTGTCCGAAGAGGACATGACGCGCGGCCTCACCACCATCCAGAGGAACGCGCGGCTCCAGGCGCGGCTGATCGAGGATCTCCTCGACATGTCGCGCATCGTCTCGGGGCAGCTCCGGCTGGAGATGCGCGAGGTCGATCTATGCCATCTCGTGGATTCCACGGTCTCGGCCGCGGTGCCGAGCGCGGAGGCGAAGGGCATTTCGATCTCGCGCGACCTCGAGGACGAAGCCTGCGCGGTGATGGGCGATCCGGAGCGCCTCAACCAGATCCTCTGGAACCTGCTCTCGAACGCGGTCAAGTTCACGCCGCGCGGCGGGCACGCGTCCGTGCGCCTCCGCAAGCTGGATCACCTGGCCGAGCTCACCGTGTCCGACAACGGCATCGGCTTCTCCTCCGAATTCCTGCCGCACATCTTCGAGCAGTTCCATCAGGAGGACGCGTCGTTCACGCGGCGGCACGGAGGGCTCGGTCTGGGGCTCTCGATCGCGCAGCGGCTGGCGCATCTGCACGGAGGCCGGATCGAAGCGGCGAGCCCGGGCGAGGGGAAGGGGGCCACGTTCACGCTCCTGCTGCCTTTGATGGCAGGGGGCTCGCGGGCCGGTGCCACGCTCGAGGCGCCCGAGATGGACCGCAAGCAGCGTCCGCCGCGCCTCGCCGGAGCTCGCGTGCTCGTGGTCGACGATCACACCGACGGCCGCGAGATCGCGGAGCGCGTGCTTTCCGACGCCGGCGCTCTGGTCGCGTCCGCCGCGGATGCCGCGTCGGCGCTCGCGCTTCTCGACGGGCGCGCGTTCGACGTGCTCGTCTGCGACATCGCGCTTCCGGATCGCGACGGCTATCAGCTCCTTCGCGACATCCGCCAGGTCCTGCCGGCCGTGCCCGCGGTCGCGTTGACCGCCTTCGCGGGCGAGGAGAGCGAGACCCGCGCGCTCGAGGTGGGCTACCAGACGTTCCTGGCCCGTCCCGTGGATCCCGCGCGCCTCGTGGAAGCCGTATCGGACCTTTGCCCGGCCCGTGCTAGCATGGATGCGCTATGAATCTCCGCCGCGCCTGGTTCCCCTACCTGGTCTCGGTTCTCGGCACCGTCGGGATCCTGATCCTCATGTCGTGGGGCGGGCCGAAGCTCCTCCAGGTCACCGGTTACCTCCCGCTCATGGTGTCGGTGATCCTGGCCGCCTGGGTCGGGGGCCTCGGTCCGGGGCTCCTCGCCACCGCGCTCGGGCTCGGCGGCGCGCTCCTCTTCCTGCCGAATCCCCTGGGTCACATCCCGCTTCCCTCGGCGCAGGTCGCGCTCATGCTCGCGCGCTCCGTGGTCCTGGGCGTCCTCATCAGCGTGATCTTGGAAACGCTCCATCGCACGCGCCGCCGCCTGGAGCGCGAACGCGCGCAGCTCCAGTCGGAGATCCAGCGCCGCGACGAAGCCGAGAACCTGGTGCGCCGCCTGAACGAGGACCTGAGCCGCCGCGAAGAGGCGCTCCTCGTCGCGGACCGGCGCAAGGACGAGTTCCTCGCCACGCTCGCGCACGAGCTCCGGAATCCGCTCGCGCCGTTGATGAACGGGCTCAACCTCATCCGGCTCGGCGGCGGGGATCCGAAGCTCGTGACGCAGTCGCGCGAAATGATGGAGCGCCAGGTGGGACAGATGGTCCATCTCATCGACGATCTGCTCGACGTGTCGCGCATCACGCAAGGGAAGCTCCGGCTCCGGGTGGAGCGCCTCGATCTCGCGCGCATCGTTCGCGGCGCGATCGAGACGAGCCGCCCGGTCATCGATGAGCGCTCGCACACGCTCTCGGTCGATCTGCCCCAGGAGCCCGTGATGGTGGACGGCGATCCCACGCGGCTCGCGCAGGTGCTTTCCAATCTCCTCAACAACGGGGCCGTGTACACGGGGCGCGGCGGCCGGATCGACGTCCGCGTCGAGTGCGACAGCGATTGGGTGGCGATCCGCGTTCGCGACAACGGCATGGGCATGAATACCGAGACGTTGACCCGCGTATTCGATCTCTACACGCAGGCCAGGCCCACGCCGGACACCCCGCGCGCCGGTCTCGGCATCGGGCTCCATCTTTCGAAGCGACTAGTCGAGATGCACGGGGGCCAGCTGGAGGCGACGAGCGCGGGTCCCGGATCCGGGAGCGAGTTCGTGATCCGCATGCCGGCGGTCGAGGGGATCGAGACGCCCGTGACCGAGCGGGGAGGGACCACCGATGGTCTCCCCTCGTTCTACCGCCGCGTGGTGGTGGCGGACGACAACACCGACTCCGCGGAGAGCCTCGCGCTCTTGCTACGCATGGCCGGCGCCGAGGTGAAAACGGCACACGACGGCGAAGAGGCCCTCGAGGTGATGGCCGAGTTCCATCCCGAAGTGGCGTTCATCGACATCGGGATGCCGAGCATGAGCGGATACGACGTCGCGATGAAGGCCCGCCGCTCGTCGTGGGGCGACGGCCTCGTGCTGATCGCGGTCACGGGATGGGGGCAGAGCGAGGACAAGCGGCTCTCGCGCGAGGCCGGGTTCGACATTCACCTGGTGAAGCCCGTTTCGGCGGCTCAGCTCCATTCGCTGCTCGCCGAGCTTGGAACGGCAACCGCGTCGACGTAGCGCCGCAGCCCCGCGTTCGCACCCGCCGCTACTTGACCAGGACCACCCGCGCCATCTCGTCGATGGCGGTTCCCTCGGTTCCGACGAAGTAGATCCCCGAAGCCAGCCGCTCGCCGTTTCCGCCGCGTCCGTCCCAGGTGACTTCGCCCGACCCGTCGATCGTGGCCGTCCAGTGCCGTACGCGCCGGCCCCTGATGTCGTACGCGGCCATCGACACCGTGCGGGGCGTCGCGCCGTCGCTCCGGAACGCGATGCGCACGGGGGAGGAGCCCACGGGCGTGGCCATGCGCGCGCGCACGCGCTTCTCGCCCGCGATCTCGATGTCGGCGCTCGCGTGAAAGCGCTCGCCGCTCACGAGCGCGCCGTCGATCTGGAGCGTGGTCCGGCCGGGCTTGAGGTACGCGAGAAGGGGAGCGCTGGGGAATCCCACGACCATTCCGAGCTCGGGATCGCACACGCCCGACGTGGCGGCGATCGTCCCGTGGATCCGGAGCGAGCCGACATCGATGGATTGCGGCGACCAGAAGCGGTTCTCGGGCCAGAGCCTCACTACGATGTCGGGTTGGATCGATCCCACGTCCACTCTAGGAATGGCGAACACCGCGTGTGCCGCGATCGTCGGAGGCCATTCGTGCCTGAATCCACGGTACGAGAAGGCGCCGTCCGGGAACCGTATCTCCTCCACCTTCTCGCCCGTCGGCGTCACTTCCGTGAGCGCCGGACTGGTCGCGCCCCAGCCGATGACGGTGTTCCCGTTCGGCAGCCGCTGCACCGATCCCATGGCGAAGCCGTAGTTGTCCGGGCTCTCGCGATACTCCCAGACTTCGGTCGCCGTCTTCGCGGACTCGTCGAGCTGATATTCCACCGCGCGCGAGTGGGGCGGCGTGTGGAAGTTGCCGTTGTCGTACAGGATGACGTTGCCGTTCGGGAGCCTGCGGATCGAATGCTGGTAGGAGAACCCATCCGGGTCGTTCACGAACGTGAACTCGTTGTTCTTCCCGCCGAGCCTCCAGAGGATGCGCCCGTCCTCGCGGCTGATCTTGGTGATCTCGGACATGTGGCGGCTCGAGATCAGAAGATTGCCGTCCGAATCCTTCTCGATGGCGTTCCCATGGGCGTAGTCGATCGAGGCGGCGGTGAGGTTCTGGCCCACGGCGTCGGTGATCTGGAAGTGGTCCCACGATCTCCACTCGAACACCACGTCCTTCGAGCGGTCGAGCTCCTGAATGATGAGGCCGAAGACCTCGGCGCCGGGATCGCCGCCCGGCACGATTGCGCTCATGTCGATGGCGCGGCCGTCATACGCCATGAGGAGCGCGTGTCCATCCGGCAGCACCTGGAGCTCGTGGACGTCCGTGTAGTATCCGTAGCCCATCGCGAGGCTGTCGGTCACGGTGAGGTCGGCGCTCATCAAGTAGTACTTTCCGGCCGCCGTGTCGTAGTAGGAGAGACCGCCGAAGGGCTGCATCTTGAAATCGAGACCGGTGCTCCGGAGCTTTCGCTGAGCGAGGGGCGTGCCGTCGTTCGCGAGAATCAGGAGATGGGACTGGTAGCCGGGATCGCCGAACACGAGCGGGCAGAGGAACAGGGCCCCGGGCGCGGTCGCTCCGTTCGTGGTCGCCTCGATCGGAGGGAAATCCGACGGCAGCGTATCGAACGACGACGAGGTGAATCCGCGCATCGAGGGGGCCATGCGCCTGGCCCCGAGCGCCCATTCCGACTCCTCCGCCCGGAGGGACGATCCGGGCGCGGGACCGGGCGTGGCGTCGTCGAAGATGCGGAACGTGAACGACGCTTCCGGCAGCTCGCCGCCGGGATTCGTGCGGATTCCCGGGCCGATCGTGCACGTGACCGTCTCTCCCAGCACGAACCCGTCCTCGGGGTGGAACACGATCGTCCTCCCGTCGTCGGAGAGACGGACGGATCCGTCATGCGATCCCGACGTGGATCCCACCGCCTGGACGATCCCCGGCGTGAGCGATGAGAGATCGACCAGCCCGCCGGGCCGCACGATGATCGTGGTGCCGGGCAAGTGAAGGCTCGAGCCGGGAGCGGGTGAGACGTAAGCATAGGGGCCGAGCGTGTGCGGAGACAGCCACGCGACGGCTGAGGCGGCGGACGCCATGAGCGAGAGGGCGCTCGCCGCGAGCAAGACGAGATAACGCACTGTCGGTCCTCGAAGTCGACGTGGCGAAACGGGACGGAGACTAGCACAGGGCACGCGACGCGGGCTATCATCCCCGTCTTGAGCCTTCGCCCACCCACCAGTTTGCCCAGCGCCATCGGGCCTTACAAGGTCGAGCGCGAGATCGCGCGCGGCGGGATGGGGATCGTCTACCTCGCGCGGGACCTAAGGCTCGACCGCGCGGTCGCCATCAAGGCCCTTCCCGACGACGTCGCCGCGGACCCCGAGCGGCTCGCGCGTTTCGAGCGCGAGGCCCGGCTCGTCGCTTCGCTCAATCACCCGAACATCGCGGGCATCCACGGGATCGAGGAGGCGGACGGACGCCGGTATCTCGCGCTCGAGCTGGTCGAGGGGGAGAGCCTCGCCGACAAGCTCGCGCGCGGGCCGCTCCCGATCGGCGAGGCGGTCGACCTCTGCCTCCAGATCGCGAGCGGGATCGAAGCGGCGCACGAGACGGGCGTCATCCATCGCGACCTCAAGCCGGGCAACGTGCTCGTCACGCCGTCCGACCAGGTGAAGATCGTCGACTTCGGGCTCGCGAAGGGACGCGTGGCGGCGGAATCCGCGATCGGCGACTCGCCCTCGCAGACGCCCTCGTTCGGGCAGACGCCCCCGCAGTCGCCCGCGGTCCTGAACTCGCCCACGATCATCAACTCACCGACGATCATCAACTCGCCGACACTGGCGCACTCGCCCACGTTCGGCTCCCAGACCATGCCCGGCGTGATCCTCGGCACCGCGGGCTATCTCTCCCCCGAGCAGGCGCGCGGGAAGCCCGTGGACCGGCGCACGGACATCTGGTCCTTCGGCTGCGTGCTCTTCGAGTGTCTCACCGGGAAGATCGCGTTCCCGGGTGAAACGGTGTCCGACACGATCGCGAAGATCCTCGAGCGCGACATCGACTGGAACGCGCTCCCCGCGAACACGCCGCCGGCCGTGCGCGATCTCCTCCACCGCTGCCTCGAGAAGGATCCGAAGAAGCGTCTTCGCGACATCGGCGACGCGCGGCTCACACTCGAGGAGGTGAAGTCCGGTGTGCCGCACACGCGCGCCCCCGCCGCGGAAGCGCCGCCGCTTCGCCCCGCATCGCGGCACTGGATCTTCCTCGCCCTCGTGACGGGGTTGATCCTCGGGATCGCGGGAGGCGTGATTCTCGGGCGCGGAAAGAAGGACGAGATTCACGTCCTCCGGCTGTCGGTGGCGCTCCCGACGGGGCTGCGTCCCAGCCAGACCGCGATGAGCGACGACGACCACTACTTCGTGATGCAGGCCTCGCCGAGGGAGGCGAAAGGGGGGGAAGAGTCGCCGTCCAACCTCTACGTCCGGACGCTCGACGAGACGGAATTCCATCAGCTGCCAGGCACGAAAGGGGCGTCGCTTCCGACCATCAGCCCCGACAGCCGATGGGTCGCCTTCATCGCGCCGGCCTCGGAGCGTTCGGCCGACAACCGGCTGATGACGATGCCTCTGGACGGCAGCGCCCCGCCGGTTCCGATCGCCAAGGCGACCGACGACTGGACCGGCAACATCGTCTGGCTCGACTCCGGCGGGTTCGTCGTGAGCGTGGACGAAGGAAGGAAGTTCCTCAGACTCGATCGAAGCGGCGCCGCGGTGGGCGGGCCGAAACCGTTCACCGCGCCGGGCTACGACGGGACATTCGTGATGATCTCGAGGTTGCCCAAGGATCGCGGAGTGCTGATGCAGGGCACCTCCTACGTCGAGGGGGTCTTCCGCCTGGACATCGGGGTCCTGGACCTCGAGTCGGGCAAGGTTCGAATCCTGGTCAGGGATGCGGGGAGCCCTGCCTACTCGTCGACGGGTCATCTTCTGTTCACTCGCGGGGACAAGCTCCTCGCCATGCCCTTCGATCTCGGCAAGCTCGAGACCGAGGGAACGCCCGTTGCGATCGAGGGCGGTCTCCGGATCAACCAGAGCTGGCAGAACGCCGGATTCGGCCTGACCCGGAATGGCACGCTTCGCTACATCTTGGGCGGCGACGTCGCGAAGGACCGGCATGCGATCATCGTCGACGCGAATGGCCATGTGAGCGATTGGTCGGGCGAGCGCCAGCCGTTCGAGAGCACCCTCGGCGTCTCGGCCGACGGAGAGCACCTCGCGGTGATCATCGCCAACGACGGGGCGATCTACGAGATCTGGGTGTCGGAACGGGGACGCTCGACGTCGCAGCGCGTCGTGGCGAGAGCCGGGATCGACTGCAACAGCCCGGTCTTCTCGCCGGACGGATCCCGGCTCGCCTATTCGCAAAACTCCCGCGCCGCGTCGGACGGCATCTGGGTCGTGGACTCGAACGGAGGAGGCGAGCCGCGCCACGTCGGTGTGTCGGCGCCGAACGCGAGCCTGAGCCCCACCTCCTGGTCGCCGGACGGGCGATGGATCGCCGCCATGCAAAGCCCGGGCGGGAAACCCGAGGTGATGGTCGTTCCGGCGGACGCAACGAATGCGAAACCGGTGCCGCTCTTCCCGCCGGGCTCGCGAAGGCTGTACCCGCTCTTCTCGCCGGACGGGCACATGATCGCGTTCATCTCGGACCAGAGTGGCAAGTACGAGATCTACGTGGCCGCGTGGGATGGGGCCAAGGTAGTGGGGCAGCCCATCGTCGTCTCGTCGGGCATCGGCGGCGCCCAGATGTGGGGGGCCGACAGCAAGCACCTCTACTACTCGAATCTTCTGGGAACGCACTTGATGGAGGTCACCATCGGAAGCTCGCCCCGGCTCACCGCGAGTGCGCCGACCGAGGCATGGAGCCTGGAGTCGCTTCGCCCCGCGACGTCCGGACAGGGGCCGATGGTCCGGGTGCTCCCTGGAAATCGCCTCCTCTTGGTCCAGAAGGGGGCCAACGAGGACGACGTCACGCGCTACGAGCTCGCGTTGAATTTCGACGAGGTGATTCGAGAGAAGACCCGCAAGCGCTGATCCGCCAACTACCCCCGCTGGCTCGCCCCGAACCACTCCATCGACGTCACGTCCCCGTCGGCCCGACGCACCGCGAGTTCCTGTAGCATGGTAGATGGGTGGGGATGACCTGAACGGAGGATGGAACCATGCGTCAGCATGTGACCCGATTGGCGGTATGGACCGTCGCACTCGGCCTGGCCTTCTCGGCCCCCGTGGTGCGCGCCGACGATAAGACCGAGGACAAGGAAGCGAAGCGGCTCGAGGACTCGCGGCAGAGCTTCATCGAGCTGACCCAGGTGAAGGAAAGCATTCCCCGCGATCTCCTGGAAAAAGCGCGCTGCGTCGCGGTGTTTCCGGAAGTGATCAAGGGGGCCGTGGGCTGGGGAGGGCGGCACGGAAAGGGCGTCATGAGCTGCAAGATGGCGGACGGCTCGTGGGGCCCGCCCATTTTTCTCACGATCACGGGCGGAAGCTTCGGGCTTCAGATCGGCGTCGAGAAGACGGAGCTGGTCCTCTTCTTCATGAACGACAAGGCGGCGAGCTCGCTTCTCGAGAGCAAGTTCACGTTGGGTGGGAAGGGGAGCGTCGCGGCCGGGCCGTACGGTCGATCCGCGGAAGCGGAGACCGATCTCAAGCTGAACGCCGAGATCTACTCCTACGCGAAATCGAAGGGGGCGTTCGCGGGGATCTCACTCGAAGGGGCGAGCCTCCACCCGGACAACGACGCCCTCCATCGGTTCTACGGGACGTCGGCTACTCCGAGAGCAGTGCTCCTCGAGGGGAAGGCGCCGAAGCACCCGCCGGCCGCCACGCGCTTCACCGAAGTTCTGCCTCGCTGACAGGCATGGGGTCCGGGCCGTGCGGAGGGCGCACGGCTCGGACGTCCCCACTCGCCTTGGCCAGCGCGACCTCGGTCGCGCCTTGGCCAACGCGCCCACGCCCTGGGCCACGTTCTTACGCGCTGGCCCCGGTCCAGATCCAGTTCGGCCTCAGGTAGGCGACGCGGAATCCCTGCCGGATCACGTTCCGGAACGAAGGGGCGTCCCGCTCCGGCGTGTCCTCCGCGGTCTCGACGCTGAGCCAGCGCACGCCGGCGGCATGCGCGTCCGTGATCCGGCGCGCGACGAGAGCGCTCTGGGCTCCGCGTCCGCGCGCCTCTTCGAGCGTCGCCATGAATCCGAGCCACGCCCAGGAGCCGCGCAGGTACATCCCGGCGGCGGCGACCGGGTTCGCGCCGTCGAGCGCCAGGTAATGCCGCCATCCCGGACGTCCCACCGTGAGCCCGACCCATTCTCCCGCGATGTCGGTCATCGAAAAGCCGGTCTGAACGATCTTCCCGAACTCCGTTGCGCGCTCGGGGCCGATCTCCTCGACATGGATTCCCGCGGTCGCGACCTCGGGCATGCGCTCGGATTCCCGGTGGAGCTTGACCCACGCATTGTGGCGGCGAAATCCGCGGGCTTCCAGCCAGGGCTCGATCGTGGCCGGCCTGGCCGCGGGTGAGACGGGGATGAGGAAGCGCGGCACCCCGGCCCCCTGGTATCGCGCCACGATCTCGTCGATCTGGCCCTCGGTGGCGGGCTGCCGGATCCCGATGCCGACCGCGCGGTTGAAGATGAGCACATCGACCTGCGGCATGAGATACAGGCGGACCGAGCCCACCTCATCCACCCGGAGACCCGTGGCCGCGACGACGGCGGGGGATCCTGAGCGGAACCAGTCGCTCTCCGCGGTCTCCTCGATCGCCTCGTGCCCGGCCACCATCTCGAGCGAGAGGTCGATCGCGGGCGGCGCCACTGGCGCCGCAGGGTCGTGGGCCGGCTCGCCCTCCGTCTTCTCGGTCACTTGCGGAGGAGCTTGAACGCGTGGTCGCGGCTCTTCGTGTCGATCATGTGCTGGATCCAGACCATCGCCAGCGGCTCGAGGAGCCGCGCGCGGCGGAGTGGTCCCAGATCCACCACCGACCATCCCAGCGAGGACGCGAGCTCAGTGACCACCTTCTTCGCGGACGCATCATCGCCGGCGATGAACATGTCCGGCGGTCCGCCGGCGAAGCCGGGGCTCACCATGTGGTACGCGCCAACCGTGTTGAACGCTTTCACCACACGCCCGCTGGGGATCCAGCGCTGCACCTGCTCTCCGCCCGAGTCCGAGAATCCCAGCGCGAGCGTGAGCTCGCCGCCATCCATCGTGAGCGGATTGGTGGCGTCCAGCACGACCTTGCCGTCGAGATTGGACCGTCCCGCGAGCTTCAAGGCGTTTTCGGTTCCGTCCCAGCGGGTCGCGACGATGACCAGGTCGCCGAACGAGGCCGCTTCCTCGAAGGTTCCGGCGGACGTACGCGGACCCGACTTCGTCGCCCAGTCCTGGATCGCCTCCTTGTCGGGAGAACGCGTGCCCAGCATCACGTCGTGTCCGCGGGTCGCGAGCCCTGCCCCCAGCGTCCGCCCGACGTCTCCGGAGCCCAAAACGCCGATCTTCATCCGAGTGTCCCTCCTCGATTTGGAGCCAAGAGCCGCACGAACGTCCAGTGTAGCCCTTCCGAGGCTTGCACGCCCGGTCCCCCCTCGGTGCTACCATCAGAGGCGCTATGGCTCGAGGCCGTCGCCGCCTGGTCGCCTTCCTCCCCCTCGCGTGCCTGGCGGCTCTTTCATCGTTTGCGTTCGCCTCCAATCCTGAGCTTCCCGGCGACCCGCTCACTGCGGGCGAGGCCGCATGGCAAGCTGGGGACTACGACGAGGCGCGCGCATATTTCCAGTCCGCGCTCGATCAGGCCGACCTGCGGAAGGGCGCCGCCGACACGACCGCCGCGGTGGCGCTCGGCCGTATCGGCGCGCTCTTGTTCGAGCAAGGCGAGTGCCACGAAGCGATCTCGTACGATCGGCGCGCGCTCGCGATCCTCGATGCCTCCGGCGCGAGCTCGCTGAAGCGGGCCGGCGCGCTCGCCCAGCTCGCCGCGGCGCTCTCCGCGTGCGACGACGCGCGCGGCGCCGAGCGCGAGCGTACGCGGGCGCTCGAAGCATGGAAGGATGCCCAGGCGGAGTCGTCGCGCGCCGCGGCCTTCTGCCTCACCGACCTCGCGCGCGACTGCCTGCGTCTCGGCAAGGTCACCGAAGCGCGCGATCATCTCCTCCGCGCGCGCGGCATCCTCGAGCATCTCTATCCGACGGGCGATCCGCGCATCGCGTCGACGATCCTGGGACTCGGCGAGGTGGCCGAGGCGGAAGGGGACTACGACCGCGCGCGCGCGTTCTACCGCGAGGCGGTCGTCATCCGCCGCCACTCGCTGGGGCCGGACCATCCCGCCCTCGCCGAGGCCCTGGCCGATCACGCGCGCGCGCTCATCCGCACCGGGAACATGGGGGACGCGGTCGAGGCTTCCCTCGAGGCGGAATCGATCCGCCGCGCCTATCTGCGGTACACCGTGCGCGCGCTCCCGGAGCGGCAGGCGCTCTCGTACGAAAGCCGGTTCCCCTCGGGACTCGGCGTCGCCGTGGCGGCCGGGGTTCGCACCTGGGACTCCGCCCTCGTGGAGCGCGTGTGGGACTCGGTCGTGCGATCGCGCGGCGTCGTGCTGGACGAGATGGCGCTCCGCCATCACTGGAGCGATGAGCTGGGGGACTCGATCTCCGACGATCTCATCAACGCGTGGACCGCCTCGCGGGAGCGCCTCGCGCACCTCGCCGTGCGGGGCCCGCTCGACGAGCCGCCGGACGTGCTTCGCGCCGCCCTCGACAGCCTGAAAGTGGAGAGCGAGCGCGCGGAAACGGCCCTCGTCGCGCGAAGCGCGCTTCGCGCGGAAGGACGCCGCGCCGATGCCGGATTGAAGGACGTGATGGCCGCGCTTGCTCCTGGGACCGCCTTGGTGAGCCTCGTGCGTTACGAAGATCCCCTCGCCTCGGGCGCGTCGCCGTCCGATTCGGTGCGGGGCTCGGCGTCCTACGCGGCGTTCGTCACGCGCGGTCGCGGGCAGCCCGTGTGGGCGATCCCGCTCGGGAGCGCCGTGGAGATCGACTCGCTCGTGACGCTCTGGCGCGATCAGGTGTCGCGTCCGGCGAAAGGGGACGATGCGCTGGGTGCGGCGGAGCGGCGGTACAGCGGCCGGCTGAGGCAGCGACTCTGGGATCCGATCGAGGCGAGGCTCGAGGGCGCGACGCGAGTGGTGCTGATTCCGGATGGATCGCTCCACCTGGTGAATCCGATCGCGTTGCGGCGCGAGGACGGGCGGTTCCTCGCCGAAGATGGTCCCGTGTTCCAGATCGTGTCGTCGGAGCGCGACCTCATCGGCCCGCCGACCGTCGGCCGGCCGGGAGCGGGATTCCTCGGGCTTGCCGATCCCGACTTCGACGCTTCGCCGTCCGACTCCGCGTCGGTGGGCTCCCTGCCTGAGGCTGGTGACGAACGCGAGGTGAGCCGCGGTCTTCCTTGCTCCGCGGGGGGCTCGCGCCCGCAATGGGAGCGCCTCCCCGGCGGCGCGCGCGAGGTGGAGGAGGCGGCCGCGCTCTGGCAGCGCGCGCTCGGGCAGGGTGCTCGCGACCAAGGCGTGGACGACGTCCCGCATCCACCGTCGTCGCCGCAGGCGCGCGTCCTTCTCGGGCGCGCGGCGAGCGAGGACGCGTTCCGGCGGCTCGCGGCGGGACGTCGCATCATCCACGTCGCCACGCACGGATTCTTCGCCGACGCGTGCCCCGCCTGGGAGGCCGCGTCCGACAGCACGTCGCCGGACAATCCCCTCCTCGGCGCCGGGCTCGTGCTCGCGGGAGCCAATCTCCCCATCGCGAAGGGCAGCGCGCCGGGGCAGGACGGCATCCTGACCGCGGACGAGATCGCCGCGGTCGATCTCTCGGGTGTGGAGACCGCCGTGCTCTCCGGATGCGAGACCGGCGTCGGCGTCGTGCGCGCCGGCGAGGGCGTGTTCGGGCTGCGGCGCGCGTTCGAGATCGCGGGTGTGCGGACCCTGGTGTTGAGCCTCTGGCCCGTCACCGATCGCGCGGCGCGCGCGTGGACCACGCGGTTCTATGAGTCGCGTTTGATCGATGGGCTGGACGCCGCGGCCGCGGCGCGCGAGGCGAGCCGCGGTGTGCTGCAGGCACGGCGCGACGCGGGCGAGTCGACGGATCCGATCTACTGGGCCGCCTTCATCGCGGCGGGGCGGTAGCGGGGTGGTTTTGTGACGCGCGCCCGCGGTTCGCGTCGCGGTACGCGGAATTCGGGTTAGTGATGCGGGGCGCTGGCCTGGCGCGGCGCGAGACCGGAGATGCGTAGCGTGTAGAACGCCTCGTCGTCGCCGCCGTTGTTGTCGGCGACCAGGATCAAGGGCAGATCTCCGTTTCGAAGCTGCGGGCCGATCGCCATCCCCTCGAAGTTCGAGTTGGTCAGACCGAAGTTCTTCTCCCACAGAAGCCGCTTCGACGCGGGCACGTACCTGGCCCCGCGCAGTCCCACGTCCGGGCCGATTCCCGACACGTCCGTCGCTCCGTCGAGATCGACTTGATAGATGCGGATGCGCAGGTTCGGAAATCCCGCGGTGTCGCCCGCGAACGTCCGCTCGAGCGCGAGGAGCGTTCCGCCCGGCAGCATGAGGAGCTCCGAGAGTCCGTTCACCGCGTAGCCGCGCAGCCTGGGCGGCATCGCGATCTTCTGCGGGTACGGATCGAGCCGGTACGCGTACTGCGCGAGCGGCTTCATCGTGGGGTCGAACTTCTGGAGCCGCACGACGGCCCCCGTCGTGTCGCTCGGAAGATCGCCGTCGACCGTGAGCGGCATCTCGTTGCCGGACCAGATCTCGCCTCCGTCCGGACGCCGGGTGATCGACTCGAAACCCCCGTTCAGCCGCTCCGTCGAGAACACCTTCAACATGTCCGGACCATCCGTGCGGATGAGCCGCGTGGTCCGGCCCTCGTCTATCGTGTGGCACGCGATGGACGGGCGGCTCTGATCGGCTCCGGTGTGCTCGTTCGAAATGCAGACGGTGTGGTCGTCGGGATTGAACTCGATCCCCTCGCGATCCGAGCCGAGCGAGTCGGGAATGAGCGTGCCATCTTCGTAACGGAGCGGGATCGCCTTCTCGAAATGGACGCTCTTGATGCGCCCCGTCTCCGGATCGAGATCGATCTCGAGCCGGTGCATCGTCGCGTGCTCGTCCCCGATCGCGATGTAGTGGCTCCCTTCGATCCACGCGATGCCGCTCAGCTCCTCGGGAGCGAGAGCGAGGTTCTCGGACCGAGGCGCGGTGAAGTCGAAGCGGCCGACCGGGATGAGGGCGATGGCGGGGGCGTCGGTCCTCGCGGGGGGCTCAGCGGCCGGGGCCCTGGCGGCTCGCCCCAGGAAACCGCCTACGAGGCCAGCAGCGAAGGAGGCGGCAAAGATCACCCATAGGACCGCGGCAAGTGCCGGGCGGATGCGTTCGAAGCTGATGCGGTACGCGGCCATAGCACTCAACCGTAACCCGGCCGCAAAGGCCGCCGCAAGGATCGGGAGGGCTCCGTGGGGGACGAAGATCGGAGTTTCCGTCGGTCCCGCCGGGCTGTAGGGTTCACCCATGCACGCTCGTTGGTCATGGGTGGTCCTGTCGACTGCCGCGGTCTTTGCGTTGGCAGCCTTTGTCCATGCGTCGACTGCCGCCGCCGCTGCGTCCTCCGCCGCTGCGTCCGCCGCCGCTGCAGCGCCCGCCGCGCCGCGCGTGCTCGCGCTCCGCTTTGGACGCGTCGTGACCGAGGCCGGGCCCGTGATCGAGGATGCGGTCGTGATCGTCGAAGGGGACAAGATCCTCTCCGTCGGATCGGCGGCGCACACGACGCTCCCGTCGGGCGCCCAGGAGATCGATCTCACGCGCTTCACCGGGATCCCCGGTCTGATCGACGTGCACACGCACCTCACGTATTCGTGGGACGGCACACCGGGAACGAACCCCTGGCAGCAGCTCTCGTCACGGCCCACGGCGGCCACGGTCTATCTGGCGCAGGTCAACGCGAAGCACACGCTCGAGACGGGCGTCACTACCGTGCGCGATCTGGGCTCATGGGACTACATGGACATCGCCATGCGCGATCTCATCGCGAGCGGTGCCATGGTGGGACCACGGATGTTCGTCTGCGGATACGGACTTCATCCCACGATCAGCCCCAATCGTCCGGGTTACATGGAGCCGCCGGGCGGCACCGCCGATGGATCCGCGGAGGTGATGCGGGTCGTGCGGGAGAACATCGCGGCCGGCGCGGACGTGATCAAGGTGTACGGCTCGACGGGGAGCGCGGATGACGTGACCGGCGATGAGACGTATACGTATGAAGAGATCAAGGCGGCCGTCGACGCGGCGAAGGGACGGGGCAAGCGGGTGGCGGTCCACTCGTACGGCGCCGACGGTGCGCGCGACGCCGTGCGCGCGGGCGCCACGTCGGTCGAGCATGCGACCGACATGGACGACGCCACCATCCGCGAGATGGTGAAGCGAGGAACCTTCTACGTGCCGACGATCGATCACAATCGCTACTACGCGGAGAACGCCGCCATCTTCGGCTACGACTCATCCGCGGTCGCGCGACTGGACGAATATCGCGGGCGGAATCTGGAGACGCTCCGTCGCGCCGTGAAGGCCAAGGTCAAGGTGGCGATGGGTTCGGATGCGCTCTTCACGATGTGCGGCGAGAACACGCGCGAGCTCGAATGGTTCGTGAAGGCGGGCATGACGCCCGCACAGGCGCTCGCCGCGGCGACGGTGAACGGCGCCGCCCTCCTGGGCCATGAGAAGGAGCTGGGAGCGTTAGCGCCCGGCTACCTGGCGGACATCGTCGCCATCGAGGGCGATCCCCTCAAGGACATCCGCGCCGTCACCACGCGCGTGCGCTGGGTGATGAAGGCGGGCCAGGTCGTCGTGGACCGGAGGCTGGGCACCGCCGAGCGCTGAGGCGGGTGCGTCGCGCCGGCGGCCACGGGCGGGTGAGCCGGGCCGGCCGGCGTCAGTGCCGGGCGGGTGCGGCCGATGCAGTCCGGGCCCGGCTGCGTCTTCAAGTTTCCCGGTGAACTGGCCGATGAATCGGTCATGCGCCACTTCAGCGTCCGCGGCTTCGGAATCCGCTTCGCCCTCGCCCTCGTCCTTCCCTTCACGGGCATCGGCCTCGTGCTCTGGACCGTGGCCCAGCTCATCGTCTACCAGCTCAATCACGCCTGACCCGGCTCGGCCCGGAGCTTGGTCCGCTTCAGTCCTCACAACTCAGCGGATCCAACTCGCCCCGGGGCCAGTTCGTGCACATCGCTCGCCGTGGGTGCCACGCCTGATAGCGTGGGGGGCCGCGTAGCTCCTCAGGCCTTAACTCCAAGCCCTCCAGGGTCTAACGCTCTAGACGGCCAGGTCGGTGAGTCGCTCCGGAGGTGTTTGGCGGGAGCATCGCAATGCGCCCAACTCGCCCCGGGGCGAGTTGATCCAAACGACCCCGTGGGTGTGAACTGGCCCCGGGGCGAGTTGAGAACGCGCCGCCAGTAGCGTCAACGTTGGTTTGCGGTGGCGGGGCGCCAACTGGCCCCGGGGCGAGTAACGAGCGCGAGGGCACCCGCACAGCCATCACTCGTTGCCCTTGCCCCCGGGCCTGGCGAAGAACGAGACCCCTCGAAGATTCTCATCCACCCTCAACGGCTGATAGATGGAGGGGAAGGCCCTGGCGCGGCAGTCGAGGCGCTCGCACAACCGGCAGGTGATGCCGACCGGGGCGGCGGCCTGCGGGTTCGTGAGGTCGAAGCCATCGGCATAGACGAGGCGCTTCGCCGACTCCACGTCGCATCCCAACCCTACGGAATACAGGACCTCGGGCGTGTGATAGCCGCCGCGGTGCTTCCGGATGGTGCGCGCGAAGGAGAAATACAACGTGCCGTCGGGAAAGCGGTCGAGCTGCGCGCGGATGACGTTGGGCTGAAGAAACGCGGCGTGCACGTTCCACAGAGGGCAGAGACCGCCAAACCTGGGAAACCGAAGGCCGGTGGCGCTGAACTTCTTCGAGATGTTCCCCGCGATATCGACCCGCACCATGTGGAACGGGATGCCTCGCGCGCCGGAGCGATTGAGCGTCGTGAGGCGGTGACAGATCTGCTCGAAGTTGGCGCGGAACCGGTGCTCGAGCAGATCGGTGTCGTAGCGCTCCTCCTCGGCGGCGCGATAGAACGCGTCGTAGGGCATCAAGAGGGCGCCCGCGAAATAGTTGGCGAGCGCGACCCGGCACAAAGCGCGCGATTCCGGCGACGTGAGCTGCTCGTCCTGGGCAATGCGATCGAGCGTGTCCGGGCAGGTGAGGAGCGCCGCCTGGTGCGCGAGCTGGAACCCGCGCGAGCCACGCCTCAACACCTCCGACAGGTCTAGCTCGCGCCGCTCCGGATCGAAGCGTCGCACCGCCCCTCCCATCTCGCCCAGGCGGAGCACGCGCACGCGCACGCTGTGGCGACGTTCCATGTAGTGCGCCATCCCCTCGAAGAAGTCGTGATCCTCGAGCTTCGCGTCCTTCCAGATCCGGTCCGCCTCCGCTTCCAGCTCGGGGAAGTGGTTCACGTGGCGCTGCACGAGGTCCGATACCTCCTCGGCTGCGAGACCAGCGCGATCCACGCCGGAGAGATCCTGGCGGTCCACCACCTCGGCCGCGATCGATTCCGCCGAGGCGCGCGCGTCGGTGTAGGCGTGATGCAGTCGCACGACGGAGCGAGCGATGGCGGGGCTCGACGAGACGAACTCCCGTAGCTCGCGCTCGTCGAGGCGGCGCTCGCCGAACAGAGGATCGCCGAAGGCCTCGGCGAGATCCGATACGAGCTGGGCGTCCTCGCCGAGCGCGAAGGTCCTGAGGTCGACATTGAACGTGCGTGCGAGCGTGAGAAGGAGTCCCGCGCCCAGGGGACGGCGGTCGTTTTCGATGAGATTCAGGTAGGAAGAGGAGATCCCGAGCCGTGCGGCCATGGCCGCCTGGGTCAACCCCTCCGCCTGGCGGAGGGCTCGGATCTTTCGCCCCAAGCCAGCAGCTTTCAAGTTCGTTTCCACCAACAAAGTTTACCATACTTACAAAACAAGCGTTTGTGACATACAAGCGTGTAAACACTGTAATCTATTGTAATACAATAAATTACTGGCTAAAATCCACAGAACCTGTCATTCTTGTGACATGAACGTAAGCGCACTCACAACGACGGGAGCCACGGTGGAGGCGCCGATCCGCCCAGGATACGAGCGGATCCTGACGCCTGAGGCTCTGGCCTTCATCGAGGGTCTCGTGAGGGCCTTCCAGCCGACCCTCGAGCGGCTCCTCGCGGACCGCGCGAGCCGGCTCTCGATCGATGCGCCCCTCGAGTTCCTCGACGAGACACTGACGGTTCGCCAAGGCGACTGGACGATCGCGTCGGTGCCAGGCGATCTCACGCGACGCGTCGTCGAGATCACGGGTCCGGTCGATCGGAAGATGGTGATCAACGCGCTCAATTCCGGCGCGGATTGCTTCATGGCGGACTTCGAGGATTCGAACGCACCGACGTGGAGCAACAACGTCGAAGGGCAGATCAACTTGATGGACGCTGTCCTGCGGACCATCGACTTCGTCGATCCGGCGTCGGGCAAGGAGTATCGCCTCGCCGACGAGACCGCCACGCTCATCGTCCGTCCGCGCGGCCTCCATCTCACGGAGCGGCACATCCAGGTGGATGGCCGGCCCATTCCGGCGGCGCTGTTCGACTTCGGTCTCTACTTCTTCCACAACGCGCACGAGCTGATCCGGCGAGGAACCGGGCCGTACTTCTATCTTCCCAAGCTGGAGAGCTATCGCGAGGCGCGTCTCTGGAACGAGGTCTTCCTCGCTGCCGAGGAGACGCTCGGCATTCCGCGAGGAACCATCAAGGCCACGGTGCTCATCGAGACGCTGCCGGCCGCATTCCAGATGGACGAGATCCTCTACGAGCTTCGCGACCATGTGGTTGGGCTCAACTGCGGCCGGTGGGACTACATCTTCTCCTTCATCAAGGTGCGGCGTAACGACCCCGCGGCGGTGCTGCCGGACCGCTCGCAGGTGACGATGACGCAGCCCTTCCTGCGCGCGTACACGCAGCTCTGCATCCGTACGTGCCACCGCCGCGGCGCGCACGCGATGGGGGGCATGGCGGCGCAGATCCCGATCAAGAACGACCCCGACGCCAGCCATGCGGCGCTCGAGAAGGTGCGCCAGGACAAGCTTCGCGAAGTCACGGACGGGCACGACGGCACCTGGGTCGCGCATCCGGGGCTCGTGCCGGTGGCGCGGGAAGTCTTCGAGGCCGTCATGGACGGACCCAACCAGCTCGACCGGAAGCGCGAGGACGTGGAGGTCACGGGGAGCGACCTTCTCGCAGTGCCGCAGGGCACGCGCACCGAAGAGGGCCTGCGCCTGAACGC
>DATJGP010000125.1:0-2718 GCA_035494915.1 Candidatus Eiseniibacteriota bacterium | reverse complement strand
GTGAGCTGCGTTGGCTCGATCGCCGTGCTCCTCGAGCGTGGCCCGCGCCGCGTGGAGTGCCCGTTGGGGCCAGCTGAGCTCACGGGACGCGAGCGCGACTTCGGCTTCGGCCACGACGCAGCGCGCGCGTGCGATGCGCTCGCGAGGAGGAAAGCTACGGGCGGCCCGAAGCAGGAGCGCCTTGGCCTTGGGGAACTCACCGAGTTGGGCCATCGCGATGCCCCGGAGCGCGAGGGCCGGCGCGTCGTTCCGGAGCGCGATTCGCTTCAAGGCGTCGAGGGGATCGCCCATCGCGAGCGCCCGCGCCGCGGCCGTGATCATCGAATCCATGGGAATCCCGCCATACTTGTCACTCCCGGCGAGGAGCGCTCGGGAGCAAGCTCGATCTCACGACGACACGCAACACGTCGCGTCGGAAAGGAATCGCGAAGATACCAGACGAAGGGAGGCCCATGGACTGCTGCGCGATGCCCGAGTCGGAACGGTCGTGGCCCTTGGCCGTGATGTCGTTCGCCGGCATGTGGATCCTGATGATGGTGCCGATGATGCTCCCCGTGCTGATCCCGAGCCTGGCGCGCTACCGCAGGGCGATTGGAGCCACGGGTGGTTGGGGGTCGAGCTCTTTGACCGCCCTCGCAGGCACGGGCTATTTCCTGGTCTGGGCCGCGCTCGGGATTCTTCTCGGTCCGCTGGCCGCCGGACTCGCGGCGCTCGAGGCGCGTGTACCGGTGCTGACCGGAGTCGTACCGATCGCGGCCGGCGCGGTCGTTCTGATCGCGGGCTTCATGCAAATCAGCGCATGGAAGGCTCGCGGAATCGAGTGCTGCCGGGAAGAGCCCGGAACCATGTCCTCCGACCCAAGCACTGCGTGGCGTCACGGAGTGCGGCTGGGAGTGGATTGCCTCCGCTGCTGCGGGAACTTGATGGCGATTCTGCTCGCCCTCGGGATGATGGACGCGCGATGGATGATGGCCGTGACGGCCGCGATCACCGTCGAGCGCATCGCGCCCTCCGGCCTACCGGTCGCGCGCGCCATCGGGTTCGCCGTCATCATCTGCGGCGTGTTCATGATCGCGCGGGCCTCTGGATTGAGCTGACGGTAGCGCGGCCAGGCTTCAGGGCGCTCGCGCGAAGCCTTGAAGGTGGAAACGCAGCGAGGAGGGCGTTTCCGCCCTCCTCGCGCGTGGTTGCCCTTTTCTCGTCGTTTACTTCTGGAGCATCTCGCGGTGCTCCTTCACCCGCTTCAGCTCATCGGGATTCAGAACCTTGAACTCCACTCGCCGGTTCTTCGCCATGCCGTCCTTGGTCTTGTTGCTCGCGATCGGCTTGCTCTCGCCATAGCCCTTGAAGGACATGTTGGCGAGGTTGGCATTCGGGCAGTTCGAGGCCATCCAATCGTGCACGGCCTGCGCGCGTCCCTCGGAGAGCTTCTGGTTGGCGGCCTCGGTGCCGCGCGAGTCCGTGTGACCACCGATCTCGATCTGGAGCGTGGGCCACTGCTGGAAGATCGCGCACAGGTCCTGAAGCACCTTCTCGGACTCCGGCTTGAGCGTGGTCTTGCCCGTGTCGAACTGGAGACCGTGCTCCGTGATCGTTCCCGTGTTGAGCATTTCCGTTTCCTGCTTCGTGACCTCGACCGGGCAGCCGGCCTTGTCGACCTGCACGTTGGCCGGAGTGTTCGGGCACTGGTCGATTCCATCCGGCACGCCGTCGGCATCGGCATCGGTGGGGCAGCCCTTCGCGTCGACGGTGGCCCCGGTCGGCGTGCTGGCGCACTGATCCAGGCCGTCGCACACGCCGTCGCCATCGGAGTCGGTGGGGCAACCCTTCGCGTCCACCGTGCAGCCGGCGAGCGTTCCGGGGCAGGTGTCGATGCCATCGAAGACGCCGTCACCATCCTCGTCGGTCGGGCAACCCTTCGCATCGACCTTGGCGCCCGCAATCGTGCCGGCGCAGGTGTCGATGCCGTCCGGAACCCCGTCCCCGTCGCTGTCCACCGGGCACCCCTTGGCGTCGATCACCGCGCCTGCGGGTGTGCCAGGGCAGGCGTCCTTCTTGTCGGGTACCCCGTCCGCGTCCGCGTCGGGTGCCTTCCCGCCGCCCCCCAGCGAGAACTGCACGCCGCCGGTGAAGGCGAGACTGTTCTGGCTCTTGTCGCTGGCTCCCGCGGCCTTCTCGTCGTCGCTCCACGAATAGATCATGTCGCGCGCTTCGAGCCGGAGCGCGACGCGCGGATTGAAGTGGAGTTTGACGCCCGCCCCTACGTTGAAGCCGTTCCGCTTGGAATCCGCGCCGGTCGAATCTTGAGGCTCGAACTCCTGCGAGCTCCAGCCTCCCAGGATGTAGGGATCCAGGGACGAGCCCGGGATGATGTTCAGGAGCGCATCCGCGGAGATGTGCGTGAACTTCGAATCCTGCTGGGGAACGTTGGCCGGGTCGGTGGGGAACACGTACGCGCGTCCGCCGTCTCCCTCCTGCGTCTTGCTGCTGCTCTTCCCGTAGCTCCCCTCGATCCCGAAGCGCTTGCCGAAGCCGAGACCCAGGCGGCCACCGTAGATTAGATCGTTCTCCATGTTCGTTTCCTTGGCCCACGATGCGTATCCGAGGTAGGGCGTCAGGTTGAGATGGAGACCGTCGACCTCGGCGAGAGCCGTGGCGGGCAGGAGGAGCAGGAACGGCAGGAGCCAACGCGCTGTGAATCGACGCATGCGAACCTCC
>DATJGP010000124.1:0-6817 GCA_035494915.1 Candidatus Eiseniibacteriota bacterium | reverse complement strand
ATCCTCCATCAGCAGGTGCGCGTCGGCCAGTGGATCGACCGGAACCTTCCTCCGAACGCCATCGTCGGATTGAACGACGCCGGAGCGATCGCCTACTACGGGAAGCGCTCGACCCTCGATCTGGTCGGCCTCACCACGGCCGGCTTCGCGCGCGTGTATCGCTCGGGGCTCGGCTGCCTGTTCGAGCACCTGCGCCGGCTCCCTCCAGAGCGGCTACCGACCTACTTCGCCATCTACCCGGGATGGTTTCCCTACTGGGAGGAGAGCGGGATCCTGGGACCCGAGGCGTATCGCGCGCACCTCGGCATCAACACCATCACGGGCGGCACCGACATGGTCGTCTACCCGGCGTCCTGGATTGACGTGAAGCCGGCCGATCGACCCGTGTTGCCCCACCCGGAAATCGAGGAGAAACGCCTCGTCGACTCGATGGATTCGGGTTGGCTCGAGGATGAGGCACGCCACGAATGGAGGTCGGACCCCGAAGCGACCGACGTGCTCCGGCGGTACGCCTACGCCGACGTGCGGAACCGGCCCCTGACCGACGCGGGACGCATCGTCCGATCGAGCGAGCGCTTTCGCGTATCGGCCACGCCGGGACGCGATCTCACGATCGTGATGCGCACCGACGCCTGGTACCCGAACCGCCTCGACGTCCAGGTCGACGGGGTTCCCGCGGGGACGTGGAACATCGCGTCGTCGGAGTCGGCCTGGGTCGAGCCCACCTTCACGATCCCGGCGCGCCGCATCCAAACCTCACGCCCCGAGATCTGCCTCACGCGCGACGAGGCGGCCGACGCCGGCGCCCAGCGCGATTACGCTCCCTTCCACTACTGGCTGTATCAATGAAGTAGCTACCGGGCAAAGCCCGGAGCGTCGCCGTACGTATCGGTAGGGCCGTGCACGGGCTGACCGGTGGACGCCTCTCGAGCTTTGCGCGAAGCGCAAAGCGAAGAGCCGCGCCCGGAGGTCAGCCCGTGCGCGGCCCGGTCCATATGAAACAGCGACGCTCAGCGCGTTACTGGTCGATCCAGGACGAGATCTCGTACTTCGACAGCATGCTCAGGTTCTGGAGCATCTCGCTCGAATACAGGACCTTGATGTTACCGTTGACGACCGAGTTGCCTGCGAGCGAGCCCTGCACCAGGAGCGCCCCCACGATGTTCTTCGCGGAGCCACCGCCCACCACGTCGACATCGCCCAGACAGATCACGACGCCTTCCCAGTTGATCGTACCGCCCATCTGGAAGTCGCCGTCGATCACGAGGACGCCCGCCCCGGCGAGGTTACCGGAGACCATGAGATCGCCGGTGACGTGGACGATCTTGAGGTCCGACAGCGTACCCCAGCCGGTGGAGCTCGGATTGTTCTGATCGCCGATCAAGGTGATGTCGGCCATCTGGCTGAAGCCGTCCGCCATGGCCTGGATGTCGAGGTTCACGTTGGACGAGTTGACGCTGGGATCGCCCCCGGCCCCGGTGATGTTGTCCTCCTGGGACGGATTGAGGGAGGACGTGATACCCAACGGATCGAGCGTGGTCGCGACACCCAGAAGGGGCGTACCGCCGGGGATCGTGTCCCAGGGGGCTGCGGCCTGGTGGTCGTGCCCGTCGATGTCGAACGCGGCGCCGTTGAAGGTGATCGGCCCTTCGGTGTAGACGGAGCCGGGGATCGGGGGAAGCGGCCACTTCACCGCCTCCACGGTCACGACCTTGTTTCCCCGCCCCTGGCGGCCCGCCGAGGTGATGATGATCTCCGGAATCCCGCGTACGAGATTCTCCCGAGGCGGCGTGCTCGGGTTCAAGTCATGATCGCCGAAGAGCAGGATCTGGTTGGCGCCGTTCAGCTTGTAACGGACCTTGACCCACGGGTAGTCGAGGCGGTCCGCGAGCGGCAGCGTTCCATTGCGGGCGCCGATCTCGGGATACCGTTCGCTCGACTCGTCCACCGCGGCGTTGCCGTTGTTGTCGAGGCCGTCGCTCGCGGTCGAGGCGGCATTGGGATCCAGCCCCGCGTTCCCGGGATCAGTGACGACGTAACGGCCCCAGCCGGGCGCAAAGGCGGGCCCGGGCTCCGCAATTCCGTAATGGGGAGGCCCGTTCTGGTTCGTGTTGCTCGACATCCGGAGCAGCACTTCCGTGATGCCGGCCTCCGCGTGTTGGAAGGCTTCGCTGTCGATCGCCTGGTTGCTCGCGATCTGCTTCTCTCCCTTCGTCACCGCGACGTACGAGATGCCGAGCGACGTGAGAAGGAACAGCACGAGGAGCACGACGACGAGCGCGTTCCCGGCTTCCGCAGTGGGTCGCATGTCGAACCGATCGATGGCACGCATCGGAATCACCCTTTCCGTCAGCCGTCCCTGAATTACCGCTCTCGCCACCAGGCGAGCGTGTACTTGCTCATACCGAGCGCGTTCGTGACCGCCTCGGAGGACCAGAAGACGCGAGACGCGCCCCCCTGGGCCGAGGCGTTGATCAGCGATCCCTGGTAGATCACGCTTCCCAGGATTCGCGCCACGTCCGCAGGACCGCCACCCGCGAGCCGGACATCCCCGGTCGCGATGACGATCCCCTGGTACATGGCGCCGCCCCCCATGCTGATATTGCCGTTCACCATGAGGATGCCTGCCCCTTGCCACGTGCCCTGGATGTTGAGATCACCGTCCACGACCGTGACCAGGGGCTTGGCCATGGTTCCGAGCGTGGGCGACGAGCTCGAGAAGGTCGTGGCCCCCGTGAACGACCGATCCGCGGCCGCGGTCAGGCTCGACCAGAGCGCGTTGAAGTCGTAGGTGAAGGTCGACTGGGCGATGCTGCCGTCCCCGCCCAGACCCGTCACGTTGTCCGCCTGCTGCGAGGTGACCGTCGCGTCCGACGTAGGTCCCTCCGTGAGAATCCCCTGCACGGGCGGCGCTCCCGCGATCGTGTCGAACGGCGCCTGCGCGTCATGGTCGGCGCCGTCGAGGAGGAACGCATTGCCATTGAACGAGAGCGGTCCGCCCGCCCACATCGCGGCGTTGACGTTGAGCAGCGGGAACCGTACCGCTTCGGCCTCGATCACCTTCTTCGAGGCGCCTCGCGTTCCGGCGGCGGACACCTTGAGGACCGGGTCGCCGTACGTGAAGTTCTCCCGCATCGGTGTCGATGGGTTCTGGTCGTCGTCCCCGTACCGCACGAGCTGGCCGCCCTGCGTCTTGTATTCCACCCGCACGTAC
Source organism: Candidatus Eiseniibacteriota bacterium (assembly GCA_035494915.1). Lineage (GTDB taxonomy): Bacteria > Eisenbacteria > RBG-16-71-46 > SZUA-252 > SZUA-252 > WS-9. Next base: position 3,603 of record DATJGP010000124.1, on the reverse strand, counting down.
GGGTACTGGAGCGCGTTGCCGCCCGTTTGCTTGCTCGGCGTCTCCGGGTAGCGCTCCCCTGGCTCGTCGATCAGGCCGTCGTTGTCGTTGTCCATCCCGTCGGACGCCGTTGAGGCTGCGCTCGGATCCTGGGAGCTCGCCCCGTTGCTCATCACGATGTACTTGCCCCACCCTGCAGTGGGCGTCGCGGGGCCGATGTAGTTGAGCGTGTCCTTCGCGTACGACATCCGGTAGATCCCCTCCGTGAGCCCCGCCTCCGCCGTGTAGAAGGCCTCGGTCGCGATCCTCGTGTTGCCGGAGATCTGCTTCTCCGACTTCGTGACGGCCACAAACGCCACCGCGGCCGACGACAGGATCACCAGCACGAGGAGCGCCACGACCATCGCGTTGCCGGCATCCTCGGTTCGGGCGGGGGCCACGGATTGAGTCGTCATGGGACGATCAGGGACGCATACGGGTTCATGTAGATCACCAGGTCTCCCGTGCTCGCGCTCGTCGCGGTGCCGGCGACGATGTCGTTGAGCGGATCGTTGTCCGGCGTGTCTTGCGAGCACTGGAGCTTTCCGATCGCAACCGCGTTCACGGAGCCGCCCGCATTGGCATCAGCCCAGCTGAAACTGTTGGGAATGATGGCCCCACCGGTCGCGTTCGGGTCGCAGAAGTAGATCTGGACCGCCGGCGGCGTCGCGCCGCCCGCGCCCGACGTTCCCACGACGATGTCGTTCGAAGCGTTGCCGTAATCGATCGGTCCGATCGCCACCGAGATGGCGGGGCCCGGGGTCGCCTGCTCGTCCCGCCGCGCCAGCGCGCCGATCATGAGGCCACTCCCCTTCCAGAACTCGATCTTGCCGGTCAGATTGCCTGTTCGGACCGCCGTGATCACGTCGGGATTGCTGTCGGCGTCCATCCGCCCCACGGCGATGCTGTAGACGGAGCCGCCCGTGGCGATGCTGTAGGTCGTCGTGAAACGCCGGGTCGTGAGCCCGTTACTGTAGAAGATGTCGATGTTGCCGGAGGTGTCCCCGGAATTTGTCTTCGTGCCGCAGATGATGTCCGCATAGCCGTCGGCGTTCATGTCCCGGATGGCCACGCTTCGCACCTCGCCGCTCGCGGCGTACACGTCGACCGACGGGGCGTGGGTGAAGTGGCCGTCGCCGTCACCCCACCAGATCTCGATCTTGCCTTGATTGGTGTTCGTCTTCGTTCCGATCGCGACGTCGGGGTTCCCGTCCTCGTTCAGGTCGCCGACGGCGAGCCCGCGCACTTCCCCCGTTCCTGGATTGTCGTAGTACTGGGAATTCGGCGTGGCGGGATTCGTCATGGCGCCCACTTTGCCCTGGACCATGCCGATGTCGCCAAACGCTTGGTTCTGCCAGACCTGGAATCGTCCCGTGTTCAGTCCGGTGGACACCCCCGACAGCACGTCGCGGCTCTCCACCGCCGACCGGTCGACGTTCGCCATGGCGAGGACCGGGATGTCGTAGGACGCGTTGCCGAGGAAGCTTTCGGTCTGACGGAACCACACGTTGCCCGTGTAGCGGTTGGGCTGGCCGTTCCACCAGACGCGGATGTTGGCGACGCCGCTCGCGCGGGTTCCGACGACGATATCGAGGTCGTGCTGATTGTTCGATGTCGTCTGAGACCCTTCCTGGCTGTCGGTTTCGTTCAGATCGCCCAACGCGAGCGCGAGGACGCGGTCCGTCGGAATGTGGATGGGCGGCTGGCTCGGCGGGAGTCCCGTGCCCGTGCCGGTGCCCGTGGCCGTCCCTGTCCCCGTTCCCGTCGCCGTGGCCGTGGCGGTGCCAGTGCCGGTGCCGCTCCCCGTGCCCGTGCCCGACCCCGTGCCGGTGCCGGTCGCGCCGGTATTCGCCGGCGTGAACTGGTTCGCCTGCGCGAGGAACGGGAAGTTTCGCGGCTCGATCGAGGTCCCGATCGAGACCCGGTCATACGACCCGGTCTGCACGTTCTTCTGCTTCGTTTCGGTCACCATGTTGATCTGGATCGTCTTGACGCTGCTGGACACGCCCGGAGCGGGCGGCACGCCGAGGTCCGTGTTCGCGACCGTCTTGCCGTAGAAAGCGCCCGCCGCGTCGTTCGACGTGCCGCTCTTCAGCTCGAGCGCCACGTTGTTGGCGTCGCGATACGAGAAGAGGGGCACGTTCTTGGCCGTGATGTTGTCGGCCGAGCGTTGCGTGAGGCCGTAGGCCACGATCTCACCCTGCCCCGAGACGGGAGTCGGGATCGAATCCCCCGGCGTCCCTACCCTGCGGCGAAGGACGAAGTCGTAGGGGTTCGAGCTGTTCGCGATCAGGGGATCGCTCGCGTTGGGGTCGAGGAAGTAGGTCACGACCTCGCCCATGTCGATCTGCCGGTTCCCATTCACGTCGAGCGCGAAGGTCACGCGGTACTGCGACCCGACCACGATCGCGGGCTGGACCTGCGGATTCACGCCGTACCCAGCCGACCGGAGCTCGCGCGCGATCAGATCCACGCCGCTTCGCGCGTTCTGGTTCGCCTCGGCGAGCTCGATGCCGATTTGCTGGGACTTCTCGCCGCGGACGTAGATCTCGTAGACCGAGCCGATCACGAGCGCGAAGAGAACCAGCGCGATCGTGACCTCGACCAGGGTAAAACCAGCGCCTCGATGCTCTCGATGGGCCATCACGGGACTCACCTCATGGCTGCGGCCGTCCGTGCCGGGGTTATTTCGAGACATAGCTCGTCAGTACCGTCGATTGGCTCCCGTGCGAGTCGGTCCATTGGCTCGTCACAGTGAGCTTCTTGCATCCCGCCATCGGGACGGAATCCGTCACCGTCCAGGTGCGGGTGAACACCGACGTCGTGTCGGTGAAGGTGCCCGGCGTCAGGCTCAGGAACGGCGTGCCCTTCAAATCCTCCATCTTGACCTGGGCCGCCATGAGGCCGGTCGTCAGAACGCGGCTCTGGCTCACGCCGCGGGTTCCGGCCGGGATCATCGAGGCCACGGCCATGATGCCGACCGCGAGGAAGGTCAGCGCGAAGAGGACCTCGAGAAGGCTGAAGCCCCGGTCCTCGCCGTCCACTCGCCGCCTCACGTTGTTGGCTCGCTTCATCATTGGACCGTCACCATCCCCGTCGGGCGGACCACCGAGAGCGACCTCGTGTAGCCGTCCGGGTTCGAGAAGATCACGCTGCCCGACTCGCTCGCGGCTCCGTTCGGCTGGAACGTGAGCGTGTCCGACGCAAACGGGTTGGTGGACGAGTTCGTCACCGTGATCCAGCCCGGCAAGGGGGTCACCGCCTGATAGTGCTCGGGCCCGTCCTTCACCCCGTCGTTGTCGTCGTCATCCCACCAACCCCAGCCCTTGTTCGCGGAATCGTAGTAGAGCACCCAGTTGTTGTTTTCCGTGATCGCACGCTGGCGCACCACGCGGATGTTGGTCGCGAGGACCTGGATCTGATTGTTGAGATCCATCGCGCGCATGAACTTGTTGAAGCCCGGAAGCGCGATCGCGCTGACGATTCCGAACAGCACGAGCACGACCATGAGCTCCATCAAGCTGAACCCGGCGTCCCACGCCTGACAGCCGCGACGCACCGGAGTTTCCACACGCGCCATCCTCG
>DATJGP010000123.1:0-12149 GCA_035494915.1 Candidatus Eiseniibacteriota bacterium | reverse complement strand
TCCACGATCACCTTGTCCCGCTCCTTCGAGTGGGAGATGGGCGTCGGGTGCAGGACGGTCTTGTTCTCGTTCAGGTACTTCACGAAGGAGACGATGCCGCCTTCGTACTGGAAGTCGTGCTTCTTCCCCGTCCGCTCGTCGAGGAACTGGATCCGGATGCCCTTGTTGAGGAACGCGAGCTCGCGGAGCCGCTGGGAGAGCGTGTCGAAGTTGTAGTCGACCGTCTCGAAGATGGTGTTGTCGGGCTTCCAGTGGACGGTCGTGCCGTTGCGGTCGGTGGGGCCCAGCTCCTGCACGTCGCTCGCGACCACGCCGCGCTCGTAGCGCTGGCGGTAGCGCTTCCCATCGCGGTGGACGTCCACCTCGAGCCACTCGGAGAGCGCGTTCACCACCGACACGCCCACGCCGTGGAGCCCGCCCGAGACCTTGTAGGTGTTGTCGTCGAACTTCCCGCCCGCGTGGAGCGTGGTCATCACGACCTCGAGCGCGGGCCGGTTCTGCGACGGGTGGATGTCGACGGGGATGCCGCGTCCGTCGTCCACCACCGTCACGCTCGTGTCCGTATGGATCGTCACCGAGACCTCGGTGCAGAACCCGGCGAGCGCCTCATCCACCGAGTTGTCGACCACCTCGTAGACGAGATGGTGAAGGCCGCCCTGCCCGGTCGACCCGATGTACATGGCGGGACGCTTGCGCACGCCCTCCAGGCCCTTGAGGACCTGGATGTTGCGGGCGTCGTACGAGTGCCCGCCCTCCTGCGCCGTCAGGGTCCCTCCCTCATCGCGCGTCTGGCTCAAGTCCGCCTTCCTCCTTGCTCCGCATCGGCGTGAGTCGTATCGCCCGGAGCTTGGCTTCGATCGGAAGCCGTGCGTTGATGTCTTCCATGATCTGCTGTCTCAGCACCGCGAGGTGCCCCATCCACACCGAGCCCCTCACTTCCACGAGGAGCTCTCCATCCCTCACCCCCACCGCGCGCGTGCGCCGCTTCACCTCCGGCGTCACCCGCTCGTCCCACAGCTCGGTCGCCTGCGCCGAAGCGAAGCGCTCCTCGAGCCTGAGCCCGCTCAGCATCCGCTCGAGGACCGGCGCCACGGACTCGAATCCGCCCTCGCGCCGTCCACCGTGGCTCACGAGCCCACCTCTTCCGCCGCCGTCTCGCGGGCGAGATTCGCGATCGTCATTTGCCGGAACCGCTCCGGGTACGCCGTGAGCGGCCGGCAGGCCGTGACGATGACCTGGCTCCGCTCCGGCACCAGCTCGAGCACCGGGCCCATCCAGCGACCGTCCAGCTCGGACTCGGGATCGTCGAGGAAGACGACCGGCGGCTCCTCGAGTCTCGCCTCGATCACCCGCGCGAGCGCGAGCCGGAGGAGGATCGAGTAGAGCCGCGTCATCCCGCGCGACGCTCCCTCCGTCAGCTCCCGTCCCGCGAGTCTGCAGCTCACCGGGGCGCGGTGCGGTCCGTCTCCGGTCCAGCCGAGGCGCCGGTCGCGCGAGCGATGCGCCGCGAGCTTCCGGGCGCGCTCGTCGGCGTCGGTGTGAGCTCCCGCCGAATACTCGATCGACGGCTCGAGCCCAGGATCCACCCGGGCGGCCAGCTCGCGCAGCGTTGCGTTGAGCTCCACGACCACCGCGCCCCGCCTGCGATCCAGCTCCGTGCCGGACCGGGCGAGGATCTCCTCCCACGCGCCGAGCTGATCCGGGTCCTCGGGACCCCGCTCGGCCAGCAGGCGATTCCGCTGCCGGAGCGCTCCCGTGTACTCCCTTAGATGCGCGATGTACGCCGGCTCGAGCTGGCAGAGCGCCACGTCCAGGAAACGCCGCCGTCCTGCCGGCGCGCCGTTCCAGGCCGCCACGTCCTCCACGGAGAAGTGCACCGTGGGAAACCGCCCCAGGAGCTCGCCCAGCCTCGGCAGGGGCTGCCCGTCCACCCGGACCTCGCGCGGGCCGGCGCCCGCGTACCGCGCGGCGATGTCGCACCGGACGCCCGCCCGGTTCGCCACCGTGCCGCGCACTTCGAATCGCGACGCGCCCCGGCGGGCCAGATCGCGATCCCGCGAGCCGCGGAACGATCGCCCGATCGAGAGCAGGACCGCGGCTTCGATCCAGTTGGTCTTTCCCGAGCCGTTCTCGCCGAGGAGAAGGGTCGAGGCGCCGTCGATCGGCGCCCAGGCCGCGTGATGATTCCTGAAGTCACGAAGCTCGAGTGACAGGAGCCTCACGCGGTGGGAATCACCCGGCCAGTCGGAGCGGCATGACGAGGCAGAGCAGGTCCTCTTGCGAGGCCCCGGCCTTGGCGTCGTCCTTGGCCGCGGGCATCACGAGACCCGCGGTGACCGGCGTGTTCAGCTGCATCACGATCTCCTCCGAATCGATCGTGCGCAGGATGTCGAGGATGTAGCTCGCGTTGTATCCGATGTCGAGATCGTCGGCCGTGTACTTGACCTCGATCTCCTCGTTGGCTTCTCCCTGGTCCGGCGTCTGCACCACGAGCCGGAGCTTGCCGCTCGTGATGGAGAATTTGACCTGGCGCGTGAGGTTGTCCGAGAAGAGGGACACGCGGTCGAGGGCCTGCGTCAGCTCCTCGCGCCCCGCGCGCAGGATCTTCGTGTTCTGCTTCGGGAGCACCTGCTCGTAATTGGGGAACGGGCCCTCGATGAGCTTCGTAGTGAGCGTCGTTGGCCCCACCGCGAATCGAGCGTGGTTCTTGGAGAGCTCCACCGTCACCGTGTCCGGCGCGTCGGTGAGGAGCCGGAGCAGGTGATTGAGCGCCTTCAGGGGCACGATGATGTCGCCCTTGAGCGGGCTCTTTCCAATGCCGGACTGCTTGACCGTCGCGCGAGCGAGCCGATGTCCGTCGGTCGCCACGAGCCGGATCTCGCCGTCGACGATTTGAAGGAGCGCGCCGTTGAGCGCCGGCCGCGTCTCGTCCGTGGAGACCGCGTAGATCGATCGCCGCACCATGCGTTCGAGGAGCTTCGGCTCGATCTTGAACGTGAGCTCGGGGTTCACGGTGATCCGCGCGGGAAACTCCTCCGGGCGGATGCAGTTGAACTTGAAGCGCCCCGTCTTGCTTCCGAGATTCAGCGTCAGGTCCTTGGCTTCGAACTTGAGCTCCTCTCGTGGAAGCTTTCGAACGAGCTCGAACAGACGCTTCGCCGGAACGGTGAGGGAGCCTTCGCCCTTCACGTCGGCCGTCGCTTTCGTCGCGATCGCGAGGTCGAGATCCGTGGCCGTCATCTGGATCGATCCGTCCAGAGCTTCGATCAAGATGTTCGATAGAACGGGAAGGGTCGTGCGGCTTGGAACGGCGCTCGAAACGAGCTGCAACGCGGACTGGATTTCGGACTGCGCGACGGTGAATTTCATAGCCACATCCTGGGCAGTGATCATGTCGCTTAATCCTTTGGACGGTTTAGGGTTGCGGTCATGTCGAGGATGGGGTCGGTCGCTGGATTTCAGTATAGGATTTGGGGGGTGGAATCACAACAGGGAAAGGCATCACTTCTCCACAATATGGGGTCTGCCTACAGAACATAGATTTCCTTGAATGGTGGTACTAGAAGTAGGGGCTGTGGAGCTTGGGGAGGAGTCGAGGCGAGAGGGTGGCAAGTAATTGTAGGGGCGGTAGATGCGGGTTTTTGGTTCGCGCCCCGCGAGCTTGCGTTCCGTGGGGACAAGCCGGAGGTTATCCCCGCGTTCCGCGCGCGTCCACGAATGCGCGGCTCTCTCCACGCAGTATCCACAGGCCCGCGTCGCGATTCGACGGCGCGAAGATCACGGGATTTCCCCTATGAGTTTTGCGTGGTGGCGCGCATGGATCGCATGCACGCGGAGCATTTCCGGCAGCGTGTAGTGCCAGCGTGGGAGGAACGGATTCGGGGTCCAGAGCTGGTCCCGCTCGGGCGCGGAAAGGCTCTGCGTGACGGTTCGGTGCTGGGCCAGGGCCGCCTGGAGCTCGCGGAGCGTGCCCTCGCGCTTCGGATGCGCCGCGGGAACGAATCGCGCCGCGGTCTTGCCACCACGCGGCAGCCGCCCCGGCGCGATCACGAGATGCACCCAGAGCCACTGCATCGGCCCGCGCCGGGGGCGAGAGGGCAGAAATCCCGCTCGATGGAGCGCCGCGGCCTTGCCGAACATCCCGGCCGACTCCGCCATCGTCGCTGCGATGTGGGCGACGTGCTTCCCCGCGGTCCATTTCCCCTCGATCCCGCGCTCCCAGTCTTGATCCGCCGCCTGCTCGAGCTCGGCCAAGGCCTTGTCGAGGTCGGCCAGCAGCTCCTCCGCGTGCGCGCCATCCATCGCGACCATGCTTCCCTCCCGGAACGCGAAACGGACCGCCCCACGCGGAGCGGCCCGTTCGAGGATAGCAGTCTCGGCGTTGTCTAGCGGCTCAGGCTCGCCATCAGGTCCTCCACCACCGTCCGGAGGTCGCGGTCGGTCTGCATGAGCTTCTCGATCTTCTGACAGGCGTGGAGCACGGTCGTGTGGTCGCGCCCTCCGAACTTGCCCCCGATCTCGGCCAGGGACATGTCGGTGATGGACCGGGTCACGTACATCCCGATCTGCCGCGGGAAGGCGATGGTGTCGGTCCGGCGCTTGCCGCGAAGGGATTCCTCGCTCACGCCGAAGTGCCGCGACACCGCCCGCTGGATGTCGAGCACGTCGATCCGGGCCAGGTCGGGCTTGATCTGATCCCGGAGCACCTCCTGCGCGAACTCGACCGTCAGGGGCTGCCCGGTCAGCTCCGCGAAGGCGAGGAGCCGCGCGAGCGATCCCTCGAGGTCCCGGATGTTCGTCTTGATGTTGCTCGCGAGGAGGAGCGCGATCTCGTTGGGAAGGCTCCGGCGCTGGAGCTCGGCCTTCTTCTTCACGATGGCGACCCGGGTCTCGAGATCCGGCGGCTGGAGGTCCGCGATCACCCCCCAGGTGAACCGGGAGATGAGCCGCTCCTCGAGGGCGGTGATCGAGTTGGGCGGGCCGTCGCTCGTGAGGACGATCTGCTTGTGGGCGCCGTGGAGCGTGTTGAACGTGTGGAAGAACTCCTCCTGCGTGCTCTCTTTACCGGCGAGGAACTGGATGTCGTCGATCAGGAGCACGTCGGCGGTGCGGTAGCGGCTCTTGAACTCGAGCGTGGTGGCGTGCTGGATCGAGTAGATCATCTCGTTCATGAACTTCTCGGCCGTTACGAAAAAGACCCGCGCCCCGCGCCGCTGCTCCCGGACGTAGTGTCCGATCGCGTGCATGAGGTGGGTCTTCCCGAGCCCCACGCCCCCGTAGATGAAGAGCGGGTTGTACCGCTCGCCCGGGCTCTGGGCCACCGCCTGGCAGACCGCGTGGGCGAACTGGTTGCCGCTCCCCACGATGAAGGTTTCGAACGTGTTGTTGGGGCTGAGATTGCTCTCGTCGCGCGTGGGAATCGGCCCGCGCGGGCGCTCGTCCTCCACGACGGCCCGGCCGGAGCGCACGTGGAAGGAGACCCCCACGGAGCGATCCGCCGCCGCCGCCACCGAGGATTCGATGAGCGGGCGGTAGTGCTGATCGAGCCAGTCCACGTAGAACTGGCTGGGTGCTTCCAGGACGAGCGTTGAACCATCGAATTCAAGGGGCCCTAGAGATCGGAACCAGGTGTCGTACGTTTGGCTCGGAAGGTTCGATTGGATCCGTTGAAGCGCTTGTTCCCACAGATCGCCGGCTACCATCGTTTCCATCATCGGGGCATCCCCATCGACACACACCCTCTCCACGCTCGATCCACACAGTTATCCCCAAAGAAACAAGGGCGCAACGGATTGCGTGTCGACCCGTTGCGCCCAAAAGCATACGAACGTCGGATGGCGTTCTTCACCGCATGTTAGACCCGGATAAGATTGGCCGCGCGCGAGGCGCGCGTGAGGGAAGCTAGGACCTGGTTGCGGGCCCAGGGGGCGCTCACCACCCCCTCGGCCCACGACCGGCGCGAAATCTAAATCCACCGTAACGTCGTCGCAACGAAAAAGTCGACGACACGCGCTAGTTCGATTGCCACCCGACCATTACGGGGGTGTTTGACAGGGCTGAATGGGCGGCGCCGTTCCCGTTGACCGGGCCCACGGGCATCGGGTAGACTCCCACGCTCGATATCGAACGAGTCTGTTTCCCATGAACGAGGCCATTCAAAGTGAAGCGCACCTTTCAGCCGCATAACCGCCGCCGGAAGAAGGTCCACGGATTCCGCGAGCGTATGAGCACCCGCGGAGGCCGCGCTGTACTCAAGCGCCGCCGGGACCGCGGCCGCAAGCGTCTCACGGTCTGATCCGATCCCTCCGGACGTATCGTCGATGGCCGGCGCGGTTCCGCCGCGCGAGCGACGCCTGTCTGCGGGATGGCAATTCCGCGAGGTGTACCGCTTGGGGAAGCCGTTCCACGGATCGCTGATGACCCTCATCAGTCTGAAGCGTCAGGACGACCACGGCCGCTTCGCGTTCGTCGCAAGCCGCAAGGTGGGACCCGCCGTGAAGCGAAATCGCGCCAAGCGTCTTCTCCGGGAGGCGTTCCGCGCCACTCCGGACACCCAGCGGGACGCTCTGCGCTGGAGGATCTGGATCGCGCGCGCCAAGTGCGCGGACTCCGTGCTCGCCCAGGTGTCGGACGAGATGCGCCGGCTGCTCCGGAGGGAAGCCCAGTGAAGACCTTCTTCCTGGCGCTGATCCGCGGCTACCGTCTGCTCCTCTCGCCGCTCTTGCCGCGCGCCTGCCGCTTCCATCCGAGCTGCTCCGAGTACGCCGAGGAGGCGTTCCGGACGCTCCCGCTCCACGAGGCGCTCTACCGGAGCGCCCGCCGTGTGCTCAAGTGCCATCCGTTCCACCCGGGAGGGTACGACCCGGTTCAGCACTAGGCCGGCGCCGACTCCATGGAACGGAGAACTCTCCTCGCGATCTTCCTGATCATGGCGGTTTTGATCGGGGATCAGATCTTGATGTCCCGCTGGGCCAAGAAGCCGAAGGCCCCGGCCGGTGTGGACACCACCCAGGTCGCGACGCGCGCGGACACGACGAAGCCCGGACTGATCACGCCGCCTCCCTCGACCGGTGCCGTCGCGCCGGCCGGCGCTGGCTCGGCTCCGGCTCCGGGGAGCGCGCTCGCCTCGCACCCGCGCACGGTGCCGGCGCCCGAGACGACCCACGTCATCAAGACCTCCTACTACACCGCCACCTTTACGTCCAAGGGGGGCGCGATCGCGCACTGGATGGTCCCCGGCTACAAGGACCTGTCCGCCCCCGACAAGGGCGTCGACCTCGCCGAGCCGTCCCGCGCGATGCGGCTGATCGTGAAGACGCCGTACTTCGACTACGACTTCACCGACGTCCCGTTCCGCGTGGAGTCCGCCTCCGACACCGCGGTCACCTTCGTCGCCGACGACTCGTCGGGGGTGAAGGTGACCAAGAGCTACCGCGTGGCGCGCGATCCGCGCGCGATGGACATCGAGCTCCGCGCCTCCGTGCCCGTCGCCTACGGGCCGATCCAGATGAAGTGGGGCTGGGGCGAGTCGCTGCCGCACACCGAGCACATGCTGACGCCGCGCACCGTCGCGGCGGTCGCCTTGATCGGCGACAAGATGGAGCGCGAGGACGCGGCCCACATCCAGAAGGACGGGAGCAAGTCGCTCCAGGGGAACGTCCGGTGGGCGGCGGTGCGGAGCAAGTACTTCGTCGCGGCGCTGATCCCCGATTCGGCCACGGTGGGTGCGGTCGAGTTCACGCAGAGCGAGCAGAAGGAAGCGACCGTCTGGCTCGTGGACGCGGCCCCGCCCGGCACCGACCTGCGCCGCCACATGCGGCTCTACGCGGGCCCCATCCACTACGACACGCTGGTGGCCCAGGGCTCCGAGCTGGACCGGCTCGCGAACCTCGGGTGGCGCTGGATCACGGGCGTGAGCGCGCTCCTTCTCTGGTGTCTGAACGCGCTCTACAAGCTGATCCCGAATTACGGGATCGCGATCATCCTCCTCTCCGCGGGCACCAAGCTCATCTTCTACCCGCTCACGCAGGCTTCGCTTCGCTCGATGAAGGTGATGCACCACCTGCAGCCCGAGATGAAGGCGCTCCAGGAGAAGTACCAGGGCGATCCGGCGCGGATGAACAAGGAAGTGATGGACCTGTACAAGCGGTACAAGGTCAACCCGCTGAGCGGGTGCCTTCCGATGCTGGTCCAGATCCCGGTCTTCTTCGCGCTCTACAACGTGCTCCTGAACTCGATCGAGCTCCGGGGCGCGAGCTTCATGGGATACATCCACGACCTCTCGGTGCCGGACGTCCTCATGCGGGTGGGCGGGTTCCCGCTCCACCTCTTCCCGGTCCTCATGACGGCGAGCAGCTACTACATGCAGTCCCAGACCCCGGTCTCGCCTCAGCAGAAGCCGACCATGATGCTCATGCCGGTCATGATGCTGGTCTTCATGTATAATTTCCCGTCCGGCGTGGTCCTGTACTGGACCGTCACCAACGTCCTCTCGGGCGTCCAGCAATACCTGGTCAACCTGGCGGAAGACCGCAAAATGGCGGCGAGCGCGTAACCATGAGATCCCACGGACCCGATCAGCCCATCGAGACCGCGGTCGAGGCGGAAGCCCCGACCTTCGGCGAAGCCGTGAACGACGCCGCCGTGCGTCTTGGCGTCACCACCGCCGACCTCGCGATCGAGATCCTCGATCCCGGGGCCGGCGAAGGGTCGAGCACCGGGTTCCGCCCGGTGAAGATCCGCGCGCGCCGCCGTGCCGCGCACGCGGCGCCGGACGGCGCCCGCCCCACGCCCCCCGGTGAACGCCGCTCGTACGAGCGAAGCGATCGCTATGAACGGGGCGGCCGCGGGTCGCGCGACTCGTATCGCAGGCCCGATCCGGTCAGCTACGGTCCTCCGCCCGTGCCGATGGATCCGTCCAAGATCACGCCCGAAATCGTGGAGATGGTCCGCGGGCTCGCCGACGGCATCGTCGACAGCATGGAGTTCGATGGAACGGTGACGGCGGAGAAGACCTCGCACGGCATCCGCGTCGGCGTCGACGCGGGCGAGAACGATCAGTTCCTCATCGGCAAGGACGGGGACGCGCTCTCCGCGTTCCAGCACCTCCTCGGCCGCATGGTCCGCGCGAAGATGCCCGACGAGGCGCCGCCTCGCATCGAGGTGGACGTCGCCGGATACCGCGACCGTCAGATCGAGAAGCTGCGGGAGCTCGCGCGCGAGCTGATGCAGGAAGCGAAGGACACGGGGGCCGAGGTTTCCACGGAACCTCTTCCTGCGTCGGAGCGGCGCATCGTCCATCTCGAGGTCGCGGAGGACAAGGAGATGGAGACCGTCACCATCGGCGACGGCTACTACAAGCGCGTGGTGGTGCGGCGCGCCACCGGCGAACCCAAGTGAGCGCGCGGGGCGCAGGTGGCAAACGATACGATCGTAGCCGGGATCACGGCCCCGGGAGATTCGGCCGTGGCGGTCACGCGTGTGAGCGGACCGCAGGCTCTCGAGCTGGTGGCCGCGAGGTTTCGCGGGACCCGCTCGCCGCTTTCTAGCCCCACCCACCGCATTCTCTTCGGCTCGTTCCTCGGGGACGACGGCGCTGCCGTCGATACCGTCCTCGTCTCGGTGTTCCGCTCGCCCCACTCCTATACCGGCGAAGACGTGGCGGAGATTTCCTCGCATGGCGGCCTTGCGATTCCGCGCGCCGTGTTCGACGCCCTCGTCGCGGACGGCGCTCGCCCCGCGCGTCCCGGCGAATTCACGGAACGCGCCTTCCGGAACGGAAAGCTCGACCTCGCGCAGGCGGAGTCGGTAGCCGCGCTCGTGCGCGCGCGGTCGGAGCGCTCCGCTCGCGCGGCATCGCTCGCCCTGGGCGGCGCCCTGTCGCGCACGGTGGAGGGTTGGGCCGCGGCCGTGGTCCAGGTGCAGGCGGAAGTGGAATCGCGGATCGACTTTCCCGCGGAGGTGGGAGAGCCGGTCAACGGCTCCACGCTCGGCGCGACTTGCGCGGATGTGGCGCGCCAGATGGGGGAGCTTCTGGGGCGGCTCCCGGGCGCGCGCCGCGCGCAGGAAGGGATCCGCGTCTCCATGGTCGGCCGTCCCAATGTCGGGAAGTCGAGCCTCTTGAACGCGCTCGTCGGTTACGACCGCGCGATCGTGACCGAGCACCCGGGTACGACGCGCGACACGCTCGAGGATTCGATCTGGCTCGACGGTGTCGAGCTCCGCCTGATCGATACGGCGGGCGTGCGAGCGGTGGACGATCCGGTCGAGCGGCTCGGCGTGGAGCGCGCGGAAGGAGCGGTGCGCGCGTGCGATCTCGCCGTCCTGGTGCTCGACCGCTCGCTGTCCGAGGCGGAGAGCGCGTCGCACGCGTCGGAGCTCATGGCGCTCGCGAGCGGACGACCCGTGATCGTCGCCTGGAACAAGGCGGATTTGAAGCGGGGGCCTGACGCGCGGGGTGGCATCGCGGAAGCGATGGCCGAAGTCGATACCGTCGCGATCCACGCGGGCGGCGCGGAGCCGCTTCGCGACGCGCTTCGCTCGGCGATTCCGTTCGTGCTCGGCGCGCATGCCGGCGAGGAGATCGCGACGACGAGCGCGCGCCAGGAAGCGCTGCTCGCCGAGGCGCGCGATGCGCTCGTGCGCGCGGCGGACGGTCTTCGCGAGGACCGCTCCTACGATCTCGTGGCCTCGGATCTCGAGGATGCGGGGCGTGCACTCGGGGAGATTCGCGGGCGCGGCGTGGAGGACGAGGTCGTGGCCGCGATCTTCTCCCGATTCTGCATCGGCAAGTGATGGATGCCGCGACCGAGGTCTCGAAGTCCTTCCCGCTCCTCGTGATCGGTGCGGGCCACGCCGGCTGCGAGGCCGCGTCGATCGCGGCGCGGCTCGGCATCCGGGTCGGCCTCGTCACGATGTCCCTCGACGCGATCGCCCACATGCCCTGCAATCCAGCGATCGGAGGTCTCGCCAAGGGCCACCTGGTGCGAGAGATCGATGCACTGGGCGGCTTGATGGGGCGCATGGCGGACGCCGCCGGCATCCAGTTCAAGCTCCTGAATCGAGGCCGCGGTCCCGCGGTCTGGTCGCCGCGCGCGCAGGAGGACAAGGCTCGCTATCGCGCGCTCGTGCGCGCGCATCTTGAATCGACGCCCGAGATCGAGCTCGTTCAGGAGCAGGTGGTCGCTCTCGAGGTCGAGGGCGGCCGTGTCCTCGGAGTGCGGCTCGCGAGCGGCGCGGTTGTGCGGGCCGACCGCGTGATCGTGACGCCGGGCACGTTTCTCAATGGGCTCATGCACATCGGCGAACGCACCGTCGCCGGTGGACGCGTGGGCGAGCGCGCGGCGCGCGGAATCTCGGACTGTCTCGTGGATCTGGGATTTCGCCTGGTGCGGCTCAAGACGGGAACGCCGCCGAGAATTCACCGCGACTCCATCGATTTCGATCGCATGCTGCCGCAGCGCGGCGACGATCCTCCACGCCCGTTCTCGCACTTCACCAAATCCTTGGTGGTGGATCAGATCGAATGTCATCTCACGGGCACGACGGAGGCCACGCACCGCGCGGTGCGGGACAACCTGCACCATTCTCCTCTCTATAGCGGGCGCATTCGAGGCATCGGTCCGCGCTACTGCCCCTCGATCGAGGACAAGGTGGTGCGCTTCGCCGACAAGCCGACGCACCAGATCTTCATCGAGCCGGAGGGGCGCGACGTCGACGACTTCTACATCAACGGACTCTCCACGAGCCTCCCCGAGGAGATCCAGCTCGAGATCCTCGCGACGATCCCCGGCCTCGAGCGCGCGCGCATGATCCGCCCGGGCTACGCCGTCGAGTACGACTTCATCCCGCCCACGCAGCTCCATCCGACGCTCGAGACGCGCCCCGTCGCCGGCCTCTACCTCGCGGGCCAGATCAACGGAACGTCGGGCTACGAAGAGGCGGCCGCGCAGGGATTGATGGCGGGCATCAACGCGTCGCTGTCCCTGATGGGGCGCGAGCCGATGGTGCTGCGGCGGGACGAGGCCTACATCGGCGTCCTCCTCGACGATCTCGTGACCAAGGGAACGGAAGAGCCCTACCGCATGTTCACGTCGAGCGCGGAGTTTCGCCTCCTGCTGCGCCAGGACAATGCGGCGGAGCGGTTGCTC
>DATJGP010000122.1:0-21776 GCA_035494915.1 Candidatus Eiseniibacteriota bacterium | reverse complement strand
CAGTCCGCGGGCTCGGGGGGCACCGGAGCGGGACGTCGCCTGCGGTAGAGAAATACGAGATGGAGCCTGTGGAGGCCGTAGGCGGCCAGCACCACCCACACGGCGAGATGGAACCAGAGGATCGCGTGCGATCCCATGGCGTGGCTGAGGTCCGTGAGCGCGCGGTTCACCGCGCACATGATGGAACCTGGCGAAACCGTGTCAAGTTGAACTCACGATCGTTGACCCAGAGGCGCGCGCTCTGATAGCGTGCGATGTGTCGTATCGGGATGGGGTCGGGAGGCTGGGAGGCACACACTGGCACGTGCGTTCGTCGTAGGAAACGGATCGGTCCTCGCCACGGCCGACCGCTCGGGCTCGCTTCGCGAGCTCTACGTTCCCAGCATTTCCCCCGGTCATCAGCTCCTTCGCCGTCCCGCTCGGGTCGGCCTTCTCCTCGACGGCGCGCTCCACTGGATCGACGATTCCTTCTCGTCCCGGCTCGGCGAAGGCGGCGATGCGCCGATCGTCGATCTCGCGCTCACATCCGACGAGCTCGAGATCGAGGTCTGGCAGGAGACCTACGTCGACGTCCTCCTCGACGCGGTCGTTCGACGCGTGCAGGTGACCAACCGCGCGGATCGCACGCGCGACCTCCGGGTCGTCTTCCATCACGACCTCGCCCTCGCGCCGGGAGAGCCGCGCGAGACCGTCCACTGGGACGCGGAATCGCGGGCGATCGTGCATCGCACCGGGCGTCGCGTGGCTCTGGTCGATCTCGAGATCGCCGACGGGGCGGGGGTCCCGATGGCACGCATCGCCTCGCGCGCCTCCGTGGACGATCCCGGCGCCGAGGCGCTCCCGGGCGGCGTGCGTCTCGAGGGACCGGCCGAGGCGAGCGGACGGTGCGATTCCATCGCCGGCGCGCCCCTGCCACTCGGGCCCGGCGCTTCGGGGCTCGTCACCGCATGGATCCTCTTCGCCCCCACGCTTCGCGAAGCGCGCAAGAAGGACGCCGCGGTTCGAAGGGGCGGCGTGCCTCAGTCGCTCGCGCGGACGCGCGGGCACTGGAATCTCTGGGTGAGCCAGGGCTCGCGCGACCTTCCGGATTTGCCCGAGGACGTCCAGGCGCTCTATCACCGGAGCCTCGTGCTCCTCCGGCTCCACCAGGAGCCGAGCGGCTCGATCGGGTCGGGTCTCGAGGAGCCGGCCGGGGCCCGCTCGTGCCGCCATCGCGACGCCGCGATCGTGGCCGACGCGCTCGGACGCGCGGGCTATCACGGTGCGACGCGACGCTATCTCGAGCACGCGGCGCGCGCCGCGCGCGAGAACGGCGTGCTCCCTCCTGTGACCGACGCCGACGGGGCTCCGGTCGGACCGAGCGGCGATCCGGCGGGCCCCGCGCTCGTTCTGTGGGCGGCGGCGCGGCACTTCGAGCGAGAGCGCGACGTGGAGCTCGCGGGCCCGTTCTTCCGCGACGCGGTGCGTCCCACGGCGGACCTCCTCGCGTCGTCGCTCGATCCCGCGACCGCGCTGCCGGAGTCTTCGGATCTCTGGGAGGAGCGGAACGGAAGCCATGCCTGGACCGCGGTCGTCGTGCGGGCCGGCCTCCTCGGCGCGGCACGGCTGGCGGCGGCGTTCGGCGATGCACCGCGCGCCCGTGCGTGGGCGGGAGCCGCCGACACGATCGCGCGCTCGATGACCAAGCACCTCTTCCGCTCGGAATGGGGACGCTTCGCCACCTCGCTCACGCGCGACGGCCGAACCGTGAGGGCCGAGCAGCGCCTCGACGCGTCCCTCCTCTGGCTCGGGATCCTCGGCGAGACCGAAGCGGAGGACGCGCGCGTCCGCGCGACGGTGGACGCGGTGAAGGACGCGCTCTGGGTGAGGACGGGGGTCGGTGGCATCGCGCGCTACGAGCGCGATCCCGTGGACTCCGTGGGTACGGAGCTCCCGGACGTGCCGGGAAGCCCGTCGGTCGCGGCAACGCTCTGGCTCGCGCAGCACGGCATCCGCATCGCGCGACGCGCGCAGGATCTCGATCCGGCGCGGACGCTCCTCCTCTGGTGCGCGGCCCGAACCGAAGGATGGGGCGGGCTCCCCGAGAGGCTCCATCCCTACCGAGGCGCCACGACGTCGCCGGCGCCGTCGCTTCAGGCGCACGCCTGGCTCGTGTCGACGGTCGTGGATTACGCGGAGCGGCTCCGGACCCTCAGGCGATGCGAGCGGTGCGGCGCGCCCGCGGGTACGGGACGCGAGAAGCGGGTTGCGGCGGTGGCGGACCCGCTAGCGCCAGGTCTCGTCGCTCACACGTAGCGAGAGGCCGAGCCGGAAGAACGTCTCCATGGCGCCGAGCGTATCCTTGGCGCCCCGCTGTCCTCCCTCGAAGCTCACGTCGATCGCACCTCCACCGTCCTTCGTGCGCAGGCCCGTTCCGATCGACCCCGCCCACTCCTCCACGGCGGCATAGCCACCGCTCAAGTCGGAGCTGCCGGCGACCGGAAGGAGATCCGGCCAGCGGAGGATCGTGAAGCCGAGGCGGAGCGGAATGCGCTGAAGGCCGAGGCCGGCGCGCCCGTCGTTCCTCGGCATCCGCTCCCATCCGATCGAGTAGCGCTCCAGGGGCCGGAAGGTGACGAGGTCGCTCTGGATGGTCGACTCGCCGTAGTTCTGGCGGCGGTACTGTCCCACGAATCGGGTCCGGTCGCGCGGCTTCAGCTCGAAGCCCAGGACATAGCCCTCTGGAAGGACGAGCGAGTTCCCGGTCTGCGTGACGACCGCCCCCTCGGCTTTCTGGCGTTGCGTCACCGGCAGGCGCCGTCCGGTTTCGTAGGCGGCTCCGAACGAGATCCAGGACTTCACCCACTGCGCTCCGAAGCGCCACCGTCCGAGTCGATCCCACGAGACGTCGAGCGTGTCGCGGTTGGCGGCGAGGTTGGGATCGGCGAACCGGCGCTCCCATTCCTCGTGGAAGCTGCCCCCGGCGACTTCGTAATCCACTCCCGCCCGAATGCTCCGGAACAGATTCTTGGCCATGGTGACGCGAAGGAAGTCGATGCCGCCGCGTCCGTCGATGCGGAGCACCGACGCGGCCCCAGAGCTATCGGGCCTCGTGACCTGGAACTCGCCGTTCGTCCCGATCAGGTAGCTCCCCCCGAGCACGAGGCCGTTGGGGAGCCGCAGGACGAGACGGACCGAGGGGAAGGAGGACTCGTTTCCAGTCTCGTCGCCGTAGTGAACCGTCGTGACCTCACGGCGGGTCTGGAGGATCGTCGCCTCGATCAGGAGATGCTGCGCCTCGGCGATCGAGGCGGGATTCACGAGCGAGAACGCGGCGGGACCATGCTCCGCCGCCCCCGCGCCGCCGAGCGCGCGAAGTCGCGCGCTCTCCTCCAGCGAGGGCTCGCCGAGCCCGGCGGAGGAAAAGACGGAGTTGGCGCGCGCGGTGCTGGCCGCGAGCAGGACACACGCGAGAATCGCAAGACCGCGAGCGAGCGAGCGCATCAGAAGCGCCCCGGCGGCGCGGTGGTCGTTCCCGTGCGCATGAGCGGCATGATGGCGGATTCGCGCGAGCCCAGCCGGAGCCCCGGCTTCACGTTCGCGTTCCGGATCGAGAGGAGCACCCCTTCGTTCAGCGTGGTCCAGCCGCGCGCCAGATTCGGCGGAAGCGGGATCGAGAGCGTGTCCCCCACGGGGAACGCGCGCACCACGAGCGCGAGCGGCGACGACACGGTCGGGATCTGGGATCGATCGGTCGCGCCTTCGGACCAGGCCCCGGTCACCTGATAGATCTCGATGGTGAACGGCACCACGGCGGCGGTGTCGGTGGCGGCGGAGTAGCCAGGGATCGAGTCGATCACGCCGAAGACGAGACGGAGATCGTTGATCGAAGCCCCCGGTTCGACGGGAGGAATCGGTGCGCGAATCGCGATGCTCGATTCGAACGGACCGCCGAGCACGAGCGCCGTGTCCGAACCGGTCGCGGCCGGGACGAGCGGCGGATGCAGGTAGAGATCGAACGTCACGGTGGTGCTCACGGTATCCGGGACGGTCACGCCCGCCACCACCTTGGTGAACGGAATGCGGAGCCGAGCCGTGCGCGATGCGAAGGCCGCGAAGCCCTGGATCGAGGATGCCTGGAGCATGAGAGTCGGGATCGAATCGGGCTCGGGGGTCGTCCACTGCACGATGCGGTTGTAGCTCCCCGGTCCGAGATCCATGACCAGATCCCCGGTGAAGTCGTACGACTGGCTCGCGAGAAGGAGCCCGGGCCCCGGTCCCGGCCACGCGATCGTCCCGCTGTCGGCCAGGGCCGAGGCCGTCTCACGCAGCTCGAGGTCGATCGACAGGGGCTCGTTGCGAAGCTCGACGTGCGGGAAATCGAGCAGCACGTTCCCGGCCGGTATCACGCTGAGGAAATCCGTGCTCGGCTGATTGATGTGCAGGATCTTGAAGAAGGCGCGCGCCTGGAACGTCGCGTCGTGGCCGACGAGGAGGAACGCGCCGTAGTTCGCCGTTCCGGGGGTCACATAGGTGTCCCGGTCGGGGACGGTCGTCTCGACCAGAGTCGTGCCGAGCCCTCCCGCGCCCCGGATGAGGCGCTCGTTGGCCGTGACCCGGTCACTGTTGTTCGAGCAGCCGGACAGGGACCAGGACGCGACGGCGAGGAGGACGAGGAGCGGGCGGAGGCGCACGAGGACGGATGATATCCCCTTGCGGCATTGGACGCTAGCAGGAAGCACCACTCGCAGAAACCCGGTCCAGCGGCTCCAGTTCCCGCCAACCGGTGCCGATAGTCCCGAGCGGACCCTGACGCACCCCTTGGACCGAGGCCTCCCGTGCTCAGCACTTACAGCCATAGCCTCTCCTTCCCTGGGCGGTCGAGCCCGGCCGAGATCGCGCGCGTCAAGCGCCGCTCCCTGGCTCTGACGGTCGCCGCGGCTGCTGCCGCCTGCCTGGCCGTGGGCTGGATCGCGTCCTCCTCGCGGGTGCCCTGGGCCGCCCTGCCAACGGGCTTGGCCTTGATCCTCGTGGCCGGGTGGCTCCATCGGATGCGCGTCCAGGACCTGGATCGCGCCCAGGCGCGGGACGCCCAGCTCAGCCTCTACCGGGTCGGCGACACACTCGCGCGGTTCGACCGCGAGGACGATCTGGTCCACCACGCGCTCGATGCGGTGGCGGAAGGGACCGGTCTTCCGCACTGGGCGCTCTACGCGCACCGCGGCGGGCGCGGCGAGTTCACGCTCGTCGCGACGCGCGGCCTCTCGCCCGAGGCGAGGGGAACCCTCCTGCCGGACGCGCCGGGACCGGAGGCGCGATCGCACGCGAGCCGCGCGGCCTGGCTCGGCGAGATCGTCGTGGGCCATCTCGCGGGGGCGGAGCGCGACGCGTTCGCCGCCACGCTACCCGAGCTGGGGGCCGACGCGGCGATGGTCTCGGTTCCCTTCCTCGAGCACGAAGGTCTCCCGGCCACGCTCCAGTGCTTCCTCCCCGCCGGTTCCTCGCTCGCGAACGAGGAGCGCACGCTGCTTCGCTGGATGGCCGCGCAGCTCGCGTCCGGTCTCAGGCGGCTCCGCCTCGAGCGGCGCGATCAGATCCTCGCCTCCTACCTCGTCGGTACGAGCGAGATCGTGCTCGAGCTGGACCTGGGCGGAGTCGTGGCGAGCGCGAATCGCGCCGCCGAGCTCGCGCTCTCGGCCGCGCCGGGTGAGCTGCTCGGATGCCGGCTCGTGGACGTCGCCTTCGCCCCTGGCGCGGACACGAAGGGCGAGCCGCTGGTCCCCGCGTCCGGTCCGGCGGCCGCGCTCGACATGGCGCGCGCGTCGGGAGAGTTCTTGGGCGAGCTCGGCTTCCGTCGCGGCGACGGGAGCACGTTCCCCGCCGAAGTGCGGCTCTCGCCGGCGCACGATCGCGCGGGCGCGCTCACCGCGATGGTCCTCGTCGCGCGGGACATCACCGAGCGCCGCGAGGGCGAGCAGGAGGTCCGCGCGCGCGGAACGGAGCTCGGCAGCATGAACGAGCGCCTCCTCGACGCGAATCACGAGCTGGAGCAGGCGCGCCGGCTGCAGAACGACTTCCTGGCGAACACCTCGCACGAGCTCCGCACTCCCCTCAACGCGGTGATCGGATTCGCCACGCTCCTCGAGCAACGGATCGACGTGGACGAGAAGGAGCGCCTCGATTTCGCGCGGTCGATCCGCGAGGCGGCGGAGCACCTCCTCGCCGTCATCAACGACCTCCTCGATCTCGCCAAGGCGGAGGCGGGGCGGTTCGAGCTCCGGCTCTTCGTGGCCGACATCGCCCCCACCGTCCGGGCCGCGGTCGAAGCCGTCCAGCCGATGGCCTCCGCGAAGGGTCTGGCCGTCCTCGTCGACATCGCCGGAGGGCCGCTCTCCGCGGCGGTCGACCTCGCGCGGCTCCGGCAGGTGCTCTTGAATCTGCTCGGGAACGCGGTGAAATTCACCGATAGAGGAGAGGTGCGGGTCCGCGCCTTCAACGACGCGGGCTCGATCGTCGTGTCGGTCGAGGACACGGGCGTCGGCATCGCGCCGGAGCGGCGGGCCGCGCTCTTCAGCAAGTACGCGCAGGCCGATCCGTCGTATCACCGGCGCCAGCGCGGCACGGGGCTCGGCCTCGCGATCAGCCGTGCGCTCGTCGATCTCATGAAGGGCACCATCCAGCTCACGAGCGAGGGCATGAACCGGGGCACGGTGGTGCGGATCACGCTGCCGGCGGCCAGCGCGGCATCGGCCAGGACGGAGGAGGCGGAATCGTGCGAATCCTGATCATCGAGGACGACCCGATGAACGCCAAGCTCTTCGACCTGATCCTGACCCGGAAGGCGAAGTACCAGGTCGAGGTCACCGAGGATCCCGCGTACGTCGCGGAGCGCGTGCGCCAGGGTCTCGTCGACGTCGTGATCCTCGACGTCTCCCTCTCGAACAGCGCGTGGGACGGCGTTCCGGTGGACGGCCTCGAGATCTGCCGCCGGCTGAAGCGCGATCCAGCGACGAGCCGGATCCCGATCCTCCTCGCCACCGCGCACGCGATGAAGGGCTCGCGCGAGCGCTTCCTCGCGGAGTCGGGAGCGGACGACTACATGGCAAAGCCCATCGTGAGCGCGGATGAGCTGATCACGCGCATCCGCGCTCTCGCGGAGAAAGGGGCCCATGGCCCAGCACCTGCTTCTCGTTGACGACGAGGCGCACAACCGGAAGCTCCTGCGCATGGTCCTGCGCCAGGGGGACTACGTCTTCTTCGAGGCGGACAACGGAAACCAGGCGCTCGAGATCCTGGGCCAGGAGACGATCGGGCTCGTGCTCCTCGATCTCATGATGCCGTCACCGAACGGCTTCGACGTGCTCCTCGCGATGAAGAAGGACGACCGCTGGAAGGAGATCCCGGTGATCGTGGCGAGCGCGTCCACCTCCCCCGAGGACGTGGAGCGCAGCTTGACGCTCGGAGCGTCGGACTACTTCATGAAGCCGCTCACCGAGTGGGACGTGCGGTTCCAGCTACCGATCAAGGTGCGGAACGCGCTCGCGGCGCACCGCGCGACCGAGGACCGGCTCCGCGCCGAGCGGATGAAGGCCGTCTCGGCCATGGTGGTGGCCTTGAATCACGAGATCAACAATCCGCTGCAAGTGATCCAGGGGAACGCGCAGCTCCTCTACGTGCAGCCGACGTTGACGCCCGAGGCCCGGGAGAAGGTGGCGCGGATCCGCGCAGCGACCGAGACGATCGCGGGGCTCACCCAGCGGATCGCGGCGCTCCGGGACGTGGTGACGGTGGAGTATCCGGCGGGGAATCGGACGACGGTGCCGATGGTGAACTTCAAGGCGTCGGCGGACGCCCCCGAGCCACCGGCCGCGCCGCCGGCGAAGCCCGAGGTCAAATCCCGAGAATCGGGTAAATCCAGTCCAGAATCAGGAAGTTGAGGCGGCCGATCAGAAGGGCGACGCGGCCCATGACCGTGAAGCCGAAGGCGGCGCCGAACGAGATCATCAGGAACCAGATCCCCAGCCTCGAAATCCTCCGCGTCACCGGCCCCTGCTCCTTCGAGAAGAAGAAGTAGACCAGCACGCTCAGCACCCCGATCACGAAGATGAAGGCGAGCGGATTCGGACCAGGAAGCGCGACGATCAAGCGGGCGATCTGCGGCATGGCCTCGCCGTGGAGGCGCCGCGTGAAGTCGAGCCCGATGTAGTAGGTCACGTAGATGGCGAGCGCGTACCGAGAGACCCATCCGATCCGCGGGAAGTAGCGCATGTAGAGCAGCACCCCGAGGAGGCCCGGCACGAGCAGGTCCCAGTGCTTGCCGAAATCCTGCTGCATCGGCTCGATCAGGTTGGGAACGAGGGTCTGATCGAGGGTGATCCCCACGTAATAGCCGAGCGACACGCCGGCGAAGAGGCTCTCCGCGAAGCGGAAGAACGGGTTGTCCTTGTACAGGAACGAGAGCGCGGAGAGCGTCAGGAAGGCCGCGATCCAGACGCCGATCGGAGGCAGGTGGCTCACCGGACCGCCTTTTTCTGGGAGAGGAAGAACGCGAGGTTTCCGAGCAGGATGAAGAGGAGCACCACGGTGTGCATCACGGTCTGCCCGTCCATTCCCTTCGTGGCCGTGAAGGCGCGCGTCGACGCGTAGAAGCGCTCCATCTCGGGATGGGCCGCGCGCATGAGCTTTTCGTACTCCGCGGCCCCCTTCATGCCTCCGAGCATTCCTTCGAGCTGGCCCGAATTGAGAAAGGCATAGTATTTGGGGGCGCTCACCGCGGTGGGCCCGATGATGATCGGCGTGCCCGCCTGCGGGTGCACCTGCGTGATCCACCACTCTCCGATGATCCCGGTCGCCGCGGTAAAGACGAGCTGCACCTGGCGAAGGCTCGCGATCCCCTTCATGAGAGGGATCTGCGAGAGCGGGGTGCCCGCCTCGTCCGTGGGGAACGCGCCCGCGATGTCGTCTCCCATCCGGCGCATGACCGCCGACGCGCCGTCCTTGTAGCCGAGATTCACATAATCGACGCCGTATTTGAGATCCGGGAACTCGGCCGCGATCTTGGCGACGACGTTGTTGGCGAGGTTCAGCCCACCGAGCGGGTAGAGCGCGATGACGACGAAGCGGAGCTTCTTGATCGCGCACTGCCGCATCACCGCCTCGGCCATCGGATCGTTCTCCGGTGCTGAGGACGGCCCGTAGTCGAACGAGATGAGCACCGTGTCGCCTGGCTTCATGGCTTCGATGAACTCGAAGGCCTTGCGCGTGGATTCGGTCGTGGTCACGGGAAGTCCGAGCGGGACCACGATCGGGATCGCGACGCTCAGGAGAACGAAGAGAAAGATCCAGCGGCGGTCCATGCGCAGCAGCCGTTCCAGGAACCCGCGCACGCTACTCCCCCTTCCCCAGGCCGAGGTAGCCGCGCTCGATCCCGAGGATCACGCGGATCGCCATGGACGCGGCACCGAGCGCCGCGCCGATGATGATGCCCGACTGCGCCGCCCCGTTCGGCACGTCCATGATCCACTCGGTGAGCTTCCCCAGCGCCTGGCTGCCGGACGATGCAGCGGCATGGAGGAACGGGAACGGAACGGCGAGGAATTCGAGGATCGGAACGCGGCCGAGCATCACGAGGCCCGCGGCGATGAGCAAGATGGTCGCCTCGACGTTCCTGGCACGGAACGCCCGAAACGCGGCGCTCGCCATGAAGAACGCGAGCAGGGCGAAGATCGTCGACTGGAGCGGCTGGAAGAACCAGTCGGTCATGTACTTGAACGGCGTCGGAGATCCGTCCGGGTTGAAGCCGATGCCGACCTTCGAAAGCGCCCCGTAGACTCCGAACCCTCCCGTGACGAAGAGCCCGATCAGGAGAACGACCGAAAAGAACCAGCCCGAATCCCGGCGCGCGATCTTTTTGAAGTTGTTCTGCAGCACGTTCACGATCCCGAGGAGCAGGGCGAATCCCGCCAGGATGATGAGCCAGTTGTCGAGCCGGGGCCCCATTCCCTCGGGCCCCGACACGAAGCCCTTCGGGATGTACATCGCCAAGATCGGGATGATGCCGGCCACAACGCCGACCAGGACCGGGCCGCGGCTCCGCAGACCGGGCGCGTTCAGCCCCAGGACGATCCCGATGATCGGAACGATCGCAAAGCAGAGGACGAGGGCCACCTGTCCGAATTCGGAGGTCATTTGGTTCGGAGCCAGGGGGCGATGTCGATGACGTGGACGCTCGCGAGCACGACGCCCGCGATCGCGATGAGGATGAGGATGCCCTTGGCGATGTCCTGTCCCCGGATGGACCCGAGCAGAACAGGCTCGCGCGACAGATACGCGCTCGCGGCGTAGAGCTCCTCGCCGATCAGCGTGTAATCGCAGGTCGCCACGAAGAACGGGAGCTGCGTGGGATCCGCCTGCCCGGCGATCTGGATCGCGCCGGTCGACTGCCCCGTCTCGGCCAGGATGAGGGACTCCGCGAAGAAGTAGCCGACGAGGAAGATCGCGGCCGGCTTCTCGCGCGTCATCTTGGCCGAGACCGCCGCGGTGAAGGCGAACTGGTCGTACGTGACGTAGTTCACCATCTCCTCGCGGAAGAGATCCGGCCTTCCCTCGGCCAGATAGCTCGCGCGCACGACCTCGCGCGCCGAGGCGAACGTGAGCGGATCCTTGTTCGGCACCTCGAGATCGGTGCCGTAGCGGGCGGTCTTGCGCGCCACGTGACCCAGGATCGCCACGGATGCGACGGTCTGGATGTCGTCCATCGATTGGATGCCGGGGATGTACATCACCTTCTTGCCGATCTCGGTCGCGCGGCCGATGGCCTCGTCGATGGCGTTCAAGCCGGCGATCTTGCGTATGAAGATGTCCTTCCCGGAACGCGCGTAGGAGATCGAGCCCAGGATGATGATGACGAAGAGGATCGAGGCGACGAAGGAGTTGGTGCGCTCGATCTTGAACCAGTTGTCGTGGGAGGAGACCGGCTCGCTCACGATCGGCGCCCCGGTGGACGCGGCGATGCTGACCGCGCCCGTCGAGTCCACCGCCGCGGGGGCGCTCGTCCGGAGCCCGTAGCGGTACGCCACGCCGTCCTTGGCCGAGGTGTCCGTGTACGTCCCGACGCCGGGCTTCACGTGATCCAGCGATTGCCACTCATAGGCGGGCGGCTCCGCCCGGAGCACTTCGATATCCGCGCCCGCCGGCAGCGAAGCGGGATCGGTCCAGGTGAGAACGACGGCCCCACCGGAGTCTCCAGGCTTGTCCTTGGCGATGAGATTGTGCGGGAGGGGAAGGTTGGGAGGCGCGGTCCCGGGCACGTCGATAGGAGCGGCGAACGCGTTCGCCGCCAATAAAAGCCCGATCAGGATTCCGCCCGCGGACTTCACGTGGGCGAACCTAGGCGACGTTACAAGGCAGTGTCAACGCACTTTTCGCCCGCGGAGCCTCATGATGGGCCATACGTAGGCCGAGAGTGCGGGCCAGCGCTCGCAGAAGAACCGGAGGAAATCCTTCACCCACTGCCTGGGATGCACCTCGATCGCGCGGGAGAAGAAGGCGGGCAGAAGCTCCGGCTCGAGCCCCGCGTCCTTGAACTTCCCCATCATCCAGAACGGGTTGAGCTCCCGTTCCGGGTACTGTCCGTCGCGGGGGTCGCGGTACAGGAACTCGGGCTTTCGCTCTACCCGGCCCGTTTCCAGGAGCTCGCGCACGCCAGCCTCGACGCCCTCCCCCCAGAGGCCCCGGGTTTGCCGCACGGCCTCGAGGAGCTGGTTCGAGCTGAGTCCCGGAAACCGCTCCCCGATCATCGCGCGGCGCGCCGCGAAGTAGGGGCCGTCGGGTTCGTGCTCCATGCTGTGCCAGCCGCGACGGCGCCGGCTCCGCGCGGGAAGGTAGAGCGAATTGTTCTCGTCGCTCAGGAAGAAGATTCCGCCAGGCCGAAGCAGCCGATTCGCCTCCGCGAGGAAGCCCTCGAGATCCCGCACGTGCGAGATGACGCAGTTGGCCATCACGCCGTCGAAGGAGGCGGAGGGGAACTCCATGCCGATCCCGTCGCCGTACTTGGATTCGAAGTGGGTCGCGGGGGGATCGATCTTCTCCGCCAGGTACGTGCCCACGGCCACCATGTCGCGGTCGATCTCGGTCGCCACCACGCGCCGCGCGCCGTAGATCGCGACCAGGAGCGCCTCGATCCCGAACCCCGCCCCCAGGTCGAGCACGTCCTTCCCCTCGGCCTCGAGGTAGCGGTACATGTCGTGGCCCTTCTGGAAGAGATGCTCGATGCGCGCGGGATTCCGGATGATGCGGAGATACGTGTAGTACGTGAGGAAGTACTCGGGGAACTGAGCGCGGATCTCCGCGTCGCTCTGCATCAAGATCGCGCGCAGCGACGCGAGCCTCCGGGAGGCGATCGAGTCCTTCCCGGACGTCGCGCGGGAGACGGTTGTGGACGGCACCGATCCTATCCGGCGGACTCGCTCAGGGTCCGGGAGCGGCGGATGCCGTGCGCGTTCATCCGATTGTGGAGGTGCTGGCGGCTCACGCCGAGCGCCCGCGCCGCGCGAGACACGTTCGACTCGCACTGGCGCAGCGCCTCGCGAATCGTCTCCGCCTCGACGGCGTCGAGCGTCTCGCGCAGCGTGTGCTGGCCGTCCCACCGGCGCGTGACCGGCGCGCCGAGCCCGAACAGGAGCGGCTCGATGGCGCCGCCTTCGTCGGCGAGCGCGACCGCGCGCGCCATGGCGTTCTCCAGCTCGCGCACGTTCCCCGGCCACGGATGCCGGAGCAGGAGCTCCCGCGATTCCGCGTTCAGCCCGCGCACCGCCTTCGTCTGCTGCTTCGAGAAGAGCTCGAGGAAGTGCTGGGCCAGGAGGAGCGTGTCCTCGCCCCGCTCCCGCAGCGGAGGCAGCGAGAGCGGCACCACGTTGAGCCGGTAGAAGAGATCCTGGCGGAAGCGTCCCGCCTCCACCTCGGTCTTGAGATCGCGGTTGGTCGCGGCGATGAGGCGGAAGTCCACGCGACGGGAGACCGTGTCTCCCACGCGGCGGATCTGCGAGTCTTGAAGCACGCGGAGGAGCTTCACCTGAAGCGTGGCGGCCATCTCGCCCACCTCGTCCAGGAAGAGCGTGCCGCCGTCGGCCGCTTCGAAGAGACCGATGCGATCCTCGGACGCCCCGGTGAACGCGCCCTTGCGGTAGCCGAAGAGCTCGCTCTCGAGGAGCGACTCCGGCAGCGCGCCGCAGTTGACCGCCATGAAATTCTTCTCACGGCGCGGGCCGTTCAGATGGATCGCGCGGGCGATGAGCTCCTTCCCGGTTCCGGTCTCGCCCTGGATCAGCACCGACACCTGCGTCGGGATGACCTTCTCCATGAGCTCGATCACGCGGAGCATCTTCGGGCTCCGGCCCACGAGGAGGCCGTATCGCGACTCCTCCTTGAGCGCCCGGCGGAGATTCAGGTTCTCCATCTCGAGGCGGTTCTTCGAATCCTTGAGCTCTTCGTGCTGCCGCGCGTTCTCGAGCGCCACGGCGACCTGCGCCGCGAAGCCTTCCAGGATCGCGATGTCCTCGGGAGTGAACTCGTGCGCGATGGAGTGCGAGTCGACGTAGAGCACGCCGAGCACGCGTCCGGCGGTCAGGATGGGGAGAGCGACGACGGTGCGAAGCGAGAGCTCGCGGACGCTCTTTCGATCCTGGAAGAGAGACGAGCCGACGGCATCGGGAACCCAGACGGTCTCTCGGCGGTGCGCCGCTTCCTCGGCGATGCCCCACGAGATCTGGAATTCATCGGGAGGGAGTGTGGCTTCATCGCGGCTGCGCGCGATCTCGAAGTGCAGCTTTCCATCTTCGCGCATGCGCATGAGGAAGCCGCGATCGGCGCCGGCGATCTGGACGACGGCGTCGACGACGCGAATCAGGAGCTCGTTCCAGTCGAGCGTGCCGGTGACCTGGCGGCTCGCCTGGAGCACGTTGTTGACTCGTTCGAGATCGGTGGATCCGCGCGGACGGGCTGGCGAACGAGGCTGGGCGAGGAGCTCGCGCTCCCACTGCGTCAGGCCCCGGCTCAGCCGTTCGAGCGGGTCCATTTCAGGTAGTTCAGGCGTGCCTGGATCGTTCTCGTGCATCGGATCAGGGCGCTGTGTCATGGCGATAGGCCCTCGCGAAAACCACACCGGTGGGGTGGCACCGGCTCCCCTGTGGATTTGCTTGGGGGACTATACAACTGTAAAAGCCGTTTGTCAAATGTCGAACTAGGGGGTGGGACTCAAACGTCTCAGGTAGGCCCCGAAAATGGCGTATCCAAGCCCAAAAATGAGGACAACCGGAATCACGGCTTGCGCTCCGGACAGGCCCCAGACGCATACGGCGAGGGCCACGTGGATTAGGTTGAGGAGCGCCAAGACGCCGAGTGTCGGCCAGGCGCCCCAGCGTCGGCTCAGGCGGTGTGTCGTGTGGTCCACACCCCCCACGTAGATCGGTTTCCGACGGACGCTCCGGTCCCACATGACGAAGATCACATCGAAGAGCGGATACGCCAGGAGGATGGCCACGGAGGCGACGTGCGGCAGCGTGGGCTCGTCCCGAAGCGCCTGGAGCGCGAGTGTTGCGAGCCCGAAGCCGAGGAGGTGGCTTCCCGCGTCACCCAGGAAGATGCGGGCGGGAGGCGCGTTGTAGACGAGGAATCCCGCGCACGCGCCGACGATGGACCATCCGAGCGCGGTCGCGAGCGGCGCTTGAAAGAGCACCGCGAGCGCGACGAAGCCCGCTCCGATGATGGGAAGCACGGTGCCGACGATTCCATCCATCGCATCGAGGAAGTTGACCGCGTTCAAGAGCGCGACCACCGTGAGGATCGCGATCGCAAGGGCGAGAGGATTGCCGTGCAGCCACTCCACGCGCGGCCCCCAGAGGACCAGGCTCGCCGCCGCGGCCACCTGCCCCACGAGCTTTCCGCGCGGTCCCATCGGCCGCCAGTCGTCGATCAATCCGAGCACGAGCGAGATCGCCGCACCGAGCATGACGCCCGGCGCGGGCGCGTGCACGGTCTTCTCGAATACGTATTTCGCGAGGAGCAGCGCGCTCACGACCGAGAGGCCGATCGCCACGCCGCCCAGGAGCGGCGTCGGCTGCGCGTGATGCTTTCTCAGATCGGGGTGGTCGAGGTAGCCGGTTCCCTCGGCAACGCGGCCGAGGAGCGGGGTCAGTGCGAGCGCCGAGGCGAACGCGAGCGGGGCGAAGACGAGGTTCGGTGGAGGGCCGATCACACGGCAGTGGAGAGCGGCTCCGTGTCGTGGGCCGCGGAATCGATGTCACGGGATTCGAGCGCTTCGAGCGTCGCGCGCCAGTTGAAGGTGGCGAGCGCCCACTCGCGTCCCCGCTCCGCCATGAACGCGGCGCGAGCCGGGTTGCGGATCACGTCGACGACGCGCGCCGCGATCTCGTGCGCGCTCTCACCGGTCAGAATCAAGCCCTTGGGGATCGGCTCGAGGCCCTGACGCACGATGGAGGTTGCCACGACCGGAACGCCGTTGGCGAGCGCGTGCACCACCTTGTTCTGCACGCCCGCCGCGAAGCGATGGGGCGCGACGAAGACGGTGGCCCGCGCGAAGTAGGGCTCGAGACGCGGAACGTGCCCCAGCACGTGCACGCCTGGCCCGCGCGCCCATGGCCCGAGCGCTTCGGCCCCGGCCCCCACCACGTCCAGCGTGGCTTCGGGCACGCTCTCTCGAACGCGCGGCAGGATGTCCTGGACGAGGAAGCGCACGGCGTCGCGATTGTGGAACACCTGGTGGAAGCCGAGGAAGAGGAGCCGCGCCGGGTCGGGCGCGTTCCCGTCGAGGCACGAGTTCGGCACGAGCCCATTCGGTACCACGCGCACGTCGGCGCTCGGGGCGATCCGCGTGAGCTCGTTCCGCTCGGCGTGGCTGATGACCCAGCACTCGTCGAAGCGGGGCGAGATCTCGGACTCGTAGCGCCGGATGCGGCGTCGCTCCTCGCGGTAGAGCCAGCGGTCCGGGCCCTTCCGGAACGGAAGGGAGCGCGCGATGCCTGTCGAGATCACGTCCGTGAGATCGAGGATCCAGCGCGCGTCGCACGTATGCCCGTTCGCGAGCGCGTACGGAGCCATCCGGAAAAGATGCGTCACGACCACGTCCGGCTGCACGCGGCGGAGCGTGAGGCGAACCTGCTCTTCCATGCGGCGCGAGCGGTAGTACGCGGCCTGGAACGGCGCATGCCCCGCGATCGCCTTCGCGGCGCGGAACGCCGAGAGCAGCGGAGCCAGCGGCACCACCGTCATGGACGCGAGCAGACGCTCGAGCGGCGCGATGGACATGGGATCGGGGCGCTCGCGAGCGAACGTCACCAGGTGGACGTCGTGCCCCGCTTCGGAAGCCGTTCGGATCTGGTGGAAGACGCGGAAGCGATCGCCCCCTTCGGGGGGAAATGGCAGGCGCGAGGTGAGAAAGACGACTCGCATGGGCGGCAGTGTATCACGGATGCTGGGCACGCACCCTCCGATAGACCTCGTGGATCGAGCTCACGATCGCGTCCCACCGATAGGCGGGGTCCAGACCCGCGGAAGGACGCGGCCGTGGCTCGCGAAACGCACGGTCGAGCGCCTGGACCCACGTGCGCGCATCGCGCGAAACGATCTCCCCGTTCTCGCCCGCGCGTATCGCGTCGGACGCGCCTCCGACGTCGTGTGCGAGCGTGTAGAGACGCCCCGCGAGCATCTCGAGGAGCGCGACGCTGCATCCTTCGTAGTACGACGGCAGCGCCCCCAGATCGGATGCGTGAATCCATTCGGTCACGTGGTCGCGCGGGACCGATCCCGTCACGAGCCGTCCGTCCGATCGCCCCGGACCGCTCCCCCCGACCACGACCCAGAGTGCCCGGGGATGGCGCGATCGAACCTCGACCCACGCGCGCTCCAAGAGGTCATACCCCTTCACGAAGTCGTGTCTCCCGATCGTGAGCAGAATCGGCGTGCTGGGGTCGATTCCGTGCCTGAGGCGCCAGGCCTCGCGGCCCTCGCGCGGCGGATCGAAGGAGGCGCCGTTCGGGATCACGACGGCGCGTGCGGCGTCGATTCCGTGAAAGCGCGCGAACTCGTCCCGGACCCGCGTGGAAACCGCGATCAGCGCCCCGGGAGCTCGCGCGGCGCGCCGCTCCTCCGCCCGCGCGCTCCAGTTCCCCGGCCTGGCCAGGGTCTTCAGGCGGCCGAGGCGCACGTACGCGTCCATCTTGGCGGCGACGCAGAAGTGGAGCGTCGTGACCACGCGCGAACCGGGATCCACGCTCCGCGGCCACGCCATCGTGTGGCGATGGACGATGTCGTAGCGCGACGGCTCGAGCACACGCACGGCGTTCGGGATGCCCCGCGCCCAGAGGTCGACCTCGTGGCCGCGAGCGGCGAGCCTCTGGGAGAGCTCGAGCACGTGAGTCTCGAGGCCGCCCGGCTTCGAGAGATCGACGTCCGCGGCGAGGAGGATCTTCACGTGCGCGCGCGACGCGAGGCCCGACGGCCCCGCGGCGTCCACGGGATCAGCCACGCGAGGAGCCACCAGGGGAGCGCCTTGAATTCCGATTCCCGGAGCGCGCGGCCGAGATAGCGGCGTCCCTCGGGCCCCAGCCCCTCGCGCACGTGGACCTCACCGAGGTAGAGCGCGAGCCGCCCCGCGCGCGGATAGCGGCTCAAGAATGCCTCCGGATCCGCGCCGTTCGAAAGGAGCGCCACCGAATCGGATCCGGCGTCGCGCCGCTCGTCCGCGAACGCTCGGGCCACGGCGGCATAGAAGAGCTGATCGCCGCGCGCGCGCGAGAAGACGCCCGCGTCGTGGAGCCGCCACTCGTAGAGCGGCTCCGCCAGGTTGGCGAGTCCCGTGCGCGGCGCCATGCGCAGCCAGAGGTCGTAGTCCTGTGACGCGGGAAAGGCGCCGCGATATCCGCCGGCCGCCTCGTATGCCTCCTGGCGCATCACCACCGAGCCGTGCACGAACGGCGCCGCGCGCCGGAGGACGTGCCGGATCTCGTCCGACGTGAGCGGGACCGGATGGGATCCGATCCGCCGGCCCTCGCCGTCGATCATGTGCGCCGCGGTGCCCAGCACTCCTACCTCGGGATTCGCTTCGAGGAACGACATCTGCCGCGCGATGCGCTCGGGGTGGGAGCGGTCGTCGTCATCGTGTCGCGCGAGGTACGCACCGCGCGCCTCCCGTGCGGCGAGCGCGAGCGCCGCCGCGAGTCCGATCCCGTTGGTGTGGAGGACGCGTGCCTCGGGGTGTGCCTCGGCGAAGCGCGCGAGGATCGCGCGCGTTCCGTCGGTCGAGCCGTCGTCGACCAGGATCGGCTCGATCGCGGGGTAGGTCTGGCTGGCGATGCTCGCGAGCGCCTCGGGCAGGAACCGCGCGCCGTTTCGGCTCGCGAGGAGGACGCTCACGAGAGGGGCGTTGGCATTCATGGGAGTCGGACTGTAGCACGCGGCCGGAGGCGCGATTGACACCACGCGGAGGGTCCTCGACACTGCCGCGCATGCCCACCGAAGAGCCCGACCGCGCGCCCACGCCGCTCGGAGTACCGATCCTTTCCATGCCGCCGGGGGCGAAGCTCTGGCTCGATCGCGGCGCCAGGCTCGCCGCGACCGCCGCGTATCCCGCCGCGATCGCCGTCATGAGCGTGGTTCGCAACAAGTGGTTCGCGACGCATCTCGACGTGTCGGGCATCGGCGTGCTCGCGCAAATCGTCTCCGGACAGACGTGGCTCGGCATCGCCGCGGGGCTCGGCATGACGCTCCCCGTCGCGCAGGCGATCGCGCACGCGCTCGGACGGGGCGATGGCGAGGGGGCGCGGCGCAGCTTCTGGACCGCGTTCGGCCTCGTCGCGGCGGCCGTGCTCGCGATCGCGACCGCCGCGCTCCTCCTCGCCCCCGGAGTCTCGAAAGCGCTTCTCGACGTGTCCTCCCACGCGGACCTCGTGCGCTGGTCGGTGCTCGGCCTGGCCGGCTACGCGATCTCGAATCTCCTCCTGGGTCTCTTCGCGGGACGCTCGGACGTGATCAGCCCCGTGGTCTTTGCCGCGCTCGGCGGCGTCGCCTCGCTCGCGGCGACGTTCCTCCTCGTGCCTCGCGCCGGGCTCGTGGGCGCGACCATCGCGGTCGCGGTCTTCTGGCCCGCCGGCACCCTGGGCGTCCTCCTCGCGCGAGGGCGCGCGTATCGCGACATGCCCGGACGCCCCACGCGCCCGATCGTCCGGCGCGACGTCGCGAAGCAGCTCCTCGGCCTCGGCACCGCCGCGCTCTTCATGTCGCTTCTCGACCTCGGGACGATGCTCGCGCTCCGCGCGCACTACGTCCGCGCGCACGGCGTCGACGCGAACGGGCTCCTGCAGGCGGCACTCGCGATGGCGCAGCTCGTCGGCGCCGTGTTCTATGCCTATCTGTCGAGCTATGCCTTCGGAAAGATCAGCGCCGCGTCCGCCGCCGGCGGCGTGGACGCCGCGCGGACCTACACGAGGCGGCAATGGAAGCCGCTCCTTCTCCTCGCGACCGCCGGGACCGCGTTCATGATGGTGGCCGCGGCGCCCCTCCTCCATCTCCTCTACTCCAACCGCTTCGATGGGGCGCGGCCGCTCATGGCCTGGACGCTCCTCGGCGAGTTCGGCCGCATCGCCGCGCTCACCTGGTCGGCGGGAGCGCTGCCGGTGGGAGGGCGCCGGCTCTGGGTCGGCATCGGAGTCACCCAGCCGATCGCGCTCGCCGCCGCGTACGCCGCGTTCACATTCGCCGGAGCGGGTGCGCGGTCGCTTCCCTTCGCCTACGCGGCCGGAGGCGGAGTGCTCTTCGCGATCGCGATGATTCGCATGCGGCGCGCGGGAGTGGGGCCGCGCCCCGGCGATGTCGCGGTAGCGGTGGTCGCGGCCGCGCTCCTCACGACGCTCGCGGCGCTGATCACGCGAGTCTGAGTCAGTCGCCCGCGATCGCCCCGCGGCGCCGAAGCTCCGCGAACAGGTCCTCGAACCGCCGCCGCCACGTGTGGTCGCGCAGCGCGCGCACGTGCCCCGCGAGACGAATCTTCTCCCGTTCCGTGTGGTTCGCGAGGTAATAGCGGCTCAGATCCACCAGCTCATCCTGGGACCGGTAGCAGACGATCTCCTTCCCGATCTCGTAGTGAAGCGCGATCTCGTCGAGCCAGCCCGTCACGTAGAACGCCCCCGCCATCGGCGCCTCGAACTCGCGAAGCCGGATCTGGCGGAGCGGCCGCGAGGTGCGGTGCGTGTCCCCGAGGATGAGGAACCCGAGGCTGATCCGGCTCTCGCTGAAGAGCGCGACGTACCGCTCGTCGCTCACGGGACCATGGAGCGCCGACGGGTGGAGCGTTCGGAGCCGGTCCCAGTCCATCCGGTCACGCATCGCCTGGAGCACGTTCCTTCCGCCGAACGCGAGCTGGATGGCACGCGCCACGATCCCCGGCTGGCTCGGACCCGCCGATTCACCGGCCGTTGGGACGGGATCCCAGTACTGGCCGAACGCGTGCGCGTCGACGCCCGCGTCACAGAGCGCGAGCATGCCGGCGGTGCGATCGCCATAGCGCTGCCCCGAGAACGTGGCGTCGTACCTCAGGCCGGTGTCCATCGGATGGTAGCGATCGGGGTTGGCCGCCATCGGAAAGAAGAGCGGCTCCGCCATCGCCTGCCTGTACCGGCGGATCGCTTCGGCCTCGGGCACGAGGCAGAACGAGAAGTGGCGCGCGTTCCGCCGCACGAGGTGGAACTGATGCACGTTGTTGCAGAAAAAATTGAGGATCGGCGCGATGCGGTCGCGCACGCGATCGATCGCGGCCGGTTCGAGATGGCTGTCCATCACGTACGTGATCACGAGGTCGAGCGGCGCCGCGCGATGGGCCTCCTCGACCGCGGAGAGGAAGCGCTCGGTGAACCGCGCGCGTGGCGCCGCGGTTCCGGGGTCGTCCGGATCGAGATCGAAGAGAGGTGCGATCCCCTCACCCCAGAGCACGACGTCGTGCCCCATGGCGACGAGCGGATCGTGGAGGTTGTCTTTCCACAGATCCGACGTGAACGCGGGGTTCGGGCTCCGGTGGAGGACGAGGAAGATGCGCAAGCGGGTCGGGGCTACTTGATCGCTTCGGCGATCGCCACCGGATAGAAGTGGATCCGGTTCTCCACCGGGCGCACCTCGCGGAATCCCGCTTCGCGCAGGAGCCGCTCCAGCCTCGCCGGGCTGAAGCCGTTCTTGTGGAATGCGTACGCATTCTTCTGGCTGCCGTAGACGAGCCGGTAGTACCAGTCCTTGGACGCCTCGTCCGGCTGCGCCAGGAGCTGGCGCGCGGTCTCCTCGAAGTCGGGCACGTCCACGTGGAGCATCCCCCCTGGACGAAGGATTTCGTACCAGTGGCGGAGAACGGCCGGCGCCTCCCGCATGCCCAGATGCTCGAGCACCTGCACGTTTCGGATCTCGTCCGCCGTGTCGGGGTCGTACGGAAGCGCGCGGAGATCGGCGTAGCGATCCACCACGCAGTACTGGACCTCCCCCGGTCCGTGCTCGAGCGACGCCTGGGACTCCTCCTTCTTGTAGTAGCGGTCCACCGTCGTGCGATTCCGATCCGCGAGATCGGGCCGCTCCGACGCGAGGAAGGAATAACCCGGGACTTCGACATCGAGGTTCACGTACCCGTCCAGATACACGGTGCCGCAGCCCACGTGAAGCCGTACCGCCATGCCAAAGCCTCCTAGTTCGCGCTCGGGTCGCGGAAGATGCGGACGACGGTGAGAGCGAGGATCTTCATGTCGAAG
>DATJGP010000121.1:0-12488 GCA_035494915.1 Candidatus Eiseniibacteriota bacterium | reverse complement strand
CGGCGCCGCCCGGCTGCGCCATCGCGGTGCCGCGTCCAGCGCCGGCCGCGGCTGGATCGGCGGCGACACCGGCTCCGCCCCCGCCAGCCGCAGCCATGCGCGTCTGCGCCTGCTTGCGGATATCATTCCGGATGTCGTCCGGCTTCAGGCCCAGCGCCTGCCCCGCCTCGGCCGCTTCCCGCGTGGTCCGGATCGCATCGATCGGAACCGCGAGCACATCGTCCTGCTCCTCGACGAGGATCGTCACCTCGCCGTTCATGCCCGGCATGAGGAGCTTATCCTCGTTCGCGATCGAAATGAGGACGGGAAACTGCGTCACGGACTGATCCACGGTGGCGACGGGCTCGATCTTCTCGACCGATCCCCGGAACTGGCGATCGGGATACGCGTCCACGACGACAGTGGCCTGCTGCCCCGGCTTCACGTTGCCGATATCGGTCTCGTTCACCAGGGAGCGGAGCCGGATCTGCTTCAGGTCGGCCATCTTGAGAAGCGTCGTCCCGCCGCTCACCGAGGAGGTGGCCGACGAGATGACGGTCCCCACCGAGACCGGCTTCTCGATGATCGTCCCGGCCGAGGGGGCGCGGACCGTCGCGTCCTCGAGCTTCTGCCGCGCGATGTCGAGATCGGTGCGCGCGCGCACGAGCGCGGAGCGCGCGCTCTCGTAGGCCAGGGTCGCGGTCTCGTGCTCGGTCGCCGTGATCACGCCCTCCGACGCGAGCTGGTCGGAGCGCTTTCGCTGCGCGAGCGCGACCTCGTTCGAGACCTGGGCGGCGCGGAGCGCGGCCTGGGCCTGATCGAACTGGTTCTTCACGTCGCGCTGGTCGATCTGGACGAGGAGCTGGCTCGGCGTCACGTTGGAGCCGACGTCGACCGGCATCTTCATGATCTGTCCCGACGCCTTTGACTTTACTTCGATGACGTTGATGGGCTCGATGGAGCCGTTCGCCTCGACGGTGACGGTGATGTCCTGGCGATCGACCGCCGCGGTCTCGATGACCATCTTCGTCGTCTTCTTCCGGTGCGTGATGAAGATGACGGCGACGATGGCGAGGATCGCCACGGCGCCGATCGTGATCCAGCGGTTCATGCCGCCGCGCTTCCGCTCGTTCCCGGGCTTCGGCCCCGCGTTCTCGGGGCTCACAGGGACCTCCCGACGAGCGCCTCGAGCTGGGCCTTGGCGACGCGCTGGTCGAATCGCGCGCGGATCAGGGCCTGGCGCGCCTGATTCACGGTGGTCTGCGAGGTCAGGAGATCGAGCAGGGTCGAGGCTCCGACCTGGTAGCGGCGCTGCTGGACGCGGTAGTCCTCCTCCGCCGTGCTGAGCGTGGCGGTCTGCGTGAACACGCGCTCCTCGGCATTCCGGTAATCGGCGAGGCTCTGCGCCAGCGATTGATGCGCCGCCAGCTTCGCATCCCGGAGCGCGGCCTCGGCAATGTCCCTCGTAACGTTGGCCCGGACCACGCTCTCCTCGCGGACGAACTGGTCGAAGATGGGAATGTTGAACGAGAGGCGAAGCGAGCCGTTGTAGTCGAAGTCCTCGGTGCCGAAGGCGAACGGCCGCTCGGTACCGCTCCCCGAGTAGTTGTAGGCCGCGTTGACCGTGGGGATGTATCCGGTGCGCGCCACCTTCTGTCCCGCCGACGCCACGTCCAGCTCCGCCTGCGCCAGCAGCACCGAGGGGCTCTGCTCGACGAGCTTCACCAGGTCCGCCTCGCCGACCGAGATCCCGATCAGGCTGGTCGAGTCCTCGCCGGCGGCCGTCACCGGCACCTCGGACCCGACGGCGCGCGTGAGCGACGCGTTCGCGACAACGACGTTGTTCCTCGCTTCGCTCAGCGTGAGCCGCGCGTCCGAGACCTGGATCACCGAGCGGAGCGAGTCCGAGCGGGTCGCGTTGCCGGCGCGCACCCGGAGGACCGCGGCCTTGAGCTGCTGCTGCGCCTGGTCGAGCTGGGCGATGGCCGCCACCTCGGACTCGCGCCAGGCGAGCACGTTGAAGTACTGCTGCTTCGCCTCGAGGACGGCCTGGAACTGCTGCTGGTTCTCGTTCGTCTCCGACGCGTCCTCTTCCGCGTGCGCCTGATGGAGCTCGTAGAGGCGCCGCCCGCCGTCGAAGAGCTGCAGGTTGGAGGAGATGGTCGTGTTGTAGGACCACGGGGTCGCCGGCAGGACGATCACTTGCCCGTTGTCGATCCGCGTGCGGTCTCCCGACTCCGGAAGCTGCCGCGTGCCGCCACCCGTGATGCTGAGCGTGGGCACGTAGGCGC
The DNA here is from genome assembly GCA_035494915.1 of Candidatus Eiseniibacteriota bacterium. GTDB lineage: Bacteria > Eisenbacteria > RBG-16-71-46 > SZUA-252 > SZUA-252 > WS-9. The sequence continues at coordinate 10,218 of DATJGP010000121.1, read as the reverse complement.
CATACGCGGAGCGCACGGCCGCCGAGGCGTTGCGCGACCGTCCGCGGGCCTGAACGCGGATGAGTGAGTTCCGCCGCGCGAGATCGACCGCCTCGACGAGCGTGATCGGCCTGGGCTCGGCCGTGGACGCGAGGAGCGGATCGCGCGGCGCGAGATCGGGCGCCGGCACGGAGTCCGGCTGCGCCGGCTGCGCAAGGGCGGGCGCCAGCGGAACGAAGCTGACGAACGCGGCCAGGAAGGACGTCGCGAGGATCCTCACTGGCCACGCTCCTTCGCGCGCTGACGGCGCATCTCCTGGATGCGCGCGAGCTGATCGGGGGTCAGGACGCTGTCGATCTGGCTCCGCGCGGACGACATGATCGCGCTCATGGTCGGCTCCACCTGGGCGCGCGCGGCATCGAGCTGGCGCGCGCGGCGCGTGAGGATGGAATCGACCTGCGCGCGCTGCTCGGGCGTGAGGGCGAGCTGATCGGAAACGCGGGCCCAGTGCCGCCGCTGGTCGCGCTCGGGGAGCGCCCAGACGGGCACGCCGTCGCGCACGCGGTGCGGCTCCCGCCCACGGCGGTCGCGCGCGCGCTCGAGCGCGACGCCGGCGACCACGCCGATCGCGAACATTCCTGTGAGAAGAAGGACGGCGGCGACCCGCGGCGGGACGCGCGCCGGCTGGCGCGGCGTTCCGTTCACGGTCCGTTCCCTCCGGTGTCGGCGACCCACAGATCCTCGGACGGGCTGCCCACGATGGCGCGCGCCACGTCGTGCTCCTCCGCCTCGCCCGCCACGACCAGGGCGAGCCCGGAGCGCGCGGTTGCTTCCTCCGGAGCGGGACGTCCGTGCCACGGCTGGACCAGTGCGAGCATGAGCGCGGCCGCGGCCGCCACGGGCAGCGCCGCCCTCCACCATCCGCCGATGGCCTCGAGCGGCGTCCGCGGGGTGCGGCTCAAGCGCGCGAGCGCTTCACGCGCGCCGATCCGGATCGCGTTCTGGATGCGGGTCTGCTCCACCTCGGTGAGGAGCGATCCCCCCTCCAGGCGGCGCAGCGCCGCGGCCAATTCGAGATCGCGCTCGGGTTCCGTGTTCATGGGTGCCTCTCCTCCATCGGCGCGAGCGCGCGGCGCAGCCGCTCTCGCGCCTTCAACAGATGCCAGCGAACCGTTCCGTCCGCCATGCCGAGCATGGATCCGATCTCCACGCTCGAGAATCCTTCGAGTTCGAACAGCTTGACGATGAGCATTTGCTTCTCGGGCAGCTCTAGCATGGCTCGCGCCAAGCGCTCCCGCTCCTCCGCCTTCGCCGTCGCGACGTCCGGCGTGTCGCCCATCGCAGGCGCCGACTCCGGGATCTCGTCCATGCGCCGGAGCTGACGCGCTTTTCTCGCGTTGAGCGCGCGATTGGTGGCGATCCGGTAGAGCCACGGCGCGAACGGACGTCTCGGGTCGTAGCTGCCGAGCTTCTCGAGGACGGCGAGGAAGACCTCCTGCGTCACGTCCTCCGCGTCCTCGCGCTGGCCCAGCACGCGGAGGACGATCGCGAAGACGCGTCCCACGTGCAGCCGGACCAGCTCGTCGAACGCCGACGATTCGCCCGCGCGCACGCGCGCGACGAGCGCCGGTTCCGGAGCCTCGACTTCCTCCCCCACGCCATTCCTCCGCCATGGATCTCGTGGCCGCGGGGTCAGGGCTCGTACGGGATTACATCCGGGACCCGCCGACCGTTGGCCCCGCGATCCGCGGCGTGCACCCGCGCGGGGCCCCGTTCACGAGGATACCGGGAGGGCGCCCCCTTCATCGAGTGCCCGGGCAGGCGCTTTCGCACGGCTCTTTCGGGTCACCCGCTGCGAGAAGGCATCGAGGTAGGTGTAGATCACGGGAGTGACGTACAGCGTGATGAGCTGGGAGAAGGCCAGTCCCCCCACCACCGCGAGGCCAAGCGGGCGGCGGGATTCGGACCCCGTGCCGAGCCCGATCGCGATCGGGAGCGTGCCCATGAGGGCGGCCATGGTGGTCATCATGATCGGGCGGAAGCGGACGCGGCAGGCCTCGATGATCGCATCCCGCGGTGATTTCCCCTCGTTCCGCTCGGCGTCGAGCGCGAAATCGATCATCATGATCGCGTTCTTCTTGACCAGCCCGATCAGGAGGATGATCCCGACGAACGCGTAGATGCTGAGCTCGGTCCGGAAGATCACGAGCGTGAGGAGCGCGCCGAATCCGGCGAACGGAAGTCCGGAGAGAATCGTGATCGGATGGATGAAGCTCTCGTAGAGGATCCCGAGCACGAGATAGATCACGAAGATCGCGAGCACGAGGAGGACGAGGAGTCCCCCCTGGCTCGCCTGGAAGACCTGCGCCGTGCCCGAGAAGCTCCCCGTCACGTTCGCCGGAAGCGTCTCTCGGGCCACACGCTCCACGTCCCCAACCGCCGTCCCCAGCGAAACCCCTTCGCGCAGGTTGAAGGAGATGGTGACGGAGGGGATCTGCCCCTGGTGGTTCACGCTCAGCGGGCCGACGCCGGACTGGATGCGCGCCACCGACCCGAGCGGCACGAGCGTGCCGTTCTTCGATCCCACGTAGAGGCTCTGGAGCGCGGTCAGGTCGCGCTGATACTCGGGGAGGAGCTCGAGGATCACCCAGTACTGGTCGCTGGACGTGAAGATGGTGGAGACCTGGCGCGAGCCGTAGGCGTCGTAGAGCGCTTCCTCGATCTGCTGCGCCGTCACGCCGAGCTGCGAGGCGCGGTCCCGGTCGATCGCCACGTTCACCTGCGGGTTCGAGATCTGGAGATCGCTCGTGACGTCGGTGAGTCCCGGCAAGTCTTGGAGCTTGGTCGTGAGCGCGTTCGAGGCGTCGTAGAGATCTTCGAGATCGCCGCTCTGGAGCGTGTACTGGTACTGGCTCTTCGAGAACCGCCCCCCGACGTTGATGACGGGGGGATTCTGGAGGAACACGCGGATGCCCGGCACCTGCGAGAGCTTCGGCTGGAGCGCGCGGATCACCTCGTCCGCGGACTTGTCGCGCTGGTTGCGCGGCTTCAGCCGGATGATGAACCGCCCCTGGTTGGTCCCCGAGACGCCTCCCCCCGATGCGACCGAGGAGGCGAACGCGTCGACGTTCGGATCCTTCGCGATGATCGCGGCCACCTGCCGCTGCTTCTCGACCATCGCCGTGAACGACGTCCCCTGGGCCGACTCGGTGCTCGCCTGGATGCGTCCCGTGTCCTCGCTCGGGATGAAGCCCTTCGGCGCAACCTTGAAGAGCGCGAACGTGCCCACCAGGATCGCGAGCGAGAAGGCCATCGTCGCGCGGCGGTGGTCCATCACCCAGATGAGCGAGCGGTCGTACGCGCGGAACATCCGGTCGTAGAGATCCTCGATGGTCCGGTAGGCGCGGCCGTGCTGCTCCACGTGCTCGGCCTTGAGGAACCGGCTGCAGAGCATCGGGGTCAGCGTGAGCGACACGAAGCCGGAGACCAGGATGGCCGCGCTGATCGTCACCGCGAACTCGTGGAAGAGGCGGCCCAGGATCCCGCCGAGCAGCAGCACCGGGATGAACACCGCCACGAGGGAGAGCGTCATCGAGAGGATGGTGAAGCCGATCTCGCGCGAGCCCTCGAACGCCGCCTGCATCGGCGTCTTCCCCATCTCGATGTGCCGGTGGATGTTCTCCAGCATCACGATGGCGTCGTCCACCACGAACCCCACGGAGAGCGTGAGCGCCATCAGGGAGAGGTTGTCCAGGCTGTAGCCGAGCAGGTGCATGATCGCGAACGTCCCGACGAGCGAGAGCGGCAAGGAGAGGCTCGGGATGACGGTCGCCGGAAGATTCCGGAGGAAGAGGAAGATCACGAGCACGACGAGCGCGAGCGTGAGGAGGAGCGTGAACTGGACGTCGCGCACCGAGTGCCGGATCCCCTCGGAGCGGTCGAAGAGCTCGTGCACTCCGACCGACGCCGGGAGCTGGGGGCGGAGCGTATCCAGCATCTTGTGGACCGCGGCGGCCACCTCGACCGTGTTCGTCCCCGGCTGGCGTTGGATGGCGAGCGTGATGTTGCGCTGCCCCTGATACCAGCTCGCGACGCGGTTGTTCTGCACGTCGTCCTTCACCACGCCCAGATCTTTGAGCCGGACCGGCGCTCCGTCCCGCACCGCGACGATGATGTCGCCGAACTCCGCCGCGCTCTGGAGCTGTCCGCCGGCCATCACGGTGGCGGTGCGGTTGGGTCCCCAGAGAATCCCGGTCGGGAGGTTCACGTTCGCGGCGTCGATCGCGTCGGTGACGTCCCCGATCGGGATGCCGCGCGACGCGAGCGCCCGCGGATCGAGCTGGATCCGGACCGCGTACTTCTGGGCGCCGAAGACCGAGACCTGCGCCACGCCGTCCACCGTCGAGAGGCGCTGCGCGATCACGTTCTCTGCGTAGTCGTCGAGCTGGGAGAGCGAGAGCATCTCCGACGTCATCGCGAGGAAGAGGATCGGCGAATCGGCCGGGTTCACCTTCTGATAGGACGGAGGCGTGATGCCCGTCGGAAGCGAGCGGAGAGTCTTCGCGATCGCGGCCTGCACGTCCTGCGCGGCCGCGTCGATCTGCCGGTCGAGCGCGAACTGGAGCGTGATCGAGGTGGACCCCTGGGTGCTGGTGGAGGTCATCGATTCGATGCCGGCGATGGTCGTGAACTGCTTCTCGAGCGGCGTGGCCACCGCCGAGGCCATGGTCTGGGGGCTCGCGCCGGGAAGGTTCGCGCTCACGGAGATCACGGGGTAGTCGACGTTCGGGAGGTCGCTCACCGGAAGCTGCGTGTAGCCGATGATCCCAAAGATCAAGATGCCGATCATGACGAGCGTGGTCATGACCGGCCGTTGGATGAAGATGGAGGAGAGATTCATCGGTCCGCGCGCTCCCCCGTGGGGGCCGCGTCCGCCGCCGCCCCCTGGGGGGTCGGCTTCTTGATGACCACCTTGGCGCCGGGACTCAGCCGAAGCTGCCCGTCGGTCACCACCGACTCACCGGGCTTGAGGCCACTCGACACGATCGTGAGCTCGTCCACGGTGCGATCCACCTGGACGGGGCGCGTGGTGACGGTGGAGTCCGGGTTCACGATGTAGACGAAGGCGCCCTGCTGCCCGGTCGAGACGGCGAGCGAGGGCACGACGATCGCCCGCGGTGCGATATAGAGGACGAGCTTCACGTCCACGAACTGTCCCGGCACGAGCCTTCCGTCCCGGTTCGGGAATTCCCCCTTCAAGAGGAGCGTCCCGCTCACCTGGTCCACCGCGTTGTCGACGAAGGTGAGCGAGCCCAAGACCGGCTCGCCGCCTCCGGCGGACGTGATCTCCACCTTCGGGTGGGCGTGGAGGTAGCGCTGGAGCGCCGGCACGTCGCGCTCCGGGATCGTGAAGCGCACGCGGATGGGATCGGGCTGGATCACGGTCACGAGCGGATCGCTCGTGGCGGCCTTCACGTAGTCCCCCACGTTCACGTTGAGCCGTCCGGTGCGCCCCGCGATCGGCGACCGGATCGTGGCGTACTGGAAGGCGAGCGATGCATTCATCACCGACGCGGAGTCCGCGCGCACGGTTGCGGCGGAGGCCTCGTTGGCGGACCGCTTCTGATCCCACTCGGCCTGCGAGAGGACGTTCGCCTGATAGAGGCTGAGGCTCCGCTCCGCGTCGAGGCGCGCGGCCTCCGCCTGCGCGCGATCGCGCTGGAGCGTCGCCCTGGCCTGCTCGAGGGCGGCATGGAACGGCCGCGGATCGAGCTGGATGAGCACCTGCCCCTTGCCGACGACGTCCCCTTCGCGAAACGCCACGCGCGTGATCACGCCTCCCACCTGCGATCCGACCGCGGCCGTGCGGAGCGCCTCGACCGTGCCAACCGAGGTCAGGGCGTAGGGCATGGACTGCTCCTCCGCATGCGCCACCTTCACGGGCACGCGAACGGAGCGGGTCTTCTTCTGCGACGAGCAGCCTGCGACGACCAGGGCGATCGAGAGGAGGACCACGGCGCCCGGGGTGAGGGAGCGACGAGGGGAGAAGCCGGCAAGACGCCGGCAGACGTTCGTTGCCATACGAACTCCTCTACAGCCCTCCGAGCCCGTCCGTTGGCCGCGATCCGGGCAGCCTAAAGCCCGGACCTGGAACGGACTGACGTTCAAGGAATTACCGGCTCTGGCTCGAGGAGATGTCGAAGGAGAGCGGAACCGGGTACTGGATGGGGCCCGCGGGGGTCTCGACCGTGGGAGTGATCCGGAACATCACCTTGTGGCTGCCATAGGACTGTCCGGCGAGTGCGAGCGCCAGCTCGAGCATGCTCCGCCCCCGTTCGTCGAAGGCGCTCATCATGTCGAACCCCACCCGCAGCGGAATGTCCTGAACCACTCCCGGCTTGAAGGACACCGGGTCGGTCAGCCGTCCCGAGACCGTTTCACGGTCGTCGACCAGGTAGACCCAGTCCATCGCGACGAGGCGCGCGGTCACGGAGTTCGATTCGGGATTGCGCCCCGTGACGTGGACCGTCAGCTCCATCGGCAGGAGGCCGGACGTCACCGACTCGGCCAGCTTGGTGAGCTCGGAGGTGGTGAAGTCGCTGTACGAGTGGGTGCGCTCGAGCGGCACGCCCGCGAGCATCGGCGAGCCGATGTGGTCGAAGCGGAACTCGACCTGCTGGAGCGCGGCGAGCTGGCTCGCCGCCGCGCAGCCGCCCGTCCCCGCCAAGGCGAGGACGAGGGCGGTGCGCGCGAGGATCGATCGCCGCATCAATAGACTCCCGGCAGCAGGCGCGCCGAGCGGCCCATGTAGGCCTTGTACTCGTCGCCGAACGCGTCGACGAGGAGCGCTTCCTCCACGTCCATCCGCCGGTGGAACATCCAGAACACGAGCGGCAGGAGGAGCACCGCCACGCTGCTCCGGAAGACGCACGCGAATCCGATGTCCATGAGCAGGATGCCCACGTAGGACGGGTGGCGCGCCCATTGATAGATCCCCGACGTGTGGAGCTTGTGCCCCTCCTGGATCGCGACGACCGACGCGAAGCGCCGCCCGAGCGTCATCATCGGCCAGACGCGGAGAAGCGCGCCGAGCGAGAGGATCGCGAGCCCCGCATAGCGCAGCGCGTCACCTCCCGGGAGCACGAAGAGATCGCGCGCGTCCATGTAGGGCATGACCCATGCGGTGAAGAGGGAGTGAAACACGAGGAGCGGGAAGAAGGGCTTCCAGTCCGGCTCGTGTCGGACGCCCCGGCTCCGTCCCGCGGTGCAGATCGTCATGACCGGCATCATGAGGAGATGCACCACCACGACGCCCACGCGCGCCGGGTGCGCGAAGAACCCGGCCCAGCTTCCCCACGCGAGCACCATGAGGAAGAGAAAGCAGAGAACGTTGAGAGGAATTCCGAGGGCCTGCTTGAGGCTGATGCCTGGAGCGTTCGCCGCGGCTTGGTCCACACGACCTCCCTTCCCATTCCGCCCCGACCCGCCGGGTGCGTGGCCCCATTCTAGCGCACGCCGGGCGCGAAGGGGCGCGAGGCTCCCTGCCGCCGTGGAATTCCCTGCTGCTCCCGTTGCTCGTCCGCCACCGGTCGCGCGTCCCGATCGGGCACGATGCGCGAGCCGTACAGCCTGGCGTAGGCCTGTGTGAACTCCGCTCCGAAGAAGAGGATCATGGATGAGTAGTAGACCCACACGAGGATGACGACGAGCGATCCCGCCGCGCCGAAGGCCGAGCCCACCTTCGTGCGTCCGAGGTAGAGCCCGATCAGAGTCTCACCGACCGTGAAGAGCACGGACGTGAACAGTCCTCCGAGGAGGACGTCCTTCCAGGCCACGCGCGCGCTGGGGAGATACTTGAAGAGGACGGCGAAGAGGAATCCGATCACGAGGACGGAGAGGACCACGTTCACGGTCCCCCAGACCCCGGCGCCCCCCGGCAGAACGCGCCCCAGGTAGTCGCCGAGCGCGGCCAGCGCCGCGCTCACGGCGAGGCTGACGAGGAGGAGAAAGCCCCCCGCTAGCGCGAGCGACATCGAGAAAATGTAATCCTTCAGGAAGGCGAGGATGCCCCGTCCGGGCTTCGGCTCGATCTCCCAGATCGTGTTGAGCGCGTCCTTCAGGCTCGAGACCACCCCCGAGGCGCCGAGCAGGAGCGTCACGAATCCGATCACGGTCGCGATCAAGCCGTGGCCGGAGGCGTGCGCGTTCCGGAGCATGTCCTGGATGGCCGCGGCGCCTCCCGCGCCGATCAGTCCCTGGATCGTCCCCACGATTCGTCCTTCCACCGCATCGCGACCGAACACGAGCGACGCCATCCCGATGAGGAGCATGAGCAGCGGCGGGATGGAGAAGATCGTGTAGTACGCGAGCGCCGCCCCGAGGCGGGGCGCCTTGTCCTCGCGCCAGGAGTGGATCGTGGCCGCGAGGAGCCGAACGACGGCCTTCAACGGTGCGGTCCCGGAAGGGGCGGCGGATCGGGGCGCCCCACGGCCGGCGGATCGCTCGCCGGAAACGACTCCTCGCCCGCTTCGTCCAGGTCCTCCCGGCGGTGCCTGCGCTCCTCGCTGTGCCGGCGCTCGTCCTCTTGCTGTCTGCGTTCGTCCTTAGGATGCTCCCGGCCGAACTCCGGCATGGTCCGGGGCTCCGGTCCCGGCGAACCCGGAGGCGGCACCGGCAGGTCCGGCTCGGGATGCGGCACGCGTGGCGGAGCGTCGGGCTTCTGCGGCGGATCGGAGGGGCGTTTGGGGCGCTGCTCGGGAGATCGCGGGGAATGCTCGCGGTCGGATGGCATGGCATACCTACCTTTGGCTCGCGGCTGGAGCATGATGCTCCGGCCTTGGTCCAGGGCCGCAGGTTGGCGGGCGGCACCCTTCCATCGTGACAGACCGGCTTCGCTAGCGCACGGAGAACCTACGCATACGGACGGTCGCGCCGCGGCGCGCGCCGCGAGATCCTCGACACAGGCGGTGCCGTCGCCGAGCGAGAACTCGCTCGCCGCACGGAGCGGGACGAGCAGGCACGGCGTCAGCTCAGCGCTCGTACGACTCCCGACGGGATGCCTCCGACAGCGGAATCAGGAATGCCTCGGGACGCTCGAGCAGGATCTGGCGCGCGGCGCCGATCGATGTCTCTCCGGAATAGCTCACCGCGCTCTTCAAGTGTCCGCGCAGGCGGTGGAGCACGTCGCGCACGCTTCCCCGATAGGGCACCTCCACCTCCTGCCCTTCCGCCGGCGTGTCGAGCGCGCGCCCGATCTCCTCCTCGTCCCCCGCGCCGTAGAGAGTCGCGAGCACCGCCTGGGGCGAGGTCATGCCGCGGTAGACCTTGCGCTTCTCGTGCGTCGCCGGATCCTCGATCACACGCCCAGGCGCTTCGTCCGTTCCGGAGAGCATGCTGCCGAGCATCACGGACGAAGCGCCGCAGAGAAGCGCGAGCACGATGTCCTTGTCGTCCCTCATGCCACCGTCCGCGATGATGGGCGTGGCATCGCCGAGCGCGAGGCGGACCTCGTAGATGGCCTCGAGCTGCGGCACGCCCGCCGCGGTCTCGAGCCTCGTCCGGCATCCGCGGCCAGGGCCGATGCCCACCTTCACGGCGGCCACGCCCAGATCTCGGAGAAACAGTGCGCCCTCCGCGGTGCCGACGTTGCCGGCCACGAGCTCGGCCTTGGGAAAGCGCGTTCCAAGCCCGCGGAGCGCGTCGGCCATCACCTCCGAGTGTCCGTGCGCGATGTCGACCACGAGCGCGTCCGCCCCGGCGGCGAGGAGCGCTTCCGCGCGATCCAGATAGTCGCCGCGCGCACCCACCGCGGCGCCGACGCGAAGGCGCCCCTTGGCGTCCTTCGTCGAATCGGGGCGCTCGCGCGAGAGCAGGATGTCGCTCTTCGTGATGAGGCCGAGGATCCGCCGCCCGTCATCGACGACCGGCAGCTTCTCGATCCGGTGCTCGTACAGGATGCGCACGGCATCGTCGGGGCTCATGCCCGGGTGTCCGAGATGAAGTCGCGCGAAGGGCGTCATGTGCTGCTCCACGGCATCGGCATCGTGTCCCGGCTCCCAGGGCATGTCGCGCTTCGACAGGATGCCGGCGAGGACTCCGGACCCGCGCGTCTCCTCGATGAGGAGCCCCGTCACGCCGTGGCGCCGGATCGTCTCGCGCGCCTCGCGCAGGGTCGCCGTCTTCGGCAGGCGGATCGGATCCTCGACGACCCAGCCGTGGCTCCGCTTCACGCGCTCCACC
>DATJGP010000120.1:0-5926 GCA_035494915.1 Candidatus Eiseniibacteriota bacterium | reverse complement strand
CGAGCACCACATCAACGTCGACAAGAGCGGCTATCCCCAGCTCGAGGGGCACATGGACCAGTCCCTCTTCAGCCGGATCGTCGCGATCGTCGACTGCTACGACGCGATGACGGCGCACCGCGCCTACCGGAAGAGCGCGTTTCCTCCGTACGCCGCGCTCCACCAGATCATCTCGCAGAACCGGAACAAGTTCGACCCGCTCCTGATCAAGGCGTTCATCAACACGGTGGGGATGTACCCCGCGGGAACGACGGTGCTGCTGGATACGAACGAGATCGCGGTCGTGATCTCGCACAACGCGACGGACATCTTCCGCCCGAAGGTGCAGGTCGTCGCGGATTCGGACCGGAAGCCCGTGGCCGACGGCCCGATCTTCGACCTCACCGCCCGCGACGAGGCCAACGCCACCTACCTGGTGACCATCGTCTCCGCGCTCGACCCCGAGGAGTACGGCATCAACATCGCCGACGTGCTGACGTAGCTGCCGTACCGCGGTTTGGCGTCCGCCGAGCCCGCCTTGACCTCCGCGATTGCCCCCGCTAAACTCTTACGGTTTCGCCACTTTCCTCCTGAATCGAGGAGACCCTCCGTTGAGCCTGCGCCCACCGCGCGCCCTCATCGTGGACAAGGACTCGTCCGAGACAGCCGAGCTCAAGGCGTTCCTGGCCGCCAACGACATCGATGTCGAGTGGGCCAAGGACGGCGAGCAGGCGTTCAACATCCTCGACGGCGCGATCGCCAACGGGAGCGGGGATACCGCGGCCCCAGGTCCCGAGGTCGTGATCACCGAGCTCAAGGCGCACCGCGTGGACGGCATGCGTCTCCTCGAGGTGGCGAAGAAGCGGAATCCCGAAGTCTGCGTCATCTTCATCGCCGACCAGGGCTCCCTCGAGCTGGCCACGGAAGCCATGCGCCAGGGGGCCTACGATTTCCAGCACCGTCCCCTGAATCGCGACAAGATGCTCGCCGTCATCCGCCGCGCGCTCTCGCATCAGCAGCTCGTGTCCAAAGCGGAGGATCTCGCCGACCGCCTCGATCGCCGCCTTAGCGTCCCCAGCCTCACGGGGCAGTCGCGCGTGATGGAGGACCTCAAGGACAAGATCGTGCAGATCGCGCCGACCCGCGCGACCGTGCTCATCTATGGCGAGACGGGGACGGGCAAGGAGCTGATCGCGCAGGCCATCCACCAGCTCTCGCCGCGCAAGGACGAGCGGTTCGTGAAGCTCCACTGCGCGGAGCTCTCGGCCAACATCATCGAGAGCGAGCTCTTCGGTCACGAGAAGGGCGCCTTCACGGGCGCGGACCAGCAGCGCAAGGGGCGCTTCGAGATCGCGGATCACGGGACGCTTTTCATCGACGAGATCTCCGAGATCTCCCCCCCGATCCAGACCAAGCTGCTGCGTGTGCTCCAAGACAGGCAATTCGAGCGCGTGGGCGGGAACGAGACCGTGACCGTGGATGCGCGCGTGATCGCGGCGACCAACCGCCGGCTCGATCTGATGACGGCGCGCGGGCTGTTCCGCGAGGACCTCTTCTACCGCCTGAAGGTGATCCAGCTCGAGGTGCCGCCGCTCCGGGATCGCCGCGAGGACATCCCGGTTCTCGTGGACGCGTTCATTCACGAGTTCAACAAGGAGCACGGACGGAAGGTCACCGGCGTGACGCGCGGCGTGGTGGACCGGATGATGGAGTACGAGTGGCCCGGCAACGTGCGCGAGCTCAGGAACACGATCGAAGAGATGGTGATCTTCGCGCAGGGGCGCCGCACGCTCGATGTCTCCGATCTTCCCATCACGATCCGCCAGCAGCAGGCTTCGGCCGCGACGGCCATGCCCCTGTCGGTGGGTATGTCGATGAACGAGATCGAGCGCGCGGCGCTCGAGGCGACGCTCCGCTCCGTGGGCTACGACAAGCAGCGCGCGGCGAAGATCCTCGGGATCGGGCTCAGGACGCTCTACCGGAAGCAGAAGGAGTACGGACTGTGAGCATCGAAACCGCGGCGCCGGCCCTCGGTGGCCGTCCGGCGCAGGGCATCTCCGAGGTCATCCTCGTCGTGCAGGACGTGGCGCGATCCTTCGCGTTCTATCGCGACGTCGTCGGTCTCGCCGTCGACAACGCGGGCAACGAGAAGTTCGCCTGGCTCTGGGCGGGACCGCCGGGGAAGTCGCAGCGCATCGGAATCACGACGGGGCCGCTCTCGTTCGGCGCGGCGCACGTGAAGGGACCGCTTCACTTCGCGTTCGGGACCGAAGACGAGCGGATCGAGGAGCTGAAGGCCGCGCTCGAGCGGCATGGCCTCGAGGTGGAAGGGCCGGTCTCGTTCCCGTTCTGGGGCGCGCGCTCGATCTATTTCAGCGATCCGGACGGCAATCGCGTCGAGTTCTGCGGCTTCGGCGCCACGCAGGGCACCGGGCGGGTGCACATCAAGGCCCAGAAGGCCACGTAGGGCCGTGTAGTCCGGCGCGGGTCATGGTGCCCGGCGGACTCGGACAAAGTGGGAGATCGCGATCCCAATCCCGCCGCCGGCCAAGGCGCCCAGGGTGTAGATCACGGCGATGATGGGCAGGAGGATCGGGAAGCCCATAGCGAGCCCTTCGATCACGCCATGGGTATCTTCCCACCACTTCCAGGAGAAGAGACCGAGGGAAGTGATCGCAAGCCCCAGGAAGAGTCCCCATCCGAAAGGCGTGACCTTCCCATGCCGCGCACACGCCACTTGGAGGATCATCGTGGCCGGGAGTGCGCACAACAGGAACGCGATCGCCATCATGAGCCAGACGTGAGTCAAGCTCAGGATCTGGGAAACGGGAAGGACCGGCTCGCCAAGGATCAGGAATGCCGTGCGCACCAAGAGGCCGGCAACGAGTGGCATCAGGCTGCCGACCAGGGCACTGATCACGGTAAGGCGGGACACGCTCATTCTCGAGAGAGAGGCCCGCCAGCGGGCAAGATAGCCGATCATACCCATCGAAACGCCGACAACGGCCCGAACCGCACGCCTCCTTACCGTCCCGCCCGAAGCTCCCCCTCGATCCTCGCGATCTCCTGGTTGATCCTCGCCGCCTCGGCGGGATCGGGGGCGAGCCGTGCCGCCTCCCGCATCGCCGCGAGTCCCTCCGCCGGCTTGTGCATGCCGTTGATCAGGATCAACGACGCCTCGCGCGCCGCGGCGAAGCGGTCCGGGTGGCCCTCGGGAATCTGGCCGAGCACCTGCAACGCCTCGTCGAAGCGCTTCATCTCCCCGAGCACCATGCCCATGCGAATGAGCGCGCGTGCGTCGTGCGAGAGCTCGTACGCCCTTCGGTACTCGGCGAGCGCGTCGTTCGGTCGGTCGAGCCCCTGGAGCGCGATGCCGTGGTAGAGATGGATGACGCCGTCGCTGGGTGAGCGCTGCACGCCGAGCGCGGCGACCCGCTCGGCCTCGTCGTACTTCTCGAGGTTCAGCTTGGCGTAGGCGAGCGTGTTGAGGAGGCGCGGCGTCATCTGGGACGCGCGCACCTGGAGTCCGCGGTCCGCCCACTCCTCGGCGCGGTCGTCCTGGCGCAGCCGGCCGAACATCACGGCGTAATCGGCGCACCAGAGCCCGATGCGGTTCACCGCGCTGGCGGTGGGCATGGCGAGCTGGAACACACTGTCCCGCTCGGCGCGCGTGCTGACGCTGGTCGGAACGCGCCTCACCTCGATGATGGGGCCGGACATCGTCTTGGGATCCGCCTTCCAGACGGCCGGCGCGTGCGCGTGAATCCAGCGGTAATACGCCGACTCGACCGGATACGCGAGGGAATCGACGGCGAAGCGGTTGGAAACCTCCTGGGACTCGACGTAGTAGGCGAGCCCGTCCAGCCATTCCCAGTGATACGCCGGGCGGACGAGCGGCGCGCGCGTCGCGAAGAACGGCCAGATCACGATCGACCGCTCGTCCGAACGGAACACCGGACCGTAGAGCTCGACCGCCATCGGCGCTCCGGCCGGGATGTTCGCCAGGATCCATCGCCTTACCACGTGCCGCGTATCCGGGAGCGCGAGCGCGTGCCGGTACCCGACGTACTCGGGGAGCGGCCAGGCCACGGCCGTCAGCACGAGAAGCGCGGGCGTGAGCACCGCCGCCCGGCGTGCGGCCGTCCGCGCCATGACCCAGCGTCCGGCCTCGATCGCCGCCATCGCGGCGCCGATGAAGAGCACCGGCATCGCGACCAGCATGTAGCGCTCCTGCGCCGCCTTGAGCGCGCCGTTCGCGAGCACCATCACGGTGGGGATCAGCACGACTGCCCGCGCCGCGCGCCCTCGGCGCCACAACAGGCCGCATCCCACGATGCCGAGCAGGTACGCGATCCAGCCCATCGCATGCGGCAGGGACACCGTGATGTAGGTGGGGAGCGAGAACGGGAACGAGGTCTGTCCGACCCAGTCCGAGAAGAGCGCGCTCCGCTGCGTGCCGATGTCGCGGAGCGTCGTCTTCCAGTCGATGAAGGTGTACGGCGTCGCCACCAGGAGCGCCGTGAAGACGGCGAGGAGCGCCAACCCATATCCGCGACTCCGCCAGAACGTTCGCCCGTACACCACCGCGAGGGGGATGACGAGGATCAGCGGCACGTATTTGCAGGCGCCCGCGAGCCCGATCATCGCGCCTGCGACGATGGCGTCCCGGTCCGAGCCGGTCTCGGCGAGGCGCGTCATCGCGATCGCGGCAAGAAGAACGAAGAAGAGGGCGAGGAGATTGGGATCGGCGACGTGCTGCGACGTCTGGATGTGGAGCGGGTTGAGCGCGAGGATGAGCCCGCCCAGCAGTCCCACCTCGCGACCCGCGAGCCGGGAGCCGAGCCGGAACGTCAACCACACGGTGGCCGCCCCGACCAGCACGCCCGCGAGCCGCGCGAGCAGGAAGCATTGATCCACGTGCGACGTGAAGAACTCGACGAAGTCCTTGGCGCTGCCGGTGTGCGAGAGGGCCCACCACGCCTTGAACACGAACTGGCAGACGAGCGCGAAGTAGAAGCTGAACGCGGGCCAGCCGCCGGTATGCGGGTTCAGGTCCCAGGGCCGCATGCCGCCGCTCCACATCATCCAGGCGCGGCCCATCGTGGTGCGGTCGGTCTCCTCGACCACCGAGTCGTCGAGGACGTTGATCTGGAGCGTGGGGTCGGGAAGGCGGTCGGCCACGCCCCAGAGCCGGATCGCGATCGAGAGC
Organism: Candidatus Eiseniibacteriota bacterium; assembly: GCA_035494915.1. GTDB lineage: Bacteria > Eisenbacteria > RBG-16-71-46 > SZUA-252 > SZUA-252 > WS-9. The sequence goes on along the minus strand of DATJGP010000120.1, from coordinate 738 downwards.
GCAACCAGGAGGAGCGCGAGCCGGTCCGCCTGTCTCAGGCGGTCCATCCAGGACGGCCCCTTGGGCCTGGCCGGGCCGTGCGAAGGCGGCTTACCTCCGCGCGCGCCTGAGGCTTGCCGCCGGGACTTCTGTCGCGAGCCGCTTGCCATATGGGCAATCTCCTCGAAGGGCCGGGGTCGCGCCGGGCGGGCGCGCCGAGGGCCGGGTCAGTCTATGTGGATGCCCGCCAAGGGGCTAGTCCCGAAAGTTAGCACTCCGGCACGGTGATTGCGCATCCAAGGGTGATGGGAAGGGGCGGAGGCATCTCCTTTGCCCATTTGTCACCCAACCACATTCCATAAGGAGTTCTCGAATCATGAACGTGAAGCCGCTCGCTGATCGCATTCTCGTCCGCCGTCTCGAGGAGACCGAGGTGAAGCGCGGTGGGATCATCATTCCCGACACCGCCAAGGAAAAGCCCCAGCAGGCCGAGGTCGTCGCCGTCGGTCCGGGTCGCGTCACCGACGACGGCAAGCGCGTCGCTCTCGAAGTGAAGACGGGCGACAAGATCCTCATGGGCAAGTACTCCGGCACCGAGGTCAAGATCGACGGTAACGAGTACCTCATCATGCGCGAGGACGACGTCCTCGCGATCGTCGGCTAACGCGAGCCTCTCTCACCGATAAAGGAGCTATCCAGAATGGCAGCCAAGGAAATCATTTTCGACGAGAAGGCCCGCCAGGCCATTCTCATCGGCGT
>DATJGP010000119.1:0-6045 GCA_035494915.1 Candidatus Eiseniibacteriota bacterium | reverse complement strand
CGCTCTCCTTCGGTTCAGGCTCGCCCAAGGTCTCCAGATTGTGCACTCCCGCGCCGAGCAGCCGCACGGGACGGTGCCCCGCGTCCGTCTTCTCGAGCAAGGCGACCGCTCGCTGCTCGATTTCATCGGGATCGTTCGTTGCCTGCTGAGACTGGCTTCGCGTGATGGTGGTGAAATCGTCGTAGCGGATCTTGATCGTGACCGTGCGCGCCGTGAGCCCTTTCCGACCGAGCCACAGCGCGTTGTCTCGCGCCATCTTCGCGATCTCCTGCCGGATCCGCACCAGATCCGTGAGGTCCTCGGAGTAAGTGATTTCCGAGGACGAGGACTTGGTGGCCCGGTTCGGTTCCACCGGGCGATCATCTTCGCCCACAGCGAGCTTCTGGAGCCATTCGACCGAGCTTCCGACGGCGTCTCTCAGGACCTTGGGGTCCGCGGTGCGAACATCCACGACACGCTCGATGCCACAGGCGCGAAGCCGCTTCGCTGTCACGGGGCCGACGCCCCAGAGTGCGTCGATCGGAAGCTGCTGCAAGAAGGATTCGATTCGCTCCGGTGCGACGACGGTCAGGCCGTCGGGCTTCCGCCAGCCTGAGGCGATCTTGGCGAGGAACTTGTTGGGCGCCACTCCGGCCGAGGCCGTGAGCCCCGTTGTTTCCCGGATCGCGGCTTTCACCCGCCTGGCCACGTTCACCCCGAGCGGCTCGCCCCAGGCGTTTTCGGTCACGTCGAGGTAGGCCTCGTCGAGCGAGAGCGGCTCCACGAGCGGCGTGACGTCGCGAAGGATCGACATGACCTGCCCGGAAACCTGCCGGTACTTGGGAAAGTTGGGGGAGATGATGACGACGTCGGGGCAAAGGCGGACGGCCTGACTCATGGGCATCGCGGATCGGACGCCGTATCTGCGGACCTCGTAGCTCGCGGCGGCGACCACGCCGCGCTCCGCCGGGTTGCCACCCACGGCCACGGGACGGCCGCGCAGCTCGGGCCGATCTCGCTGCTCGACCGATGCGTAGAAGGCGTCCATATCGATGTGCACGATGCGCCGGGTCAACGGTGCCTCCTCTGGAGGCAGGAGTCTACCGCACCGTCGGGCACCTCTCGGAAGAAGATCGGGCTGGAGCCGTTCCTGGTCGCGGTGGTAGCGTCCGCGCGGGTCGATGGCTTGTGTGCGTCCCCTCAAACTAGGAGGCCTCATGCGTGGCTTGGAAGCGTTCTCGTGGCGTGTTGCGATGGTCGCCTGCTTCGGGTTCTTCATTGTCTCAGCGCTGCCGGGCCCGGCCCGCGCGGAGAATCGCAAGCACCACCTGGGCTTTGCGCTGGGGTACGAGAAACACCTCAGCGATGACTTGAAAGAGGAAAGCATCGGCATCGACTACACGCAAGCGGGTTACGGCGCCATCGCGTACCGCTTGTCGGTGATGTCCAACATGGACATCACGCTGGACGCACGGGGGACCACCCACAGCGACACCATCGGCGGGGTCGACCTCACGATGAGCACGGGATTCTTCGGCCCTGGGATCCGGCTGATCTCGCCCAACGAGGGCCTTCGCCCGTACATGCAGGCCAATTTCTTCCTGGTCAGCGAAAGCCTCGAGGCCCAGGTGGGAAACACCAAGACCACGACCGACGAAAACGGTGCTGGCTTTGGAATCTCGGGCGGTGTCGACATCCGCCTGAGCAACCTGCTCTCGATCCCGGTCGAGGTGAACTACATGTACGGGAAGCCGGCGGACGATGTCTCGGGGATCGGGGCCAACATCGGGCTCACCTTCAACTTCGGTCAGCTGAAGTAGCCTTCGTTACGTAGCGAGCCCCATCTTCGCCAGGAATTCGGCCCACCGCGGGTCCCCGTGGATGGAGCGAAGGTATGGGCTCGTTTTCACATCCATGAGACCTCCGTCCCGCTGAGCGTGGGCGCGCTCGAGCCACTGGAGCGCCGCATTCACGTCGCCGCGAGCGGCGTACACCTCGGCCACCTGATACGCCGTGTCGTCGCCGTACTTCTGCGCCAGCTGCTGAAGCTCGCCGTCGGACGTCGCGACATCGCCCATCGCATGGTGAATCATGGCGAGCGCCCAGAGGCGCCACGCCTCCTCCGGTTCCCGCATGGCCTCCTCCAGCGCCTCGACGCCGCGGTCGTGGGCCAGGAGCGCCAGCGACAGGACCGAAGGGGTGCCTACTCTCTGGGGCGCTAACTCGAGCGCCTTGCGGTAGGCGGCTTCCGCTTCCCCGAGCCGTCCCGCCGCGCGAAGCGCGATGCCCAGGTTGTTGTAGGTCGCCGAGCTCAGCGGGTCCTGCTCCAGCGCGCGGCGGTAGAGCTGGATCGCTTCCTCGATGCGGCCGAGCGTCAACGCGAGGACGCCCGCGCCGCGTAGAACCGTGGCGTTTCTCGGCTCCGAACCGAGGGCGCGCGCGTACGCGGCTTCCGCTCCGCGGAAGTCCCAGTCGTGCGCCATCCGGATCCATCCCAGCGCCACGTTCGCCTCGGCCAGGTCCGGTTCCAGCGTGAGCGCGCGCTCCAGCGCCTGCCTGGCCTCCTCGTATCCGGCGGCCGAGGACCAGCCTTGTGCCGCCTGGCTCGCGTACGCGCGCCCGAGCTGCCTCCACGCCGCGGCGAATTCGGGGTCCAGGTCGAGGGCCTTCTTCAGGGACTCGATCCCTCGGAGCGTGTCTTCGCGCGTGTACCGGTCGAGCGCGTGCAAGGCCATGAGATAGAGCCGCTGCGCTTCCGGATCGTGGCCTCGTCCCTTGGCTGCCTGCGCCACCTCCGCCTTGGCCGCCTGCACTCCGGAGTCGTCGCCCAGTAGTTTGGCGCGCAGCTCCTTCACCACGGACTGAGCGATGTCGTCCTGCACCGCAAAGATGTCGTCCAACGTTCGATCGTAGGTCTCGGACCACAGATGGGAGCTGTCGGAAACGCGCACCAGCTGCACGCTGATCCGCACTCGGTCGCCGGCCTTGCGAACGCTTCCTTCGAGGAGCGCGGCCACGTCCAGCTTCCGCCCGATCGTGCCGGCATCCTCTTTCGAATCCTTGAACTGGAACGAGGACGTTCGCGCGATCACGCGGAGGCCACTGATCTTCGTCAGCACATTCAGGAGCTCATCCGCGAGCCCGTCCGAGAAGTATTCGTCGTCCGCGCTTCCGCCCCGATTCGCGAAGGGAAGGACCGCGATCGACACGACCTTCTCCTGGCCGCGCTGCGTGGGCTGCACGCTCGGGCCGCCCTTCTCGAGGCGGCGCAGCTCGTTGCCCACGTCCTGGGCCGACTGGATTCGCTGGCGGGGGTCCTTCTCGAGGCACCGGCTCACGATCCGTGCGAGATCGGGTGAGAGATGGTCCCGAATGCGCGTGATCGGCTCGGGTGTATCGCGAAGGATGGAGGACGTGATGTCCGCCTCGCTGTCGCCGGGGAACGGGCTCCGGCCTGTGGCGAGCTCGTAGAGGAGAATGCCCAGAGCGAAGATGTCGCTCCGGGCATCCACCTCGCCGCCGCGCAGCTGCTCCGGGGCCATGTAGGCGATCGTTCCCACGACCTGCCCTTCGCTCGAGAGGGGAGCGACCGTGGTCGCGCCCACGTCTCTGCGATCCCCGGCCATCTTCGCCAATCCGAAGTCGAGCACCTTCACCCGGCCCTCGCGGGTCACCATCACGTTGCCCGGCTTGAGATCGCGATGCACGACGCCGCGCTCGTGCGCGGCGACGAGCGCATCGGTGAGCGGGACGGCCAGCTCGAGGAGCCGCGGGAGTGGAAGTCCGCCCGGAGTGATCACGCTCAGGAGCGTCTGCCCCTCGACCAGCTCCATCGTGAGGAAGCGCACCCCGTCGACGTCCTCGACGGAGTAGAGGGTCACGATGTTCGGGTGATTCAGCCCGGCAACGGTGCGCGCTTCGCGCTCGAACCGGGCCAGCCGGTCCGGGGAGGAGGCCACATCGGCAGGCAGGACCTTGAGCGCGACGTCGCGGCCCAAGCGCAGGTCCTTCGCTCGGTAGACCTCGCCCATTCCGCCGGTCCCCAGACGGCCGACGATTTCATAGGAGCCGAGGCGGGTTCTTGCGGTGAGCGGCATCGCTTACCCGGTGACCTCGGCGCGGCCCTCGATGGTCATGATCGTGGCCTGCATGGCCGCGACGAGGACCGTCTCTCCCTCGGTTCTCATGTGACCTTCCGCATGGCACGCCGTGATGGTGCGCCCGGCCCGAAGGACGCGGGCCCGCGCGATCAGGAGATCGCCTCGAGCGGGTGCGAGCAGGTTGATCTTGAACTCCACGCTCAGGACGCCCGAGCCCGCGGACATGAGACTGAACGCGGCGTAACCACAGGCGCTGTCGAGGATGGTCGCGACGATTCCGGCGTGCATGAAGCCATGCTGCTGGGTCAGGTCCGCGCGGCTCGGCAAGTGAATCTCGGCCTCACCCGCACCGACACGCTCCAGGCTGGCCCCGAGCGTGGCCATGATCCGCTGCTTCGAGAAGCTCTCGCGCACCGTGCGCTCGAAGTCAGGATTTCGCGCCTCCATTCCCGGCATGGTACAGGATTCACCGCGGCCCGGGCCCGCCTTGCGCGCCGGCGCGCCTCGTGGCACGATTCGGCCCCGATGGACACCTTCGAGCGCCTCGAACTCGCATTCGCGCGGTTGCTCCTGCTCGTCATGGCCGGCATCGTGCTCGGCTGCGCGGGGACGCACTACCCGCACCCTGCGTACCCGAGCACCGCCGCTTCCATCAGCTCCGACGTTCCCGCCGATTCGGATCTGCGCGCCATTCGAGACCAGTACGCGCGCCTGAGCCGCGCGTTCGAGGCGATGCAGGTCGATTCCATCCTCGCCATCCGATCCCCGGAGTTCAGCGCGACGCCTCCGGGCGCGCCGAAGCAGGATGCCGCGCAGATGCGGCAAGTCCTGGACCAGTTCTTCATCACCAACAAGCCGCCGATCAAGACCTGGATGACGATTCGATCGGCGGAGCGGTTGGGCGCGGACACGATTCGCGTCGTGGTCTTGCAGCAGGCATCGCGCTATCAGGATCTCGCGGGCAAGCGCCGCCATGTCGAGCATGACGTGACCCAGAACGAGACGTGGCGGAGAGAAGGAGGAGTCTGGAAGCTCTACTACGTGGATTCCGTGCGGGATCGGCACCGCTGGGTGGACGGCAAGCCCATCGACCCGTCGAAGCCGTTCGACCCGAAAGCGCCGCCGTACGAAGGACCTGCCCCGTAGCTAACGGATTCGCGCGACGAGCCGGCCCGAGGGTTTTTCGTGCAATTCGGGGGAAATCCCCGTTTCCCCTGATGAGGGTTCCGTGGAGGAACCAGCGCCCGATCGTGACGGGGCGATGATCGGCTCCCCTGGCGCCATACCTGCGTCGAACCGCGGGCAGGAGCCCCGAGGGCTAGGAGGGAAGTCATGAAGTGGATCGGATTGATCGTCATCGCGATGCTCTGTGCGTTGGTGCTGGGCGGCTCCGGGGGCAGTTTCATGCCGTCTTCCGCGGCTGCGGCCGACAGCGTGCAGAAGGCAGCGTGCATGTCCCTGAATCGGTTCATGTGCGATCCCAATTTGTTCGAGGGGTTCTGGCGTCTCATTCAGGAAGACAGGATGCACCGCCACAGGGCCGGCGGGGACAGTCCCGCGTGGACCAAGGCGAAGAAGGATCCGCGTGCCTATCTGGCGGAGCAGGGAGTCAACGTGCCGGAACCGATTACGGTGGCGTTCACGTATTCGGTCGCAGCGAACAAGGCAGGCATCTATTGCATCGAGGCGTGCATTGGCCCTAGGGGCCAACACTGTGGAAGTTGCGCGCACCCCGAGAAGACGGGATGCTTCATGGTTCGTACCTGCTATCCCGCCAATTCGATGTAACGCGGGAACGGGCTAGGCGGGTCGCGCCGCGGCGGAGCGGCGCAGCATCCATCCGTAGAGCCAGACGATCGCGGCCACGAACCCGGCGAGACCCAGCCAGGGCGCGGCCGCGAAGTCCGCGGGCACGAGCCCGATCGGGGCATCCTTGGAGAAGCCCACGATCAGCCCCGCGTTGATC
>DATJGP010000118.1:0-8397 GCA_035494915.1 Candidatus Eiseniibacteriota bacterium | reverse complement strand
CGGAAATCGCGCTCCCAGAGGAGCGTCACGACGTCGTCCTGCACCTGCGCCGTCTCCATCGACCGCTTCAGCACATCGATGAATCCGCGCAGCTCGTGCGGCTCGAGTCCCTCGCGAAACGTGATCTGCCGCACGCCGTCGCCGTAGAGGCGGAACGCGAGCGAGTCGTTCCGGTCCGCGTTGTGGTAGACGGAGTAGTTCTCGTAGAGGAGATCGAACTGCTGCACGAGGAGCGTGATGTCCCCCGCCTCCTTGAGGCACGACCACGTGCGCGATTCGAGCTCGACCTGGAATTTGTGGAGCGTGGGGTTGTTCGCGAGATACGTCCGAGTCGCCTTGATCGTGCGCACGAGCGCGCCGATCCAGTCGGCCACGCGCTTCACGTCGAGCGCGAGCACCTGATCGCGAATCCGATCCGCGCGCTGCTCGGGCGAGCCGGGCTTCGCGGCGGTCGTCGGAGCGGGCGTAGGACGGGTCGGGCTGGGCGGACTGCTCGGGGTTGTCATACGAGACAAGATTCGGTCCGTTCGAGCCACACCTTGAGCGGAAAGAGATGCGGAGCTTGGGTTTGGAGGACTTTGAAGCGGGCCGCCGGGGGCGGCCGGCTAGCTACGGGCGGACCGAGACCTTGGTTCTCGGCTCTCGCGGCCGGGCGACCGCGCCGACGCCCATGACGTGGGCTTCCCGGACCTGGTTCAGGACGCCCCGATCGTGCGTCAGGAGAAGGACCTGGATGTCCCCCGCCAGCTCCTCGAGGATCCGGATCAACGAGCCCCGGCGCTCCTCGTCGAAGTGGGCGATCGGGTCGTCGAGAATGAGGGGCAGCGGCTCCCGCGCGGAGAGCTCCTGCGCGAGGGCGGCCCGGAGCGCGAGATAGAACGCGTCCCGCGTGCCCCGGCTCAGCGACTCGAGCGGGAGTCCGTCCCGCTCCGGCGTCGCGAGCGCCGGCTTGAGGTCGGCGTCGAGCTTCACCTTCACGTAGCGTCCCTCGGTGAGTTTCTCGAGGGTCTCGCCCGCCTCGCGTGCGAGCCGGTGCACGTGCTCTTCCTGGTAGGCGAGCACGGAATCGCGGAGCACCTCGAGCGCGATGAGGAGCGCGTCCCGCTGCCGCTCCTCGCGCGCGAGCGTCTCCTCTTCGGACGCGATCGTCTCGTCCAGGATCTCGAGGTTCTCGGCGTCGTTCTCGGAGGGGCCGCCGCCGCCGCGCCGGAGCGCCGCGTCGAACGAGTCCTGCTCCGCCTGGATCTTGGTCTTGAGCGCCGTCGACTCGCGCCGGAGCCGCTCTGCCGCCTCGGCCGCCTTCACCGCGTCCTCGCGCAAAGGCGCCAGGAACGGCGACTGCTGGAGAAGCTGCTTTTCCCTCGCGCGGAGCGCCGCCACGGCCTCGTCGATCTCCTTCGACTCCGCCTCGAGCCGCTCGGGCATCGGCATGGAATGGAGCACGGCCGCCGACTCGCGGCGCTCCTGCATCATCGCGCGATAGCGCTTCACGTCCTCGAGAACCACTTCCATCGTGCGACCGGCCAGGTAGGGATTCACCCGGATCTCGACCTGGTCGATCTCCTGCGACAGCGTGCGGATGTTCTCGTCGAGCACGCGGACGTGCGTCTCGGCGAGCGAGCGCGAGCGCTGCGACTTCTGCCCCACCATGACCCCGGACAGCACGGCGCCGATGAGGCCCACGGCCGCGATGCCTCCCGCGACGTAGAGATCGTGGAGCGCGAACCACGCGCCCGCCGCGCCTCCACCGCCGAGGAGGATCGAGATCAGGATCGCGACCACGGGGGAGCCCGAGCCCGATCCATCGGTCTTCTTCCGCGCTTCCTCGGCCGTCCTCTGATGCTTGGCGCGCTGGGAGCGGAGCATGCCCAGGCGCATGAGATCCGCCTCCGCCTCCTCGGGCGCGTTGGCGAGATAGCCGAGGTCATCTTTGATCTTCCGATCGATCTCTTGAACCTGGCCGCGCGCGCGGCGCACGTTCACGAGCTCGGTGCCGATGTCCGGCGCGCGCTTCAGATGGCGCCGCTGGTCGTCGCGAAGGCGGACCCAGATGTCGAGGTCGTTGACGAGCCGCTCCTTGGTCGCGAGCTCGGACTTGAGAGCGGAAAGCCTCGTCTCCATCTCGTCCCGCTCCGCCACGCGCGACTTGAGCTCCGTGAGCACGCTCTCGGAGCGCTTCCGCCGCTCGCGCAGCTGCTGGAGCCGCTCCTGGCGATTCTCGATCGAGCGGTTCACGCGCTTTCGCGCCTTGGGATCGAACGGATGCTCGCGCGTGAGCGAGTCGAGCCGCTCCATCAGCGCGTCCTCGATCTCCTGGTAATCCGCCTCGACGGCGCCCGAAACGAGGTGGCGCAGCTCGGGGCTGACCTGGGTCTCGAGTCCGTTCTCGTGGACGAAGGACGACTCGCGGAAGAGGCGAGCCTCGGTGAAGCCGAACCAGCCGCGCAGGAGCTCCTCGTACTGGAGCTGCTCGGCGCTCCGGCCGCGCGGGTTCGCGATCCCCTGGAACACCGTGGACTCGACGGTGTCCTGATCGCCCGCCATGCGGTCGACGCGCACCTCGTGGGACGCGAAGTCGCGCCGCACGCGGAACCGGCCGGTCAGCGTGGTGAACGTCACCGCCACCGCGTGCTTGCCGCCGGCCCAAGGTTTCGTGAGGTTTTCGTGCTCCACGGACGCACAGCCGAAGATGCACGAGACGATGGCCGACGCGAACGTCGACTTCCCCGACTCGTTCGGCCCGATGAACAGGTTGAGCCGCTTCGGCTCGAGCACCGCGTCGAAGTTCGTGAGGGGGCCGAAGCCCTCGACCGTCACCCGCTCAAGGCGCATGGCGCGGATTCTGGAACTCGGCGAGTCCCAGCCTGAGGGCGTGGGTGGCGGCCTCCCGCGTCGCGACGTCGGGAGCGCGGTCGATCTTCTCGAGCATCCGGCGCACGAACACGCCGCGCACCGTCGGCTCGTCCTTGTAGCGGGTCAGGAGCGCGGCGTTGACGACGTACGTCTTGTCCTCGATCTCGAGATGGAAGAACTTGGGCCCGAGCCGCTTCTGCACGCGATCCGAGTCGAAGACGAAGTCGGCGGGGCCCTCGATCCGGATGCGCGTGATCTCGCGATCCCCGGCGAAGGCGAGGAGGCGCTGCTCGAGCTGATCCTCGCCGCGAAGCTCGGCGAGCCCCAGGTCGATGACCGCGTCGTGGAGCGTGCGCACGTTCCAGGGCGTACGGTCGAGCGTGACGCCCTCCCGGCTCAGCGTGGCGACCACGAGATACCGGGGCCCGTTCTCCCCGAACCGCTTTCCCTCCAGCGTGCCCGGATAGACCGCGACGACGCCGTTCTCCCGCACCTCCGCGAAATTGTGGAAGTGCCCGAGCGCCACGTAGTGGAGCCCCGACTTCGCGATCTCCGCGCGCGTCATGGGGAGATCGGTCGGACGGATCTTCCAGGCCGGATTGTCCTGGAGCGCGCCGTGGGCGATGGCGAGGTGGTAGTCGACGAGCCCCGACGGGCGGAAATCGGCGAACGGCCGCTCGCACACCGTCGAGTCGTAGGCGATGCCGTAGGTCTGGACCGTCTCCGAGCCCACCGTGATCAGCGGACCGACTTCGAGCGTGGGCGAAAGGAAGATGTGCGCGCCGGAAGGGAGGCGGAGCCTGCGGTACACGCAGCGCCGATAGTTCGGAGCGTCGTGCGTGCCGGGAGCGATCAGGACCGGAAGCCCGGCCTGGGACAGCCGGTCGATCGCCGCCTCGACCTGATACACGAGGCCTTCCTCGGGGTCGTGCGTGTCGAAGAGATCGCCCGCGATCACCACCATGTCCACGGGCTTCGGATCGCGTGTCGCGAAGTCGATGGCGCGGAGGAAGGCGGCCAGCAGGTCGCGCGTGCGCTCGGGACCACGCTCCCGGATCGACGGGAACGCGGCGCCGAGATGCAAGTCGGCCAGATGGAGAACCCGGACGCTCATCGACGCTCCTTCGCTAGCCACCGTTTCAGATCGCGCAGCGCTTCCTTGTGCGAGCGAAACGCGATCGGGCGAGGCAGACGGTCGAGGGGGAAGAACTCCACCTCGCTTGCGTCGTCTCCCGCCACCAGCTTCCCACCCGTGATCCGGGCTCGATACAGGATCAGGACCGCGCGCGTGCGCGGATCGTCGCGTCCCGCGTACACGCCGAACAGACCCTCCAGCTTCACGCGCAGCCCCGTTTCCTCGCGGGCCTCGCGAACCGCCGTCCCTTCGGGATGCTCGCCGTACTCCATGAAGCCGGCGGGGATCCCCCACGCGCCGATCCTCGGCTCGTGCGCGCGGCGCGCCAGGAGCACCTGGCCGCGACGCATCACCACCACGCCGCACGCGGGCACCGGATTGCGGTAGGCGATGAACCCGCACTTCGGGCACGCCTTCCGCGGCACGCCGTGCTCCCGGATCGTGCGGAGCGCCGTGCCGCAGAGCACGCAGTGTCGCGGTACGGGGCGCGTCGCACGCACGCGGGGGGCGGCTGCGCTCGTTTGCTTCCCCCTCACCCCGGAGCGCGCGCCCCGTTTGCCCTTAGCCGTGGCCGCCTCCCCGCGTGTATCCTCGTTGGACGTAGTGACCCGTACGTCCCATCGGCTCGGTCCAGCCATTCCTAAAGTGCAAACGACCCGACGCAAGACCCGTCCGAAGTCCCGCCGAAAGCCCTCGCCGGCCAGACCCCGCCGCCCATCGAGCTCGCGGAACACCCCGCCCGCCAAGGTCCGTCCAGCTCCCCCGGCTCCCGCGGAAGGTCCGCTCATCGGCGCCCACATGAGCACCGCCGGCGGCCTGGCGAACGCGGTGGCCCGGGCGCTCTCCGTGCGCTCGCGCGTGGTCCAGCTCTTTACCAGGAATTGCAATCAATGGAAGGCGAAGCCCTTGGGCGATCTGGAGGTTGGAGCGTTTCGCGCGGCGTGGGAGAAGAGCGGGCTCGTTTCCGCCGCCGCGCACGACTCCTATCTCATCAACCTCGCGTCGCCGGATCCCGTGCTCCGGGAGCGGTCGATCGGGGCGCTCGCGGAGGAGCTCCGGCGCTGCGAAGCGCTCGGGATCCTCTATCTCGTAGCGCACCCAGGCGCGCACGTCGGCGAAGGCGTGCGGGACGGTTGCGATCGCGCGGCGGAATCGTTGAACCGCGCTCTCGCCGACGCGCATGCGCCGGACGTGATGGTGCTGCTCGAAACCGTGGCCGGCCAGGGCACGACGCTCGGCCGCCGCTTCGAGGAGCTTCATCGCATCCGGGACGGAGTCGAGTTGAGGGGGCGCGTGGGGGTGTGCCTCGACACGTGCCACGTGCATGCGGCGGGCTACGATCTCGTGACCGAGCGGGGGTGGGAGGAAACCTTCATGGAGTTCGACGCCATCCTGGGGCTCGAATCCCTCCGCTGGATGCACCTCAACGATTCGAAGAACGAGCGCGGAAGCCGGGTGGACCGCCACGAGCACATCGGACGCGGACGTCTCGGCCTGGAGCCGTTCGCGCGGATCCTCGGCGACCCGCGGCTTCACGCGGTTCCGAAGACCCTGGAGACTCCCAAGGGACGCGATGGCGTGGTGATGGATCGAAGGAATCTGGCGCTCCTCCGGAGACTTGGTGAGTCCGGTTGAGCGCGCCGGTCGAGCCGGGGTGAATCGGGAGCCGCCGCCGAGCGCCTAGAAGCTGCGCTCGTCCTCTTCCTCGTCGTCCGCCTCTTCCTCTTCGGCTTCCTCCATGCCCCGCTCCTCCTCGTACTCCAGCATGAAGTACTCGCGGAAGGGGTCGACCAGATCATTGAATGCCTTGTGCGGTGACGCCACGCCGTATTCCCGCAGCTTGTCGCAAATCTCGCCAATCAGGGCGTCCATTCGCGCCGACAGATTGGTCTCCGCGATGAGGCGTTCTACGATTTCCTTGTCCTGGTCGTTCGGGCTCATGGGTGTCGCTCCTCGAAGGTTGGTCCACCGGACGATGGACGGCGTCCGGCCGACCTCAATTATACCAGACTCGCAAGGGCGCCCCCAGGTTCCAGAGATGGCCGGGGAGGGCCAGGCGGCAGCCGGCGCGACGGGCGCGCAAGTCCAGGGCCGCGATAGGCTTGACACGGGGCGCGCCACCGCCGACGATGCGGCTCCGTGACCCCGCGCGAGGATCCCCCGTCCCAGCTTCCGCTACTGCCACCTGACCCTGCGCCGGAGCCGCCCGGGCAGGAAGGTCAACCAGCCGCTCCGCCCGTCGAAGCGCCCCCACCGCCCGCGGCAGGAGGGGGACCCCCCGCCCGCGATCGCAGCATGACCCGCGCGGCCGGGGTCATCTCCCTGGCCACGTTCGTGAGCCGGCTCCTGGGGCTCGTGCGCGAGCAGGTGTTCGCCGCGCAGTTCGGCGCCGGGTTCGCGGTCGATGCATTCCAGGTCGCGTTCCGCGTGCCCAACCTCCTCCGCGATCTCTTCGCCGAGGGAGCCATGAGCGCCGCGTTCGTGCCGACGCTGGCGCGGGCCCAGGAGCGTGGCGGGCCTCAGGCGGCCGTGCGGCTCGCGAATCTCGTCTTGAACTTCCTCGTCGTCGCGATCTCCGCGCTCTGCATCATCGGGATCATCGGATCCGATTGGATCGTGCGCGCGCTCGCCCCCGGCTTCGCTTCCGTCCCGGGCAAGATCGAGCTGACCGCGATGATGACGCGCATCATGACGCCGTTCCTCTTGCTGGTCTCGCTCGCCGCGGCGTGCATGGGCTTCCTCAACACGCGGCGCGTCTTCTTCATCCCCGCGCTCGCGCCGACGATGCTGAACCTGGGATTGATCCTCGCCGGCTATCTCATCGCGCCCTTGATGCCGCGCTTCGGTCTCCAGCCCATCGTCGGCATGGCGTTCGGCGCCCTCCTCGGCGGGCTGGGACAGATGCTGATCCAGGTGCCGTGGATGAAGGCGCAGGGCTTCAAGTGGGAGCCGATCGTCAATTTCAAGGATCCCGACGTGATCCGGATGGTGACGCTCATGGCGCCGGCCGCGCTCGGGATCGCCGCGGCACAGGTGAACATCTTCGTGAGCACCTTCCTCGCGTCGAACCTCGAGCAGGGGAGCGTCTCCTGGCTCAACTACGCGTACCGCCTCATGCAGCTGCCGATCGGGCTCTTCGGCGTGGCCATCGCCACGGTCACGCTCGCCGAGGTCGCGAAGCACGCGGCGCAGAAGAACATGGTCGATCTCAAGGCGACGCTGTCGTTCTCGCTGGGGCTGGTGTTGTTCTTGACGCTTCCGGCGACCGTCGCTTTGGTGGCCCTCGCCAAGCCGATCGTGGCGCTCCTCTACCAGCACGGGCGTTTCACGCCCACGGACACCGTGGAGACCGCCCATGCGCTCTGGGCCTACGCCGTCGGGCTCGCGGCCTTCTCCGCGGTGCGCGTGATGGTGCCCGCGTTCTACTCGCTCGGCATGGCGCGCATCCCGGTCACGATCTCGATGATCACGATCGGGCTCACGCTGATCCTTTACTTCGCGCTGATGGGCCCGCTCCACCACGCCGGTCTCGCGCTCGCGACCTCGCTCGGCTCGGTGATCAACTTCACGATGCTCTTCACGATGCTGCGCCGGAAGATCGGCGGGCTGGGCGGGCGCGCGCTCGCTCGATCGGCGGCGAAGATCGTGCTCGCGGCCGCTCTGGCCGGCGGCGCCGCCTGGGGCGCGGCCCTGGCGGCCGAGCACGCGTTCGGGCTCCAGCGGATGACCGGGCGGATGATCGTGGTGGCCTCGGGGCTCGGCGCGATGGCCGTGGTGTACGCGAGTGCCGCCCTCTTCCTGCGCGTGCGCGAGATGAAGGCCATGGTCGACCGGTTCGCCAGGCGGTAGTCGTGGCAGGCTCCGTGCTCGGCCGCCCCGTTTCGGTGGTGTGTCTCGACATCGACGGCACGCTGACCGAGGGCGTCCGCGGGCCCGCGATCCCCGGAGTCACCGCGGCAACCCGCCTCCTTCGCGCCGCCTTCCCGGTGCGGCTCGTCACGAACACGACGAGCGTGCCGCACTCCGCGTTGGCGCGGCACCTCCTCGGGCTGGGACTGCTCGAGGATGCGGCGTCGCTCGTCACGCCCGCCACGGTTGCCGCGCGCGTGCTGCCCGAGCGGGGGCACGACTCGGGGATCCTGATCGTGGAACCGGGCGCGCGCGAGGACTACGCGTGGTTCCGCGACGATCCCGACGGCCCCGCCGTGGTCCTCGCCACGGAAGCCCACGACGTTCGGATCGCCGATTTCCAGCCGGCGTTCCGCCGACTGCTTCAAGGCGCCGCGTTCTACACGCTCCAGAGGAATCGCTATTTTCGGAAAGGTGAAGCCCTTGTCACGGACCTGGGCCCGCTGGCCGCGTTCTTTACCTACGCGTCCGGCGTCGAGGCGGAGACGCTCGGAAAACCC
>DATJGP010000117.1:0-12537 GCA_035494915.1 Candidatus Eiseniibacteriota bacterium | reverse complement strand
GAAGCCTGCTTCGCGAGGGCGCTCGAGCTCGCGCCGGGAGATGCCGTGTCCCTGAACGGCGCGGGCGTTCTGGCCATGGCGCTCGGCCGCATCGAGGAGTCGATCGCGCTTCATCGCCGCGCCTCGGAGCAGGATCCCCTGTGCGCCCCACCCCACTCCAATCTCGGCCTCACGCTCCTCGAGGCCGGACGCTTCGCGGAAGCCGAAGCCGCGCTTCGGAAAGCGCTCGATATCGCGCCGCAGCGACTTCTTCTCCACGCCGTCCTGGCACGGGCGCTCGCAGCGCAGGGGCGCGGGGACGAAGCGCTTCAGGAAGCAGCGCGGGAATCGGACGAGGGGCAGCGTCTGTTCGTGCTCGCGATCATCCACCACACACTCGGGAACATGGGCGAAGCGGACGCCGCGCTCCGCGATCTGATCGGAGCCCATGGCGATGAGTACGCGGTGCAGATCGCGGAGGTGCAGGCCATCCGCGGCGACGTCGATGCCACCTTCGAGTGGCTCGAGAAGGCGTACATGCAGCGGGACTTTGGACTGTCCGAGATCCAGAGCATCCCGAGCATGGGGCCGTTCCATTCGGATCCGCGCTGGCGCGCCTTCCGGATGAAGATGGGGTTCGAGGGCGAGGGGATGGAGTGACTCGAGACAGCCCCGATCTCCTCCGGACCCAGGACCTCCTGCGCGAGGCTCAAGAGGGGCGCCGCGATGCGCTCGAGGCGTTGCTCGCGCGCTACCGCCCCCGCCTCGAGCGGTGGGCGACCGGCCGGCTGCCGCGGAGCGCCCGGTCCCTGCTCGACACCGGGGACCTCGTACAGGAAACGCTGCTACGCGCGCTCGAGAGCATCGGAACGATCGGGGCGCGGCATCCGGGGAGCTTCGAGTCCTACGTGCGCCAGGCAGTGCTCAACCGAATTCGCGACCAGGTCCGCTGGGCCCGGCGGCGTGGCGGAGGCGAGGTCGATTCCGACAATCTCGTGCATCCCGGTCCGTCCCCGCTCGAGGAAACCATCGGCGCCGACGTGGTCCGCCGCTACGAGGAGGGCATGTCCCTCCTCTCGGATGACGAGCGCCAGATCCTGCACCTTCGGATCGAGCTGGACATGAGCTACGAGGAGATCGCTGCGATGATGGGCAAGCCGAGCGCCGACGCGGCGCGGATGGCCATCCAGCGGAGCCTGCACAAGCTGGCCGCCGTGATGAAGAGGATCAAGGGCGCGGGCGCGAGGACTTGATCCGCCGCATGTCTCAGCCGTCCTCGAGGTGCTTCGCGACGGCCGCCAGCACTTCGGTGGGTCGCTCGAGATAGGAGAAGTGGCCGCAGTCCTCCACGACGACGAGACGCGCGCGCGGCACCGAGTCGGCGATGCGCTTGGAAATGTTGAGCGGCAGGAAGTCACGATCGCCGTGGATCACGAGCGTAGGCGGCCGCGACGCGGCCAGGCGCGGCACCAAATCGTAGCCCGGCACCTCCCACGTCTCGGCGTAGAGCCTCTCTTCGATCGTGCGTGCCTTGACGATATCGACGGGTGTGAAATGGCTGCGCAGGCCACGAACCACTTGCTCGAGGCGATCTGGCGAGACCGCACGACGGAAGTGGATCGCGTAGTACTCCGCCTCCGTCTCGATGTCTCCGTCCTTGTACGCACGGGTGGACGCGATCGCTCGCATCCGGTCCAACCCTTCCCCCTCCATGGCCCGGCGTCCTTCCCGGAACTTCAACGCGTCCTCGCGCGATGCGGGTGCGGTGTTCAGGAGGATCAGGTGGGAGATGCGCTCCGGATGACGCGCGGCGTATTCCATGGCGAGGACGCCCCCCCAGGAGTGGCCCATCACAGCAATCCGATCGAGGCCGAGATGCCTGCGAATCTCGTCGAGATCCTCGACTTCCGACTCCATCGTCACGTCCGACGGGAGCACGCCGGCGGATGATTTCCCGCGTCCCCGCTGATCGTAGTAGATCAGGCGGAACACGCTGCCCATCGAATCCATTTCCGGGAGGAAATAGGCGTGATTGAAGTCGGGGCCACCATGCAAGACGATCAGCGGGCGGGCGCTTCCCACTTCGCGGACGAAGAGCCGTGCGCCGCGGACGGGAACGTAGCATTCACGGATCTCCGGGCGTACGTCCCGCACGATGCTCTCCTCTAGAAATCCTGCCCCACGCTGATCACGGCCCGACGGTCCCCGAGCGTATTCGCCTCGAGACCACCCTCGATCCTTCCGAACGGCGTCCACCAGAGCGCGGAGAGCGACGCGCCCCCGAACCAGAGCGTTTCTTTCGAGAAATCCGATCCGTCGGGAAGGAGCTGATCGGCGGATCCGCCGCCACGAAGGCGGAGCCGGATCGTGGTGAAGAGCGGGAACGCAGCGTCCACTCCGGCGATCGCCTGAGCGCGGCCGCGGCGCTCGCCCCACCTCAGCGCGGGGACGAGCTGATCCATCCCCGGCGAGGGGACGATGTCGCGCGGCGCGCCGTTGCTCACCGCGGCGACATCGAAGAGGGGCGCGACGGTCAAAGATTTGAACGCGAACGCGCGCGATCCCCGCGCGCGCAAGCGGCCATACCGGGTGTCGCCGCTCCGCGCCTCTCCTTCCGCGCTCGTCGGGATGCCGACCAGCAGAAGGTTGTCGGGGATGAATCCGATCCGGACCATAGGCCCGAACGAGTCGCCGCTCGGGCCGACGTTGGCATCGATCGTCTCGGCCGTGAAGATCGCGGTCGCCTCGATGGCGGGGCCGATCTTCCGCAGCTCGGCGCCGATCCATCCGCCGCCCCGCTTCACGTCCGGATCGTCTCCGTCGGGCCTCACGTTGAGGAAGCGAACCGCCGACTCCGTGAGGTAGAGGCCGCCGCTCCAGGCCGTGGGAATGCGCGCGACCGTGGGTACGCGCACCGTCATCCCCGCGGACTGATCGATGCCCGTGGCCATCGCCTCGAGCGCGAACTCGACCGTGTGCGATTTCATGGCGGCGAGCTTTCGCAGGTTGGCCCAGCCTCGTCCTCCTCTGTCGTTGTCGTAGCCGACGGCGCCGCTCACCGAGAGGTCGCCCACCGTCTCGGCACGGACGAGGAGCGCGGGTACGGCGTCGCTCACGGCCGTCGGAATCGACGAGGTATCGGGCGCGGCGCCGAGCTCGTGGAGCGCGGCGCTGTCGGGAGGT
This sequence comes from Candidatus Eiseniibacteriota bacterium, assembly GCA_035494915.1. Lineage (GTDB taxonomy): Bacteria > Eisenbacteria > RBG-16-71-46 > SZUA-252 > SZUA-252 > WS-9. The sequence goes on along the minus strand of DATJGP010000117.1, from coordinate 9,375 downwards.
GCCGCGGCTTCCGGCGGAGGCGAGGCTGAAGTGGTGTCCGCTGCATCCTCGGCGAGCGAATCGCTCTCGATTCCAGGATCGCCGATCGAGCCCTCGCTCCCCTCGCGCATGGAACCGCTCGGCGGCAGCGACGCGCCGCTTGCGGGGGGTGCGGCCGATGTCCCTTCGACCGAGGGCCACACGCCTGTGAACAGTCCGGTGGCGTAGAGGCGATCCACGTACTTCAAGACCTGGTCGGCATCGAAGCGCGCGCGGCCGAAGCGATCGAACGCGGCCTTCAGGAGAGGCTCGAGCGGCGAGCCCTTGGCGAGGACGCGAACTTCGGAGAGCGAGTCGGGAAGGGGCGGGAGTGGATGCGGCGGCGGCACGGATAGGGTGCCCACAGCGATGCCGGCCACCTCCGACGTGTCGATTGCCTGTGCCGCCGGACCTTCGGGCAGGCTGTCTGTGGCGCGATACCCCGCCATGTAGAGCGGCGCCGGATCGGTCGGATAGTTGATCGGCGAGATCGACGGATCGATGTCGGGCGCGATCAGGATGTCGGGCGGGATCGAGTCGGCGCGCGCGTGCTGGACGAGAATGCGGAGCGTCCGATCCACGACGGCGAGCGCATCGGTCGAATGGATGTCCTTGCTCGGACGGAGCACGTCCACCCCGATCACCTGGCGAGCGCCGATCCTCCTCGCTTCGGCCACCGGGAAGTAGTCGCTCACGCCGCCGTCCGTGAGCACGCGATCGCCCCATGTCGTCGGCGCGAAGACGCCCGCCTGCGCGATGCTCGCGCGCACGGCGCGCGGAAGGTCCCCGTACCCGATCGACACGAGCTCGCCCGTGCGGAGATCGGAGGCGACCGAGCGGAACCGGCGCGGCAGCCGGTCGAAGTCGCCGCGCACCGCGGCGGACGGGCGGAAGAGCGCGCGGACGAGCGCGCGGTTGATCTGCCAGTCGTCGACGTAGCCGCGGACCTGAGGCGAGTTGCCCGTCCCCTGGAGCCGGAGCACCGGGTAGTGGACCGACCGGTCGAGCCCGACCGGGGACGGAAACGGCGCGAAGATCTGCCTCCAGTCCTGCGCGTCGACCACGCTCCAGACGGAATCGGCGCTCATCCCCGACGCGTAGAGCGCCCCCACGATGGCCCCCATGCTCGTGCCCACGACGATGTCGGGGTTGTAACCCTTCTGCTCGAGCCCCGCGATCACCCCCGCGTGGGCAATGCCGCGGGCTCCCCCGCCGGAGAGGACGAGGGCCTGCTGGGCGTGGGCGGGTCGGATGCCCGAGGTCAGGGCGATGGACAGGGCGATGGTGACGGTGGCGGTAAGGTGCGGCGTTTGGGGCCGGCGCATCGGAAAAGCCTAGCAGACCGGCGGAGGGCGCTGGAATTGCCCACCTGCCCCGGCCGGCATTCACCTGCCCCCCAAAATCTCCGTTCGTTCCCTGCCCTTTGGACGTCAGGGAGCTATCGAACCGGCAAACGGCGTGCACACCCTCACCTCGGAGTCGTCATGAGGTCACACCGACGTGGAATCCTCGCTCTTCTTCTCGTTGCGCTCGGCCCGGGGTTGGGCGCCTCACCGGCGGCCGCGGGCTACCTGTCCCTCTACCGATCGTCGATGCCGTACTTCCAGGACCTCGTGGGCTCGAGCAGCGATTGGTACGGCACAAGGGCGTCAGTTGCCTCCGCGGACTTCAATGGAGACGGTTATCCGGACCTAGCCGTTTCGAACGAATTCCCGCTGACCCCGTTTGGATTGCCCCATACGATCTCCGTGTTCTATCACGCCGGAACGCGCTACGTACCCTCGATCGATTTCTGGACCTCATCCACCCAGGACAACGATCTGCCGCCCCTGGATGGGGTCCATTACGACTACACGGTCGAACCCACGGACCCGTATGGAAGGATTCGTCTCAAGGCAGCCGACCTCAACGGAGACGGCAGGCCCGACCTGGTCGCAGCCACTGGGACCGGCATCGCCCTTCTGCTGAACACCGGTGCGACAGGGGTCTCGGGCGCTCAGTTCCGGCCAGCCGCGAGGAGGAGTCATCCGATCGAGAACGTGGACGTCGCAGATTTCGACAACGACGGAGTGCCCGAGATCATCGGGACGGAGGTTTACTCGGGCAACCTGAAGGTCCAGACGTTCCACGTGGTCGCGGACACGCTCAAGGAGCTCGCCTCGACGCTGGTGTATGTCGGAACCCCCACGCTCTCGCCCGCCCTCGAGCTCGCCGACGTGACGGGGGACGGCCACAAGGACGTCGTCATCGGTTATGACTTCGCGCAGGACGAATGCGGCCTCGTCTCGATCTTCATCCTGTCCCAATATTTCCTGGGCGCGTTCGTCAACGAGACGAACACCTTCTTCATGGGGGAGGGAAAATCCCCCAATTCGGACGGCTATCTGGCGGTGGCGTCTTTGAATGGCGACGCCTCACTCGACATCGCCACGGTGGCATCCTGCGCGAACGCTCTCTTCATCCGGATGGGACACGGCGACGGCACATTCGACCCGGTGGTCACCGTCCCGCTTCCGCACGCCGGGGACCGGGTGCGCGCGGGTGATCTCGATGGCGACGGAGACACGGACCTGGTCACCATTGCCTCGCCGTCCGGGGATTCAGGCTATTTCATGTCTGGAAGCGTTTGCGTCTTGAAGGGCAACGGTGACGGCACCTTCGCCGCTCCTACTCTCTACGGCGGAGTTCCGATCTCAGGCCAGGTCCTCCTCGAAGACATCAATCGGGACGGACGCCTCGACCTCGTCAATGCCCAGGCTGGGGGCTACTTCAAGCCCGATGTCTGGCACGCCACGGCCTTTCTGCTGAACGACGGATCCGGTGGATTCCGGACAGGCACCGGGTCGCCTATCTCCCAGCACAGCTACCGACAGGTCGTCGCCGACTTCAACGGCGATGGGAAGCCGGACGTCGCATCCTCGGGCGCCAGCGAAGTCACGATCGGGTTCGGCAACGGAGCGGGCACGTTCACCCCCGGACCCTCGTTCGCGGTCACCCGTCCGACCACGCTGGCCGCGGGCGACATCAATCGCGACGGGAAGGTGGATCTTCTGGTGCAGAGCGGGGACCAGTTCGTGGACCACAGCTTCGCTCGGTACCAAGGCAATGGTGACGGGACCTTCACTCAGGTCGGTGTCACATTCGGCGGGCTTCTCTATCCCCGATCCATTGCCGATGTCACTCGGGATGGGATACCGGACATCGTGGCCTCCGACGGTAGCCAGAACATCCGGGTCTACGTGCAAAACACGTTCGGTTTCTTCACGGTCAATCAGTTTGCCACCTCGAACTCCGCTCCCGCGGATATCGCGATCGGCGACTGGACCCGGGATGGATTCCCCGACATCGCCGTGGCCAGCGACACTGGCATCTACGCTCATGCCAGCACCGGTCTCGCGACGTGGAGCACCGGCATACCTCTATGGGGAGCGCGATTCACCGGCGTTTGCGTCAGTGACTTCAACCGGGACGGATACCCTGATCTCGCCGGGCGTCTGGATACCTCGGGCGCCTCGGGTCCGGACGGGATCCATATCTTCCTCAACGGACCGGGCGGCCTCCAGCCCGGAACGCTGAGCAGCGTCCAGAGCACGGTCGAGAAGCGCGGGCTGTACCTGGACACCTGGGATGCCAATATCGATGGCATCCCCGATTTGATCACCTCGGGGATGAACACGGCGAGTTACGCACCAACCTTCAACACCGTCGACGTCCTCCTCGGGAACGGGATAGGCGCTTTCGGCCTCAGGACCAGCTACGAAATCGGCGGCTACATCGACAAGACCGCGACGACGCTGTCGACCAGTGGCCCGCGGGTCACGGCGGGAGACGTGAATCGGGACGGGATTCCCGATCTCATGGCCGGCGTTCAGACGACGGCTGACTCGTCCCAGGTCTACACGGTTTTATCGTCGCCCCCGGCGTTCAGCGCAACGCTCCATGACGCCGTGTTCAAGACCACGCTGAGCAACCCCAAGGACGTCGCGGTGGGCGACCTGGATCGCGACGGCAAGGTGGATGTGGTGACGGGAACGGAAGGCTCGAATCCTGGAATCGCCGTGCACCGCGGCGGCGGAGGAGGAAGCATCGGATCAGCAACGACTCTGGCTCAGTCCTGGTATGGAACTCGAGTCCGTCTCGCCGACCTGAACCGGGATGGAATCCTCGACATCATCGGTGCGAGCTCGGTGGCCGGCGCGCGACGGGTCTACACCATGCTGGGCACGGGCAGCCTCACCTTCGGCTCTCGTTTGGACTACGCCCTGAATGTGGGAAGCGACATCGAAGTCGGTGACATGAATCGGGACGGCATCCCGGATGTCGTCGTGGCGACGCCGGACTCGGTGCGTGTTCTCACGGGAACCGGCACGGGGACGTTCACCGCGTTCAGCGGAGTGCCTTTGGCGAGCCCGATCCACGACATCGACCTGGCCGACCTCAATCGCGATGGCGTGCTCGACGTCCTTTGCGCGAACGGCACGGTTTCGGTGATCTACGGGAACTCCAATGGCACGTTGGGCACGCCTGTCACGACCCCGATCCAGTCCCAGACCTGCCAGGTTGTGTGCGCTGGCGACTTGAATCGCGACGGCTTCCTGGACATCGTGGCGAACCAGGGGACCGGCTATTTCGTGGCCTTCGGGGCGGCGACGTTTCCCTTCGGCTCGGTGTTCCTCACCTCGCTCTCGGCCACCGCCTTCGACATGGAGATCGCCCCCATGGCCGCCAATGGCCTCCCCTATCTGGTGGCGAGCTGCTGGTTGGATCAGGTCGAGGTGTCCAGCGTGGGAGCGTTCGGGGCGCTCACCTCGGTCGGGATCTACCCTGTGTCCTCCACCCCCGAAAGCGAGGTCCTGGCCGACATGGACCGGGACGGACTCCTCGATGTCGTGAGCGTCGGATCCGGAGGATCCACCGTCGCCATCAACCTCCGAGGCACGGGGACGATCACGGCGGTGGAGCCGAGCGAGGCGCCGGCGCCGCGCGTGGCTCAGCTCCACCAGAACTACCCGAACCCGTTCAATCCCCGGACCACGATCCGGTTCTCGCTGCCCGATGCACAGAAGGTGCGGCTGACGGTCCACGACGCCCAGGGGCGGCTGGTCGCGACGCTCGCGAGTCAGCAGCTCGCAGCCGGACAGCATGAGGTGCCGTGGCACGGCAAGAACTCGGAGGGGCACTCGGTCGCATCAGGGGTCTACTTCTATCGGCTGGCGACCGATGACGGCGCAGTGAAGTCGAGGCGAATGGTGCTCTTGAAATAGCCCGCGGAGATCCGCAGACGCGTTCGAACCAAGAAGACGCGGTTCGAGCCGGCAACACAAAGGGGACGCCGCACTCGCGGCGTCCCCCGGCTCATTCTGATGATCGTGCTACAGCATCGGTGGGCAGGCTCCTCGCCCCCGACGAATTATCTCCCGATCGCCTTCTTGATGCTGGTCCGGAACTTCTCCAGACCCTGCGCGATCTCCTCCTTCGAGATAACGAGCGGCGGGCGGAACCGGATCGACGTCGGGCCGCAGCCGAGGACCACCACGCCCTCGGCGTACGCGTTCGAGATCACCTGATCGCGGAGCGCGCCGTCGCGGAGATCGAAGGCGCACATCATCCCCTTGCCGCGCGCGTTCATCACGTGCTCCGGGAACTCCTTCACGAGGCCTTCGAGACCGGCGAGGAGCTCGGCGCCGCGCGCCGTCGCGTTCTCGAGGAGCTTCTCCTCCGCCATGATCTCGAGATAGCGCTGCGAGCGGACCATGTCGACGAGGGTGCCGCCCCAGGTCGAGTTGATGCGGCTCGACACGTGGAACACGTTGTCCTGGACCTCATCGATCCGCTTGGTCGAGACGAAGCCGCAGATCTGCGACTTCTTGCCGAAGCCGACCATGTCCGGCGTCACGCCGTAGTGCTCGAACGACCAGAACTTGCCCGTGAGACCGAAGCCCGCCTGCACCTCGTCGAACACGAGCATCGCGTCGTTCTGGTCCGCGAGGCGGCGGAGCTCCTTGAAGAACTCGGGACGGAAGTGGTTGTCGCCGCCCTCGCCCTGGATCGGCTCGATGATGATCGCGGCGATGTCACCGGGGTTCTGCTCGAACACGCGCTCCATCTGCGCGACCGCGAGCGCCTCGCGAGCTTTCACGTCCTTGAGCCGGTCCTCGTTGAGCGGGAACTCGACCTTGGGATTCACGACGCGCGGCCAGTCGAACTTCGGGAAGTAGGCGACCTTCCGCGGGTCGGTCGTGTTGGTGAGGGAGAGCGTGTAGCCCGAGCGCCCGTGGAACGCCTGCTCGAAGTGGAGCACCTTCGTGCCCCGCTCCTCGCGGTAGCCGCGGGCGAAGTTCTTTCGCACCTTCCAGTCGAACGCGGCTTTGAGGGCGTTCTCGATGCCGAGCGTGCCGCCCGCGACGAAGAAGGAGTGCGCGAAGGTGTCCTTCATCGCGTGCCGCGCGAAGGTCTCCACGAACTCGGCCATCTCGGTCGTGTAGACGTCGCTGTTCGTGACGTTGTGGACCGCGGCCTTGAGGAGGCGCGCCTGGAACTCCGGATTCTTCACGCCGGGGTGGTTCATGCCCACCGGGTTCGACGCGAAGAAGGAGAAGAAGTCCATCAGGGTCTTGTTGCCGCGCGAATCGTGCAGCCAGACCCCCTGGCTCTTGTCGAGGTCGAGGACGAAGTCGAAGCCGTCGGCCAGCATGTGCTTGGCCAGCGTGCTGTGCACCTGGTCCGGCGTGACGTGGACCGAGGCGCCGGTCATGGTCGGGTTCATGGCGTGCTCCTTTCGCGAGGGTTCAGTGGGTGTCTTCGTTCAAGGCGTCCCGTCGCGAATCCGCGTCGTCCCGCCGCTTCAATCCAGCTTGATCCGGTGCCCTTCCTTGGAGGTCGCGAGCACGATCAGCGTCCGGGTCTGCCGGACCCCCCGGATCGTGTTCAGCTTCTCGATGAGCAGACGGCGAAACGCCCCCATGTCCGCCACGCGGACCTTGAGGAGGAGCGAGAACTCGCCGGTGATGTGATGGCACTCCTGCACCTCGTCGAGCGTGCTCACGGCCTCGATGAATCCGGCCTCGTGCTTCGGGTGCTCGATGAAGATCTCGACGAACGCGGTGACGTCGTGCCCCAGCTTCCGCTCGTCGAGGAGCGTGACGTAGCCGCGGATGTACCCCGCGCGCTCGAGCTTCCGGATCCGCTCGTTCACCGAGGGGGCCGTGAGCCCTACTTCCTTGGCCATGTCCGCCTGGGACATCTTGGCGTTGTCCTGGAGGAGGGCCAGGATCCGACGATCCGTCGGGTCTAGCGTGCCGTTTTCTACTTTGGTTCGGGTTTCGGTGGCCATTTCCCGAATATTATTCGGCATTACGGCCCGAAAGCTCAAGCATTATTTTGCCGATGGGGCCCGCAATCGGAGCCCTGCGACGCTTGAGGGAGAGCGCATCTAAGAGTAGGCTGGAGAGGCAGGTAGCTCCCCCACCCGGCAGGAGGAATCCAAGGCGCCATGAATCGGCCCCAAACCATTAAGCAGCTGCGAGATAGCGGATATCAGCCGCGCACGGTGAAGAACGAGATGCGGGCCAACCTGATCCGGGCCATCGAGTCGGGCGAGGATCGCTTCCCCGGGATCGTCGGCTACGACAAGACCGCGCTCCCCCAGATCGAGAACGCGATCCTGAGCGGGCACGACTTCATCCTGCTCGGGCTTCGCGGCCAGGCGAAGACGCGGATCCTTCGCCAGCTCTATCGGTTCCTCGACGAGTGGACGCCTGCGATCGAGGGATGCGAGATCAACGACGATCCGCTGAACCCACTCTGCCCCGTCTGCCAGCGCAAGGTCGCCATGCACGGCGACGAGGTCGCCATCCGATGGATCCCGCGTCAGGAGCGCTACCGCGAGAAGCTCGCGACCCCCGACGTGACCATCGCCGACCTGATCGGCGACATCGATCCCATCAAGGCGGCGAACCAGAAGCTCTCGTACAGCGACCCCGAGGTGATGCACTACGGGATCATCCCGCGCACGAATCGCGGGATCTTCGCCATCAACGAGCTGCCGGATCTCCAGCCCAGGATCCAGGTGGGTCTCCTCAACATTCTCGAGGAGAAGGACATCCAGATCCGCGGATTCCCGATCCGGCTGCCGCTCGATCTCCAGATCGTCTTCTCGGCCAATCCCGAGGATTACACCAACCGCGGCAACATCATCACGCCGCTCCGCGATCGCATCAATTCGCAGATCATGACGCACTACCCGCTCACCCGTGAGCACGGCATGCTGATCACCTCGCAGGAATCGTGGATCGGGCGCGACGCCGGCGTCGAGGTGGCCATTCCGAGCTTCATGCGCGAGCTGGTCGAAGAGGTGGCGATCCAGGCGCGGAAGAGCGAGTACGTCGACCAGAACTCCGGCGTCTCGGCGCGGCTCCCGATCGCCCTCATCGAGAACCTGGTGTCGAACGCCGAGCGGCGCGGACTCAAGAACGGTGAGGCGCGCGTCCTGACCCGCGTGTGCGACCTGGCCAACGCCGTGTCGGGCGTGAGCGGCAAGGTCGAGCTGGTGCTCGAAGGCGAGCAGGAGGGCGCCATGAACGTCGCGCGCGCGCTGCTCGGCCGCGGCGTGAAGTCGCTGTTCGCGCAGCGGCTGCCCGATGCCTACAAGCCGCGTCGCTCGCGTAGCCAGTCGTCGCAGGCCTCCGAGGCGGAGGCGATGGCCACGTCGGAGTACCGGCCGGTGCTCGACTGGTTCGCCGCCGGCAACCACGTGGAGATCTCCGACGACATGGCGCAGGGCGAGTACGCCCGGCGGCTCACTCAGGTGAAGGGGCTCGAGCGCCTGGCCGCCAAGTATCTCGAGCCGGGCGACGCCGACGAGTCATCGGTCGCCATGGAGCTGGTGCTCGAAGGCCTGCACCAGAACTCCATGCTCTCGCGGGAGCGGAGCGACGGCGCGACGACGTCCTACAAGGACATGCTGAAGAGCATGTTGAGCGGCATCGGCGACGACTGAGTCGCCTCGACGGACTCATGCGCTTCGACTACTCGAAATGGAAGGGCCCCCGGCCCGAAGACGTCCAGTTCATCAAGCAATTGATGGACATCTATCGCAATCTCCTGCTCCAGACCGGCGGCGACGTGGAAGAGGCGCTGCGCTGGATGGAGCACTTCGGCGAGCAGTACGGATTCTTCAACGAGCGCTTCGGGATCGCCGATTTCAAGAAGATGCTCGAGCAGTCCGGCGAGGTCGAGCGCACGCCTCAGGGATTCAAGATCACTCCGCGCGGCGAGAAGCGCATCCGCCAGGACTCGCTGAACGAGATCTTCACGAGCCTCCAGGCGGGCGCCGCCGGCGACCACCGCACGCCCGTG
>DATJGP010000116.1:0-8166 GCA_035494915.1 Candidatus Eiseniibacteriota bacterium | reverse complement strand
GTTTCCTTGGCCCACGATGCGTATCCGAGGTAGGGCGTCAGGTTGAGATGGAGACCGTCGACCTCGGCGAGAGCCGTGGCGGGCAGGAGGAGCAGGAACGGCAGGAGCCAACGCGCTGTGAATCGACGCATGCGAACCTCCATGTTCGAGCACGCCGAGCTCAGCACGGCTGGAAACGAGGTGTCGCGCGCGAAGTGGGCGTCCGTACCATACGCATCGGCAACATCCGAGGAGGCGGAATCATGGCCCTACCGCGAGGATGAGGCAAGGCCCAAACGGGGCCTAGTCCGGTGCCAGCTCCCGATGGCGGAAACACCGGATTTCGTGGTCGTTCACCATGCCCGTGGCTTGCATGTACGCGTACATGATGGTCGATCCGACGAAACGGAATCCACGCTTCTTGAGGTCGCGGCTGAGTGCGTCCGACTCCGGTGTGGTGGCGGGGACGTCCCCACCTCGCCGGCGGTTCTGGAGGGGCCGGCCCCCCACGAAGCGCCAGAGGTAGCGATCGAAGTCCCCGAATTCGTTCTGCACCGCGAGAAACGCCTGAGCATTCGTGACCGTCGATTCGATCTTCAGCCGGTTGCGGACGATCCCCTCGTTCTTCATGAGAGTCGAGCGCTCGCGCGCGCCGATCTTGGCCACGCGTGCTGGATCGAAGCCGAGAAATGCATCACGGTAGCTCTCCCGCTTCTTGAGGATTGTGCTCCAGGACAGTCCGGCCTGGGCTCCTTCGAGGACGAGGAATTCGAACAGTCGGCGATCGTCGTGCACGGGGACGCCCCACTCCTCGTCGTGATAGCGGAGCATGACGGGATCGCTGCCCGCCCAAGCGCATGCACGCCGGGACGATGTCACCGAAGGCGGTGGCGCCGCGGTTTGGAGCCGGCCCATGCGCAAGCATGGCGGGATTGGGTCACCGTTTGCCGCGAGACGCAGCGCGCGCCAGGAGCTCGTAGACCTCGGGCCCGTCGCCCCGCTTGCGCTTTCGGGCTCGATCGAGCGCGGTGAGCTGCATCCATCCGGGGATGGACGGGTCGGCGCCGGCTTCCACCAGCAGCTTGGCCATGGTGTAGGAGCAGGTCGCGGCCACCTCGCTGAGCGGCGTGTTTCCCAGGCTCGGCTCGTGATGTGCGTTCACGTCGGCGCCCTGCTGGAGGAGGTAGCGCGCCACCTCCACATGCTCGCGGTCGACCGCGTAATGGAGCGGAGTCCTGCCCAGCTCGTCGAAGGCGTTGACGTCCTCGCCCTCAGAGACCAGCCGACGCACTTCATCCAGGTCTCCTTCTTGTGCGGCGGCATGGAGGCGTTCGGGATCGGGCATGTTCAGCCTCTGACCTTTCCGGCCGGGTGCTTGGTTTGAATCGTGTCGCTCGCCATGGCTCCACTCCTGGTCACGCGCCGAATCGGTCCGACTTCGGATCCCAGAATTCATCATCGAGCCCGATCGACGCGAAGATCGTCCGCATTTCTTCCGCCTTGGGCCGGCGAGACTCCGCCGTCAGTCGGGTCGAGTACCACGTCGTCGAGAGCGTCCACAGCTGATCGATCGTGACGAGAGGACGGAGCGTCGTTCCGCGGCCCGCGCACCAGGCTCGGGCCATTTCTTCCGACCGGAAGAAGAGCATGTTCGCTCAGGTGAAGACGACGTCCTCCCACCACCTCGCTGCGGGCACGAGGCAATGATAGACCCACGTCGATGGCTCGGGCCCGTTCTCGCCCACTTCGAGAACCAGCGGATCGCCCGACTGCTCGCAGCGTGATCGAATCGTGCCCGATTGATGGAGCGCGGCGAGCACGCCGAGCGCGTCCCACGCGCAGTTGCCGTAGTACTCCACGCCTTTCGATTCGACCCGATGCTGCGTCGGTACGCCGGAGAAGGGGGGCGCCATGATGATCGTGGCCCCATCGGGCTCGAGGACGAGGAGCCGCTGGGCACGGAGACTCCGGTACGCCTCGAGCACTGCGTCCCGGGGAAGTCCTGTTCGGGCCGCGATGGCCTCGATGCTGGGGGCGCGGCCCGAATCCGCGAACTCTCGATAAATCGCCAGCTTGACCTGAACGTCGGCTTCCGTCGGCATAGGTCCCTCCCGCGGGAAGGCCGCCATTCTACCCCCTGGACATGCCGCGTGCGCTTTCGATGGGTCCCCGCGTTCTTTCGGACGGCGCACGAAATCAACCAGGGGGGCCGGCTGAAGAGTCGGCGAATGGAATGATCCGTCGTTGTTTGTCCGTGGGTATCACCCTCGCGATGGTCCATGGATCCAGCCCCAGAGCTTGGGCCGAGGCGGCCGTGTCCGATTCATCCAGCGCCGACTCCACACTACATGGGTGGAGGGCGCCGGCGCTCTGGCATCCGACTCGAGCCGACACGCTGATGTTCCAGAGCGTCTCGCGCCGCGTGAAGCCCAACGCGACCGCCCGTGTGTTCTCCCGGTATGGCACGGTCGAAGTCCCCGGCCGTGCGATGAGTCTCGAGGGAGTGCACCGCTTCGGCCGGGCGGAGTCGACGTTTCTGTGGGCCGATGTGACCAACGTGCAGGTGCGCAAGAGCTCCTCAGGACAAGGGGCTCTCGTCGGGGGGATTGTCTTCGGCGCGGCTGGACTGATTGGCATGGCCGCGATGACCCACGACTGCGGATCCTTCGAGATCACCTGTGGTGCGAGCAGCGGTGACGTGGTTGCGGGCACGATTGGAGCCTTCGCGATCGGGACGCTGCTCGGCGCGCTCGTGACGGCGCCGTTCCATCACTGGGCTGACGTGCCCATCGACAAGGACGTCACCGCTCCGTCCAGGAGCACGTTCGACGATTCTCGCCGCGGCTTCACGATCGAGCTGAGCGCGGGCCCCGGGTGGGCCTCCACTTCGATTCCGTTCTCCACGACCACCAACACGGAGGTGACGGCGTTCACACGGTTTCGGCTCGGCCACGGATTTTCCGAGCGATGGGCCGCGGCCTATGTGAACGACGTGGCCTGGAAGGACGGGCTCTCCGGCATCACCGGGGTCGGGGTCACTCGATTCACCTCTTCGAAGACGCCGTCCCTGGCGCTGGAGCTGGTGGGAGGCGTCGCCACGAGGCAGGGGGCCGACCAGTCCTTGTGGAGTCCCGGTGTTCAGGCGGGGCTGGGCGTCGAATTCTCGCGGCACTGGCTGCTGCGCGCGTCGATTCTGCACACGACATTCGACAGTGTGGACTACAACGCGGTCGGCACCTCGATCGGGCGGTTATGGTATTAGTCGCTCGGGCACGCACCGGTCCGGATCGAATTCACCTGCTCAGACGAGGGCTCCCTGGCCTCCCCCTGGAAGCGCGCTCCGCTCCTGAATCGTGGCTACGCGATCGCCAGCTATGCGATCGCGGTGGTCTGCGCTTTCTGGATCCCGGGCGCTGCTGCGGGCGATACGGATCCTGGCGAGGTCGTGACGACGCCCGCCACGGCGGTTATGGCGGTCGATACCACCGTCTCCATTCCCGTAGCCGTCGATTCCACGGCCATGCACCCCTCCGCCATGGCGGCCACCCCGAGTGATTCCACTTCGAGTCTTGCGTCGCAGCCCGCCGGCCCACTGGCAACCCGGGCTGACAGCGTGGCCTTCCGGAGCGTCTCGCGTCGCGTGAAGCCCGACGGGCACGCCAGGGCCATGTCGCAGGGCGATACCCTCAACGTTCAAGGACGGCACATCAGCGTTCGAGGCGTGCAGCATCCGGCCAAGCCGGAATCGGTGTTGGCGTGGACGGACATCACGAAGGTCGAACGCCTGGGCAGCGCATCCGATCGGGGCGCGCTCGTGGGAGGGATCGTCTTCGGCGCGCTGGGCATGATCGTCGCTGCGACCGAAGCAGGTGGCCCTTCGAGCCATTCGACCGGTGCGGACGTTGCCGCGAGCACGATTGGAGGAGCCGCGATTGGAGCCTTGCTCGGGGCCGTCGTGGCATCGCCGTTCACTCGATGGAAGAACGTCGATCTCGACTCACCCGAAGGGGGCGGCTGGTTCAACGATTCCCGCCGCGGCTTCCTCCTCGAGCTGGGCGCGGGCCCCGGGTTCACCAACTCATCGAATGTGTTCTCGGACACCGTCGATGGTACCGAGTTCGGAGCGTCCACTCGCATCCGCGTTGGATACGGCTTCTCGGAACGATACGCCGTGGCCTATGTAGGCGATGGACTGTGGCACGGAGATATCACGGGCATCGACGGGGTCGGGCTGTCCTTGTTCAGCGCGCCCGGCACACCGTCGTGGACGGTGGAGCTGGCAGGCGGCAGGGCGTCCACCGGCGAGACCGATGGAGACAACTCGAAATCGAATTTCGGACTCCAAGGGTGTATTGGCTACGAGTTCTCGAAGCACTGGCTCGCCCGCGCCTCGCTCATGCACACGTCGTTCGGCGACGAAAACCACACCGTCATCGGTACGTCCATCGGTCACATGTGGTACTAGCAGGCCTCGTCAAACCGCGGCCCCGCGCGTGCTATTCTCCGCGCGTGAACCGGAAGATCCAGGTCCTCGTGGTCGCCGCATGGCTCGCGGCGCCCGGCACACCCGGCGTCGCCGCGGCTGCCTCGAAATCCGCGCCGGCCGCCAAGTCCGCGTCCCAGGCCGCCCCCACGCCCCTCGTCTCCATGAGCCGGCAGATGCGGGATCTCGTCGATCGCGTCTCGCCCGCGGTGGTCCAGATCTCAGCCGTTGCGATTGCTCCGGTAGGCGGTGGGCGCACATCCGCGGGCAATGGCTTCCTCGGCGTGGAGCGTCGTGGCGGATCGGGCGTCGTCGTCTCGAAGGACGGCTACATCGTCACCAACGCCCATGTGGTCGAATCGGCACGGAGCCTCGACGTCTATCTCCAGCGCCCGGCCGCGTCGGACAATCCGGGGCGTTCCATCGTCCCCGCAGTGCGGCAGCGCGTCGTGGCGACCGTGGTCGGCGTCGATCTCGAGACCGATCTCGCCGTGCTCAAGGTCCCGGAGACGGCGCTTCCGGCGCTCGAGTTCGGCGATTCGGACCAGCTCGGGGAAGGGGATCTCGTGCTCGCGTTCGGGAGCCCGCTCGGACTCGCCAACTCCGTGAGCATGGGGGTCGTGAGCGCCGTGGGACGGCAGCTTCGTCCGGACGACCGCATGGTCTACATCCAGACCGACACGTCCATCAATCCGGGGAACAGCGGTGGCCCGCTCGTCGATATGAACGGCCGCGTCGTCGGGATCAACACCCTCATCTATTCCCAATCGGGCGGCAACGAAGGCATCGGCTTCGCCGCGCCGAGCAATATCGTCCATTCGGTCTACGAGCAGATCCGGGCCAACGGGCGGGTGCGACGCGGCTCGATCGGCGTCACCGCGCAGACGATCACGCCGTCGCTTGCGCAGGGCCTCGGCCTGTCGCAAGCCTGGGGCGTGGTTCTCGCGGACGTGCACCCCAGCTCGCCGGCCGCGTCGGCCGGCCTCGAGGCCGGGGACATCGTGACGGCGCTGGATGGCAAGACGATGGAGAACGGGCGGCAGTTCGACGTGAATCTGTACCGGCACGCGGTGGGGGATTCGGCGACGGTGACGGTCCTGCGCGGGGATCAGCGGCTGATCGTGCGTGTCCCGGTCATCGCGCGCGAGGACGATCCGACCCGGATCATCGATCTCATCAAATCGGAGCGGAGCCTGGTCGCGCCGCTCGGCGTCCTGGTCGTCGCGGTCGACGGCGGGCTGGCGCCAGTCCTCCCGTGGCTGCGCCAGTCGAACGGCGTGCTGGTGGTGGCGCGCTCTGCGGATGCGCCTGGCGTGGTGAGCGGCCTCGAGCCCGGGGACGTGATCCTCGCGGTCAACCGCACTCCGGTGGGAACGATCGACAGTCTGAACCGAGAGCTGTCGCGCGTCTCCTCGGGAGCCGCGCTCGTGCTGCAGGTGAACCGGATGGGGAGCTACCGCTACGTGGCGATGCCGCCCGAATGACGCCGCTTCTTCGCCGGTGGCCGTAACCACAGCGCGGCCTCTTCCACGGTGATGAAAACGCTCACCTTCCTCGTGCTCCTCCGGTCCAGCTTCCTCAGCACTTCGTAGGTTCGCGCCACTTCCACCGTCACGGGATCGTTCGCGACGATCGCGAGCTTGGACGGTGTCTGCACGTCCATCGCCGCCGAGAGCCGCGCCAGCTCCCGCAGCCGGTCCGCGGTCGGAACGTCGAGCTTCTGGACATCTCTCATGTCCACAAGCTCGTCGTAGCCCGCGACGCTCTCGAGCGACCAGACGCTCTGCTTGTACTCGAAGACTTCCTGATCCGTGACCGTGCCGTGGCCCGTCATGAGGACGAGGCGGTTTTCATCGTCGATCTGGTAACGAAGCGGCATGGGTCTACGCCTCGGGTTGCTCCCGCGCTGCGGGTTGATCCACGAAGAACCGAGTCTTGCCCCAACGGTAGACCCGGATCGACAGCAAGAGCCAGATGCTCCCCAGAACATACGCCCCCATGACGTCGCTGAACCAGTGCTGACCGAGGTAAATCCGGGACGGTCCCATGAGAATCACGATCAGCGCCAAGATGCAGAGCCCGAAGACGCGATACCACGACTGTTTGAGGAGTGTGTAGATCAGGAATCCCAGAAATCCGTAGAACGCCGTAGCCAGGAGTACGTGGCCGCTGGGGAAGCTGGTCGTGGAGAGCTGCGAGAAGACATGGACCAGATCGGCGCTCGGGCGGGGCCGGACCACGACGATCTTGATGATCGCTCCTACGGCCGTTGCCAGAGCCGCGAATACGGAGGCCATAGCTTCCCATCGAAGCCCGATGAGGAGAAGCGTGGAGACGACGCCCACCACGAGCAAGGAGGCCTGTGGATTCCAGCCCATCCAGCTCAGTCCGCGCATGAGGCCCTCGAAGATGGGTCCCTTCTCGCCCTGCACCAGGTGTGTGATGGAGAGGTCGATGGGGAAGTAGGGGATGAAGTGCGCCGCCACGGCCAGGCCCACAAAGGCGATGGTGGCCAGGAATACGTAGATCTGGAAGATCTCGGCGCGGCGGTGGCGGGCGCCCTTGGATGCGATGGCCGCATCATCAATCTTGCGGCCGAGATTCCCGCTGGTCTCCTGAGGGCTCGATTTCAACATTCAACCATGATAAACTCTTCGGTCTGCTCGCCGATAACGGCGTCGAATTGTTGGCCCGCGTGGTCAGCCCTCGTCGCAATCCTTTGGGACCCAGTGGCTTGTAAGTAATTCAGGCTGCCTCGTAGATCGAATCTCCCCCCGGCTGTAGTCGTCCAAATAGATCCCTCTGATTGACCCGGCGTCCTTGACCGTGGAGCACCCCCATGAAAACGACCTTCCTGCGCCTCGCCCTCATTGTGTCCGCTCTGGCGGGTTTTGGATGTGCGTCCGTCCCGCATGGCCGTCTCGCTTCCGACCTCACGAAGGTCAACACGCCGGCTCCGGCTCCCATACTTGCAAGCTATCCGTTGCTCGCTTCGGCTACGGACGTGCTCTCGCCTGCTCGCATGCAGCGCGCCATCGGCGCCATCCAGGTTGGAATCGCTTCGTTCTATCACTCGTCGCTCGCGGGAAACCTGACCGCGAATGGGGATCACTATGACGAAGGGGCGCTCACCGCGGCCCACCGTACGCTCGATCTCGGCACGCGCGTGCGCGTGACGAATCTCGAGAATCACCGGAGCGTCGTGGTCACGGTCAACGATCGGGGTCCCTACGCCAAGGGCAGGATCATCGATCTCTCACGCCGGGCGGCGAGCGTGCTGGGCTTCGTGCACGACGGCGTGACGAAGGTGAAGGTCGAGCCGCTCACCTGAGCGACCCGGAGAGCTACGCGCTCTGGCGTGCCACTCCTAGCGGAGCGTGCCGAGCGAGAGCTCGTCCCCGACCCCGAGCGGAATCGACAGGGAATCCGCGAGGTGCTGAAATTCTTCCCTGTACCTCGCGTTTCTCCCCTGATGCCCGCCCCCGAAGGCACTCCGATGGATCGGGATCACACGATCCGCGCCGAGCGCCTGGACCGCGCGGATCGCATCCGCCGGCGGTAGGTGCACGTTCACGTTGAGGATCGCGAGATCGGGGTGGAAACGCCGGCCGACGTCTTCGATCCCGGAGAAGTATTCCGTGTCGCCACTGTAGTAGATCGTCCGCGCCGGCGTCACGATCACGTAGCCGAGAGCGCGTCCATCG
>DATJGP010000115.1:0-7497 GCA_035494915.1 Candidatus Eiseniibacteriota bacterium | reverse complement strand
GCGGCGCAGGGGCGCCCCGTGACGAGCCTCCACCCTCTGTACGGCCCCGACGTGCGCACGCTGTCGGGCCGGACGCTCGCCGTCTGCGACTGCGGTCACGCGGGCGCGACGGAAGAGGCGACCGCGCTGTTCCAGGACACGGCGCTCACGATCACGCTCATCCCCGTGGAGCGCCACGACGAGATCATGCAGTACGTGCTCGGGCTCTCGCACCTCGTCTCGATCCTCTTCTTCACCACGCTCACCGAGAGCGGGGTCCCGTTCGCGACGCTCGAACCGATGGCGAGCACCACGTTCCACAAGCAGATGCGCGCGGCGGCGTCGGTCGCGAACGAGAGCCCGCAGCTCTACTACGAGATCCAGAAGCTGAACCGGCACTCCGCGGAGCTGTTCGAGCGGGTGCGGGACAGCCTGGCGCAGATCGAGCAGGCCGTGCGCGCGAACGGCTCGGCCCCCTTCACCGGGATCATGAATCGCGGGCGCGCGTACTTCCCGTCCGTCCTGCCTCAGGAGCTCGACTGAACCGTCACGGAGGCTTTATGGCTCGACCTCAACCCCGCCTCATGCTCCTCGTGCTCGCGGCCTTCCTGCTCCTGGGCGCGTCCCACGCGAGCGCGGTCTCCATCGAGTCCGCAACGTCCGGTCAGGACCAAGGCTCGACGCCCGAGATCTCCACCGAGGAGCTCCGCCTGATCCTCCTCTCCGGCTCCGCCACCGTGATCGACGCCCGGTCGCGCGCCGAATACGACATGGGGCACATCCCCGGCGCGAGGAGCGCGGCGGCGAAGCCGGCCGATTCAACTTCCGTCGACGCGCCCTCGGTGGCGGAGGTCAGCCGCGTGGTCAAGGACGACAAGAAGGCGCCCATCGTCCTCTACGGCAACGGTCCCTTCGGCGACGAGAGCCGGCGGCTCGCGGACAAGCTGAAAGCGGCCGGGTTCACGAACGTGCGCCGCTATCAGCTCGGCGTGCCGGTCTGGCGCGCGCTCGGCGGTCCGTGCGAGATGGCGTTCCAGTCGCTCTGGAGCCTGCTGCAGAAGGACCACACGGCGGTGGTCATCGACGCCCGCGAGGCCTCCGAGTTCAAGGCCCTCTCGCTCCCGGGGACACACAACATTCCCCGAAGCCTCGTGCGCGAAGGGAGAGACGTGGGCGAGATCAAGAAGGCGAAGCAGGACGGGCGGCTCCCCATGGACGATCGCAACACCCGGGTCATCGTCCTCGCGTCCGACGGCGCTTCGGCGCGCTACGTCGCGGGGGCGCTCATGGCCGAGGGATTCCAGAACGTCAGTTATCTGGATGGGAGCTTCGCGCAGACCAAGGCGGCGGGAGACTCGCTTCCGAAGTGAAGCATGGCCGGCGCGCCGCTCGGACGCGCCGGCCTTCACGCTCCTACTTGAACATCACCCCGAACATGAACTTCCAGTCCGGCACCTCGTCCGTGAGCCCGAGCTTCACGTCCACGAAGAGCGGCGGCCCGTTCGCGCTTCCGAAGAAGATACCGCCCAGCGCGCTCACCCCGATGTTGGTGTCGCTGTCGGCTCCTTCCGCGTCGGGATCGAAGTAAATGAGGTTGAGCGCGCCGCCGACGTAGGGGCGGATGCCGCTCGACGTGTGGAAGCGGTACTGGAGATCGCCGTTCACGGCCAAGCTGAAGGCGTCGTCACCAACTCCCACCTCGGCGCTGGGCACTACGTACAGGTTCTTGGCCAGGGGCGGAAACTCCATCTGAACGCCGAACACGAACTGGTCGGGATTGGAGCTGAACCCACCGCGCACGCCGGCCGGGTAGCCGGCCCATGCGTTCGTGGTGAGAAACACGGCAGACAGTACGGCGAGAGTCGAGATTCGAAGCGTGGCTCGCATCATGGCCCCCTACGTGAAATGGATCCCCGCACTGAGCGGGATTCGTTCTGGTCTGTGCTCCACCATCGAGGCTAGCACGGAGCGCGGGGTTGCAACCACGCGTCGCGGGAGGGTAGCGTAGTCCCGATGGCCACCCCCGATCCGCAGAAGCCGCGCGTCGTAAAGGGAGATCAGAAGTTCGATCTCACCCTGGAGCAGTTTCGTGAGAGCTTTCTCGCCCGCTTCTACGATCCCGCGTTCGAGATGGAGTCCAAGGATCTGGAGCGGATCGTACGCGTGGCCTGGGAGGCGTACCACGAGTACCGGAAGAGCCCGCGCACCAGAGAGGCGGGCCCCGGGTTCCACGATCCCCATCAAAAGCTCCCCGTCGAGTGGCTGGACGCGAGGCAGCGGATCCTCGACGCGAAGAAGCGGCAGGAGGATCCCGCGTCACCGCCGCGGATCCTGGTCATCAACGGCTCCGCCCGGACCGACCAGTCGTGCCCGGGTGAGATCTCGAAGACCTACCGTCTCTCGAAGATCGCGCAGGGGACGATCGCGACCGAGCAGGGGTTCGAGGTGGATTTCCTCGACCTGAGCGCCCTCACGGCGACGTACGGCCTCGTGATCTATCCATGCAAGGCGTGCGTGTCGACGGCGCAGCCGCTCTGCCACTGGCCCTGCTCGTGCTATCCCAATCACGCGCTGGGCCAAGTGAACGACTGGATGGCCGAGCTCTATCCGCGGTGGACCGCTGCTCACGGCGTGATGATCCTTTGCCCGGTGAACTGGTACCAGGCGCCGAGCGTGCTCAAGCTGATGATCGACCGGCTCGTGTGCGCCGACGGAGGCAATCCGGATCCCACGACGACGCACGGGAAGAACCCCGCGCTCGCGAAGGAGATCGAGCTCAAGGGGTGGCCCTACCCCAAGCACCTCGCGGGGCGCGCGTTTTCCGTGGTCGTGCACGGCGACGCGGCGGGGGCGGAGAATCTGCGACGCATGCTCGTCGACTGGCTGACGGATCTCGAGATGGTCCCCGCGGGGCCCCATCCGGGGCTCGACCGCTACATCGGCTATTACGAGCCGTACGCCACGAGCCACGACGATCTGGACAGGGACACGGGTGTGCAGGAGGAGGTGCGCCACGCGGCGCTCACGCTCTGCGAGACCGTCCGTCAGATCCGCTCCGGCCGCTACCGGCGTCCCGACGAGGGACTCGAGGACCCGAAGAAGAAGTGACATGGCCTCTCTGACCATCGCCGGCCTCTCCCTCGTCTATCCCAATGGCACCCGCGCGCTCGATTCGATCGAGATCGCGCTCGCGGACGGCGAGTTCCTCGCGATCCTCGGACCGTCGGGCTGCGGCAAGTCCTCGCTGCTCCGACTCCTCGCCGGACTCGAGACGCCCACGTCGGGAACGATCACGATGGACGGGCGCGACGTGACCGCGCTCGAGCCCAAGGACCGGGACGTGGCCATGGTCTTCCAGGGGCTCGCGCTCTATCCCCACATGACGGTGGAGGAGAACATGGCGTTCGGTCTCCTCGCGCGGAAGACGCCTCGCGCCGAGATCGCGGAGCGCGTGCGCGAGGCCGCGACCATGCTCGGGCTCACGCGCTATCTCGAGAAGAAGCCGCGCGAGCTGTCCGGCGGCGAGCGCCAGCGCGTGGCGCTGGGACGCGCCCTGGTCCGACGGCCGCAGATCTATCTCTTCGACGAGCCCCTCTCGAGCCTCGATGCGCAGCTCCGCCAGGAGCTGCGTGAGGAGCTGGCGCGCCTCCATCGCCTCACGCGCACGACGTCGATCTACGTGACGCACGATCAGAAGGAGGCGCTCTCCCTCGGCGACAAGGTGGCGGTGATGAGCGCGGGCGCGCTCCGGCAGGTGGCCTCGCCGGAGGCGGTGTATCGCGAGCCGCACGATCTCTTCGTGGCGCGCTTCGTCGGCGAGCCTGCGATCAACCTGATCCAGGGAGAGATCGCGGCGGATGGATCGTTCCGCGCACCGGGGCTTCGCCTCGCGCTCAACGGATCGCGCGCGCGGAGCGGGCCGGCGACGCTGGGGCTCCGGGCCGAGGCGATCGCGCTCGCGCCGGGCACGGGGGAGGTCTCGGCGGTGGTGGAGCGGATCGAGCACTTGGGGGGCGACACGCTCGTCCATCTCAAGGGAGCGTGGGGCGGGCTCGTGGCGCGATTGCACGACGCGGGATCGGTCCCCGCGCCGGGAGGGACGGTGGAGGTCCGCCCCGATCCCAAGCGCGCGCTCCTTTTCGGTCCCGACGGCGCGCGCCTTTAAGCCCGTGCTTCATTTGCTCCCAGTGCAAGCCGCAGTGTAGCGTTAGAGCATGGACGACGAGCCCCAGTACTGGCCGGGCCCGGCCGGGATGATGCGGACGACGATCCTCGTCGTCACGCTCCTCGCCGTCGTATGGCTTTCCTTCCTCATCTTCAGCCCGTTCCTGCTCGCCTTCGCGACCGCGGCGCCGATCGCGCTCCTCCTCTTCCCCACGCAGGAGCGCCTGGCCGCGGGCATGGGGCAGCGCCGCTCGCTCGCGGCGACGCTCCTCGTGGTCTGGATCGCGCTCCTCGTGGCGATCCCCCTCGCGGCGGTGCTGAGCCTCGTGGGGACCCAGGCGATGACGTTCTTCTCGTGGGTGGGGCCGCAGCTCGAGCCCGACCGCGTGCAGCACTTCCTTCGCGTCACGCTGCCGGAACGCTTGCCCTGGTTCGGCGCCGCGTGGGACGCCCTCGAACCCTATCTCGCGCCGGCCGTGTCGAACCTGCTCGGACAGGTCTCCGCGTGGGTCCAGTTCCTCCTCCAGAGGCTCGCGACCGGAGTCGGCTCCTTCGCGATCGAGCTCTTCATCTTCTTCATGTTCCTCTTCTTCATGCTCCGGGACGGCCGCGCGTTCCTGGCGCTCCTCCGGTCCCTGTCGCCGCTCTCGCCCGAGCAGGAGGCGCGGGTGATCGAGCATCTGGCGGCCACGACCAAGGGGGCGCTCCTCGGCATCCTCGTCGTACCCATCGCGCAGGGGGCGCTGGCCACGATCGGCTACTGGCTCTTCGGCGTGCCCAACGCACTCCTGTGGGGCTGCATCACGATCATCGCGTGCCTGATCCCGCTCCTCGGCGCCCCGGTCGCGTGGATCCCGATCACGATCTTCATCTTCTTCACGGGGCCGGCCTGGAAAGGGATCGCGCTCCTCGTCTACGGGACGTTCGTCATCAGCGGGATCGACAACATCCTGAAGCCGATGCTCCTGAGCGGCACCGCGCGTGTCCACCCGCTTCCGGGGTTCCTCTGCGTCGTCGGGGGCACGCTCGCGTTCGGTCCGGCCGGCCTCCTGGTGGGCCCCGTGGTTCTGTCGCTCGCGATCTCCGCCCTCTATATCTATCGCACCGAGTTCCAGCCGGGGCGCATCCAGCCTCCCACCCCCGGCACGGTGATCCCGCCCGTCCCAGGCATCACGCCTCGCATCGAGATCCCGCCCGGGACCACGAGCTCCTGACGGGGTAGGGATCGTGATACAATAGCGGCCTTATGGCCCGCTCCAGGGCGGCCGGCCGTACGCGACGCCAAACTCACCTTGCTTCGCTCCTCACGTCGCTGCTCCTAGCAGTGTGCCTGGCCTCACCGGCCGGCGCTCAATCCTTCCTCAAGAACATCCCGCAGAGCCGCGAGCCTGAGTTCCGCGCGCCCGGCTGGGTCCTGGACGAGATCCTCGTGCAGTTCAAGGACGCGAAGGACAAGGACGGAATGTCGCGTGCCGCGCGTGACGAAGGCGTCCAGCTTCGCGAGGTGGTCACGACCGACGGCCTGGCGCGCGTGAGCATCACGCCGGGGACCGACGTTCCCATGTCGATGAAGCAGTGGATGCGCCGCTCCGACGTTCTCTACGCGGCTCCGAACTTCAAGGCGCACGGCTTCTTCGTTCCCAACGACACCACCATCGCGACGTTCGATCTCGCGTGGAATCTGCGGGCGATCGATGCCTACTCCGCGTGGGACGTCGTGCGCGGCGATCCGAGCATCGTGCTCGGGATCGTGGACTCGGGCGTCGCGTTCGAGGACCACACGATCCCGCCGAACGAGCTGCCGTTCGTGTGGCCCGGCATCAGCCAGTATCGCCGGTCTCCGGAGCTGCCGGGGCCGTTCCTCCCCGGCTGGGACTTCGTGCACGACGACGCACACCCCAACGACGACAACGGCCACGGCACGATGGTGGCCACGCTCGCGGCAGGGCTCGCCAACAACATCGCCGGCAGCGCCGGCATCGCGTGGGGCGTCACGATCCTGCCGGTCAAGGTGCTCGACTACCGCACCGACGCGCAGGCGGACGACATCGTGCAGGGCATCCGCTTCGCGGCCGACCACGGCGCCGACGTCATCAACCTGAGTCTCGGCTTCCCGCCGCTCACCTTCTTCGAGTTCCTGGGCTTCACGAAGCAGGAGGTCGACGAGATGTTCCGCCCGCTGCGCGAAGCGATCCAGTACGCGCAGCGCCGGGGCACGATCATCGTCGCGGCCGCGGGCAACTTCCACGCGGACGAGGTCAGCCTTCCGGCTGCCTACCCGGGCGTGATCGCCGTGGGAGCGACCGGCTTCGACGACCTGCCGACCTCGTACACCTCGTCCGGAAAGGCGCTCGATCTCATGGCGCCGGGCGGCGACTTCACGGAGCTCAACAACGATCACGTGCAGGACGCGGTCTTCAACCTGAGCATCAAGCCATTCCGCTCCGACGGGTCCCTCGCCAAGCCCGACTCGTTCGGCGTCTTCCCGTTCTTCGGCACGTCGGGCGCCTCGCCCCAGGTGGCGGGGGCGGTCTGCCTGCTCCGCTCGATGGGCATCAAGAGCCAGGGGCTCATCCAGCAGACCCTGCAGTCCACGGCGAAGCAGCCGTTCGTGCCCAACCAGGGCGGCTGGGATCCGCGCGATGGATACGGGCTCATCCAGATCGGCGCCGCGGCCCGGAACCTGGCGGGCAAGGGCTCGGCTCCCTCGGCCGCCGCCCCGAGCGGCGCGCTCCAGGCGCGCCTTCTCTCCGCCAATCCGGCGCGCGGGGAAGCGGCGCTCTCCTTCCGGACCGGCACAGAGGGGCGCGTTCGCGCCCGCGTCTTCAACGCGAAGGGGGAGCTGGTCCGCACGATGCTCGACGCCGTCCGCTCCGCGGGCGTGCACACGGTTGCCTGGGACGGCCGGGACGAGCGCGGGCAAGCCGCGCCGAGCGGCATCTACTTCCTGCGCATCGACGCCAACGACGCCGTCGCCACCCGCAAGGTGGCCTTCTTGCGCTGACCCGGACGCGGGGCTAGAGTCGCTCCGTTCCGATCGGGCCCGCCTACGCGCCGCCCCGTTCATCCCGCCAAGGAGGACCGCATGAATCGCACGGCACGGACCGCCCTCTTCCTCGCCCTCGCCCTGATGCCGGCCGCCGCGCGCGCCAACGACGTCCCGACGACGACCACGACCCAGGTCGTCCATCCCGTGGACACGAAGGAGACCCAGCTCCAGCGCATCCAGCGCATGGTCGCGAAGATCAACCAGGAGGCATCCACGCCGGAGGGAGAGGCCAGCGTCGTTGCGCGCATGTCGAAGGCCTATGCGGTGCATCCCGACACGCTCCAAACGCAGCACGCGAACTGGGG
>DATJGP010000114.1:0-31144 GCA_035494915.1 Candidatus Eiseniibacteriota bacterium | reverse complement strand
CTCCGCGCCACCGTCGTCCACCGGCACGCCGAGGATTCGTGCACTCCGCCGGACGATGCGCGCCAATTCCTCGGGCGTGTAGTAGTCGAGCCGCGCGGTGAATCCGAAGCGACCCCGCAGCGGCGCGCTCAGCAAGCCGGTCCGCGTGGTCGCGCCGATCAGTGTGAAGCGCTTCAGCTCGAGCCGCACGCTGCGCGCGCTCGGGCCGCGGTCGAGCATGATGTCGATGCAGAAGTCCTCGATGGCGGGATAGAGGTACTCCTCGACGACGGGATTCATGCGATGGATCTCGTCGATGAAGAGGACCGAATGTTCCTCGAGATTGGTCAACAAACCGGCCAGATCGCCGCCCCGCTCGAGCACCGGACCCGACGTCTGCGCCATGGGCACGCCCATCTCCGCGGCAAGGATCGACGCCAGCGTGGTCTTGCCCAGCCCTGGCGGACCGTGCAGGAGGATGTGGTCCAGCGCCTCGCCGCGCCCGCGCGCGGCCTCCACGGCGATCCGAAGCTGCTCGCGAAGTGACTCCTGCCCGACGAACTCGTCCAGCCGGAGCGGCCGGAGGCTGCTGTCGAAATCGCGCTCGCCCCCGATCGGCTCGGGATCGGTGATGCGTTCGTGCTCCGGCAAAGGCGAAGGCGGCGGCGCCGACGAAGGCGGAGGCGTCACGCGAGGCCGCCGCCCCGGAGCCGATCCCCCTGGAGGCTTGGGAGCGCCAGCACCCGGCCGCGCCATCACTTCACCCCTTGCTGGAGCGCGCGCCGGACCACCGCCTCGACGGACGCCTGAGACCCCAGCTCTTGAAGCACGCCCTGCACCGCGCTCATCGCCCCGTTCCGCGTGAAGCCGAGCGTCACGAGCGCGGCGGCCGCGTCGCCGGCGACACCCACCTGGAGCGCGCCCGGTGCCCCGAACGCCGCCGGCAGCGAGCCGGTGGCCGTCGCGTTGGGAGCGAACTTCTCACGCAGCTCGACCACGAGCCGCTGCGCGAGCTTCTTTCCCACGCCCGGCAGCGTGACGAGGAAGTCGGCGTCCCCCGACTCGATCGCCTCGCGCACGCGCGAGGCCGTGGCGCCGCTCAGGATTCCGACCGCGAGACGCGGTCCGATTCCGGCCACGGAGATCAACCGCTCGAAGAGGTTGCGCTCCACCTCGTCGGCGAAGCCGAAGAGCTGGAGCGCGTCCTCGCGCACGTGGAGATGGCTGAGGAGTGTGATCTCGCGGCCCACGGCGGGCAGCGTCTCGAAGCAGGACACCGAGATGAGCACGTGCAGGTGGAGCCCGCCCGTGCGCACCACGGCGTAGGTCGGGGTCTTGGCCGCCAGGATTCCCGTCACCGCATCGATCATCGCGCCTCTCCCCGGTGACTCACGCCAACCCCCGATCGCACCCCGTTCACCGCGCCGTCAGCCGCCGCATCGGCGCCCGGTGCGCATGGCACAGAGCGACCGCGAGCGCGTCCGCCTCATCCTCGCGGATCGGACCCGCCTGGGGCAAGAGCCGTCGCACCATGAAGCCCACCTGGTCCTTGGCGGCGGCCCCGTGGCGGACCACGGCGAGCTTCACCTCGGGGGCCGTGTACTCGTGGATGGCCGCTCCATGCTGGCGAGCGGCAAGCAGGATGACCCCGCGGACGTGGCCAATCTGAAGCGCGGCCAGGGGACTCTTCCTGACGAACGCGGACTCCACGGCCACCTCGTCGGGCCGGAGCTCGTTCAGGAGCGCGAGGAGGCCGTCGTAGACGGCGAGGAGACGGTCGCTGAATGGAAGGGTGGCGCGCGGGGTGATCACGCCCGAGCGCTCGTAATGGACGCGGGATCCGTCGAGGAGGAGAAGGCCAAAACCGGTGACCCGGCTCCCGGGATCGATCCCGAGAACCCGGATCGCGCCGGGGCGCACCTGCGGCGCTACGACGGCCGCGGCAGGCTCGACGGCCTCAGCACCACCCCGGGCCCTACTCGAGCTTCGCGAGGAGGTCCGAGCTGATGTCGAGATTGGACGAAACTCTCTGGACGTCGTCATGATCCTCGAGCACCTCCATGAGCTTCAAGGCGGCTTCGGCGTCCTTCTCGCTGAGCGAGATCACGTTCTGCGGCACCTTCGCGACCTCGGCGCTCGTGGTCACGATGCCCTTGTCGGCCAGGGCGGCGCGGACGGCCTCGAACTGCTGGGGCGACGTGGTGATCTCATACGTCTCGGGATCTTCGGTGTCAACGTCCTCGGCGCCCGCGTCCAGCGCGAGCGTGATGAGGGTATCTTCGTCCACGGCCGAGCGGGGGACGGCGAAGACCCCCTTCGACTGGAACATCCACTGCACGGCGCCCGCCTCGGCCATGCGGCCGCCGTTCTTGGTCAGGATGTGTCGGAGCTCCCCGGTGGTGCGGTTCCGGTTGTCGGTCAGGGACTCCATGAGGATCGCGATGCCGCCGGGACCATAGCCCTCGTACGTGATCTCCTCGTACGAGGTGCCCTCGAGCTCACCCGTCCCCTTCTTGATGGCGCGGTCGATGTTGTCGGCGGGCATGTTGACGCCCTTCGCGCCGAGAATGGCCGTGCGGAGCCGCGGATTGCCCGCCGGATCCCCACCGCCGTTCCGTGCCGCGACGGTGATCTCCTTGATCCACTTCGTGAAGATCTTCCCGCGCTTGGCGTCCAGAGCGCCCTTCTTGCGCTTGATGGTCGCCCATTTCGAATGACCGGACATCGTCCCCCCTTCGGCGCCAACGAGCGGCGCCCCGCGTCAGCGAAGCAGGATCAACCGCTTGGAAAAGTGAGCCCCGGCAACCTCGAGGCGATAGTAGTAGATCCCGGACCCGCTCTTCTCGCCCTTCTCGTTCTTACCGTCCCAGTTCGCCGTGCACTGCGCGGGAACAGGCTCGGCCGTTTCCATGAGGGTCCGGACCAGGCGACCCTGGGCATCATAGATCCGAAGCACGACCGGCACCACGCCCGCGCTCCCCGCGAGGGTGAAGTCGATCCGCGTGAGCGACCGCATGGGGTTGGGCCGGCTCTGCGCCATCAGCACCTGCGGCGCCGAAGGGGGCGGGGTGTACGTGACGCCCGTGGTGGTGGTCGTGGTGAATCGGAAGAGATCCTTGCTCAGCCGCTCGTGACCGTCCACGTCGATCGCGGTCACGCTCCACTCGTAGGTCTTGCTCGGCCCCAGGTAGCCCGTGTAGACGAGGAACGTGTCCGTGGTCATGGCGCTGAACAGGCAGCACGGCTGCGGCGAGATCTGCCGGAGGTTGATCCGGTAGTTGATGGCGCCGCCCTGCGGATCCGTGGTCTTCCGCCACTTGAACGTGATGGGAGCCTTCACCACCGAGCCCGTATCGACCGGGACCAGCAGTTGGAAGGGCTTGGGGGCGACCGGAGCGCCGTAGGACGAGTTGTAGATCGCCTTCACGACGTCGATGCGACCGTGGCCGAAGTTGTTGTCGGGCGTTGCCGCCTTGTCGGCCGTCTGCATGAGGGCATCCCGCACCTGGGCCACCGTCCACTCCGGATGGGCTTCACGCACGAGCGCGGCCGCACCGCCGAGGAGCGGGGTCGAGAGTGACGTACCGCTCGCGAGCGCATAGCCGGTGGGAGTTCCCGCGACCGCCCACTGGACGCTCACCCCCTGGGCCACAACCTCGGGCTTTATCCGTCCGTCGACCGTGGGGCCGCGACCGGAAAAGCCGGCGATGCTATTGCCACTGTCCACCGCGCCCACCGAGATGATGCTGTCCGCGTCGGCGGGAGACCAGAGCGAGCCCGGAAGACCACCCTCGTTGCCCATGGCGTTGCAGACCACGATGCCCCGGCGTGCCGCCATGACCGCGCCCAAGGCGACGACCGTTGTGTACCCGTCGAGGTCGGTATAGGTGTAGTCGTTCGCGGTGCCGTCGAAGTCGAGGTAGGCGAGGGAGGAGGAGATCACCTCCACGCCGAGGGAGTCCCCCCACTCGGCCGCGGCGACCCAGTTGTCCTCCTCGATCGGTGTCTCGGAACGCACGTCCTCGGTCTTGGCGAGGACAAATCGGGCGTTGTACGCGGGTCCTATCTGGACAAAGGGCTTATAGCCACCCAGGACCGACCACGTGCCCGTGCCGTGCTCCCACTGGCTATCGGCGTCGCCGACCTGGTTCGCCGTTTCACCATCGTGGAAGATGAAATCGCGCTCAGCGATCTTGGCGAGGGGCTTCAAGGCCTCGTGATTCTTGTCATAACCCGTGTCGAGCATGGCGACGATGACCGATGCCCCGCTCCAGCCCGAATCATGGGCGGCCGGTACATTGATGCTGGCGAGCTGTGTGGTGGAGCCGCCGTAGCCAAGCGGCTTCGGCAGGGACATGAACTGGCCCTGACCCGCGACGGTACCCGCGAGCAAATCCCCCGGCCTGGGCCCCGCTTCGCGCAGCAAGCCCTGCTCGGACGGCGCCTCGGCGGGCGCCAGACCCACGGGCTCCGTCCGCCGTGAGGCCATCGCCGGCGTGACCCGGCGCACGAACGGGAGCGCCGCGATCTTGCGCGCCTGGGCTTCGTTCGCCACCACGGTCATGGCATTGAGCCAGCGCGAGACGTGCCGCACCTGGGCCCCCGTGGCCGAGACGGCGTCGACGTAGCTGCGTGCGACCGGGAGGTCGTAGTAATCGGGAACGAACTGCCCGCCCGTCTCCCGCGCGCGGCGGGCGCGAGCGCGCGGATCCATCCGCTCGTCGATCGAGCGGAGCGCGGCGGCGAAGGAGCCTGCGTCGGGAATCGCCTTGTCCGTGAAATGGACCCAGAGGACCGACTGCCCCTCGGCCCTGAGTCGTGCGAGCGACTGGGCCGAGAGCACCTCGGGCGCCCTCGCCGAAGGAGCGGTGAACGCGGCGTGCGGCTCCGGCCGCGTGCGAGCCAGGGCGGAAGGAACAGCGGGGCCGGTCGCGATGAAGGTGAGGAGCGCCCCCCCGATCAGATACGAAGCTGCGATACGTGACATAGCGGGACCTGTTCCGGCTCTCGAAGGCGTGTCCTTCGACCGTCGCGTGGCCTTCCTAGGCCGAGGCCATGGCCTCCTTGTCGGCGCGGGCCTGAGCCACGATGCGGTCGGCAAGCTCTCGGGGAACCTCTTCGTAGTGGGCGAACTTGGTGTGATGCGACGCGCGCCCCTGGGTGAGGGAGCGCAGATGGGTCGAGTACTTGTACAGCTCGGCCTGGGGCACGTGCGCGCGAATGACGTCGTAACGCCCTTCGTTCCCCATGCCCAGGATCTTCCCCCGTTTGGATGAGAGATCGCCCGTGACGGCTCCTACGAAGTCCTTCGGGACCTTCACCTCGACCTCCACGATCGGCTCGAGGAGGACCGGATTCGCCTCCTTGGCGCCTTCCTTGAAGGCCATCGAGCCGGCGATCTTGAACGCCATTTCCGACGAGTCGACGGTGTGGTACGAGCCGTCGTAGAGCGCTGCGCGCACGCCAACCACCGGGTAGCCGGCGAGCACGCCTTCCTGCATGGCCTCGACGATCCCCTTCTCGACCGCGGGGATGAAGTTCCGCGGCACGGCCCCGCCCACGACCTCGTCCACGAACTCGAAGCCCTCCTTCATGGGCTCGAGCCGCACGTGGACGTCGCCGAACTGGCCCCGTCCGCCGGTCTGCTTCTTGTGACGCCCCTGCTTGCTGACCGATTTCCGGATGGTCTCGCGGTACGGGATGCGCGGCTTCGCGGTCTCGACGTGGACGCCAAACCGCCGGAGCAGCTTCTCGCTCACGACCTCGATCTGGAGATCGCCCATGCAGGAGAGAAGGGTCTGATGGAGGTCTCCCGCCACGCGGACGTGGATCGTCGGGTCTTCCTCCCGGAGCTTGTGGAGGCCGGTGCCCATCTTCTCTTCCTCGCCCTTCGACTTGGGAGCGATCGCCACCTCGTGCTCGGAGCTCGGGAAGTGGATGGGCTCGAGCGTCACGGAGTGGCCCTTCTCGCAGAGCGTCTGGCCCGTGTGCGTCTCGCGAAGCTTCACGGCGGCCCCGATGTCTCCGGCCGGGATGTGCCCCGCATCCGCGCGATCCTTGCCCTTGATGGTGAAGACCTGGCCGATCTTCTCCGCCCGCTGCGCGCTCGAGTTCCACACTTCCTTCCCCGGCGCGAGATTGCCGGAGAAGACGCGGATCATCGAGAGATCGCCCGCGTGCGACTCGCTGCTCGTCTTGAACACGAGCGCGGAGAGGTGTGCCGCGAGCTCGGGCTTCAGGTCCTCTTCCTCGGAGCCACCCGCCCGCTTCGCGTGGACCGCCCCCATGTCGACGGGGGACGGCGCGAGATCGACGAGCGTATCGAGGAGGAAGTCGATCCCCAGCATCGAGACCGCGGCCACCGGAACGGCCGGGACGAAGTTTCGGTGCGCCACGCCTTCGCGAAGGCCGGTGTGGATTTCATCCACCGAGAGTTCTTCACCGCCGAGGAACTTCTCGAGGAGCTGATCGTCGGCTTCGGCGGCCGCGTCCACGAGCGCAGCGCGCGCCTTCTTGACGTCGGCCTCGAGCTCGGCGGGAATCGGCCCTTCCTTGTGGGAGCCGTCCTTCTCGAAGAGGAGCGCCTTCATGGACGCGAGATCCACGATGCCGCGGAACTGATCCGCCTCGCCGATGGGCCACGCCACCGGAACGAATCGAGTCCCCAGACGGTCGGTCGCGCCCTGGACTACCTTCGAGAACGAGGCGTGCTCTTTCTCCATCATCGTGACCGCGCAGATCACCGCGCAGTGGCGATCGTGCACGCGCTCCCAGATCGCCTCCGTGCTCGCTTCCACACCCGCAGCGCCGCGCAGACAGAAGAGCGCTGCATCCGCGGCGCTCAGACCCGCGACGCAATCTCCGATGAAGTCCGCGTAGCCCGGCGTGTCGATCAGATTGATCTTGGTCCCCCGCCATTCCACGGGAGCCAGGGCCAGGCTGATCGTGATCTTCCGGTGGATCTCCTCTGGCGTGAAGTCGAGAGCGGTCGTGCCGTCTTCGATCTTGCCGTGCCGCGCGATGGCCTTGGTCCGAAAGAGGAGCGATTCCGCGAGAGAGGTCTTGCCGGTTCCGTGCTGCGAGACGAGGGCGATGTTGCGGATCTGGCTCGGCTGGAAGTCCTTCAAGAGCGCCTCCAGGTGCAAGGAGGTAACTTGCGCGATTCTATGGACATAGAGGATTACCTATATGGTACCACAGAAGGCTCATCGCCTGCAAGAAGACGGCCCAAAAGTAAAACACGAGCGGTGGCTTGCGCCACCGCTCGT
Organism: Candidatus Eiseniibacteriota bacterium; assembly: GCA_035494915.1. Lineage (GTDB taxonomy): Bacteria > Eisenbacteria > RBG-16-71-46 > SZUA-252 > SZUA-252 > WS-9. The sequence goes on along the minus strand of DATJGP010000114.1, from coordinate 23,897 downwards.
GCGGGGGTTCTGAATGATGCCTTGCTGCTAGTGCTTCTTACTTCTTGCGACGCGCCGCGGCGAGGCCGATGAGGCCCATGCCGAAGAGCGCGATCGTACCGGGCTCCGGCGCCGTCGAGGTCGTCGACGTCGTCGAAGAGGACGACGTCGTGCTGCTCGTCGTCGTCGTGCCGGTCAGGGCGTGGATTTCCTCGAAGCCGTCGCCGGAGTCGAGGCCGTTCGTGTCGCCAGCAAGACCGAAGTTCGCGACCATGTAGATGTAGTCGGTCGACTGCGCACCCGCGAAGAAGCTCGTCGGGATGTAGAAGTCGATGTCCGTCTCGCCGGAACCCTTGTTCGACACGCCGTAGTTCATGTAGATCGTCTGATCGGAGGTGCCGTCCATGTCGTAGTTGAGGGTGTGACCCGCAGCCGCGATGACGTCAGCCTCGGTCGCAAGAGCGCCACCGGCCGAAGCGTCGACCGTGTGGATCTTGAGCTCGTTGAGCGTCAGGAACCAGTCCGGATCGTTGTTCGGCTCGTTGATGTCGAGCGAGAACACGTAGTAATCGATTCCACCCTTGGTGACGACCTGGAGATCGCCCACCGTGATCGAGTGAGTCCAGATGCCGGCCTTCGTGTCATCCGGCGGCGTCTGGGCATCGGTGTTCATACCCGTCTCGGTGTTGTTCGCCTGAATACGAAGGAACGGATCGAGCACGCCCGTTCCGGCCGACTGGACGAGGTTCGTGTTCGTCCAGATCGTCCCATCGACCGAAGACGTCACCGTGGTACCGGCAGCCGACAGGTCAATAGGTGGGAACGCCGCGTGTGCCGTAGAAGCGCCGAGAAGCGCCGCCACAGCAGCGAGAAGCACTGCTGAACGAATCATTCTGACCCCCCAAAGAAATTTGCCTCCCCGCGGGGAACAGCGAGGCCACCGGACTTGCCTGCATGGGGTACGACCCCCGTAGAGCCCCATGCAAGCTACTCGTTTCGATACGGACAAAAGTATATCAAACAATAGCTGACGGATGCAAATGGAAATTTCAGGTCATGCCCCGGTCTTTGGCTTCGAATTGGCCGGCGGCAGCTTGGCCAGGTTCCTCTTCACGTCGCCCACCAGAGGACTCTTCGGATAATTGGCCAGGAACAGCTGCAGGTAGCCCCGGGCCCGCAAATCCTGATCGTGCTGGTGCGCGATCCGCGCGCCGTGCAGAAGTGCTTGCTCCGTAATGGCTTGCCCCATGTCCTTCCTCACCATCTCATCCACCGTCCGGAGCGCACCCTTGTTGTCGTCGAGGCGCATCTGGCAGCGGAGGGTGGCCCAGCGGTACAGGACGCAGAAGGCCGACGTGGTGTCCCGATCGATCAGCCCCTGATAGGTGTCGATCGCCTTTCGAACCGCCTCGCGAGCCGCATCTTGTTGTCCGACACGGGCATAGCGATTGGCAATGGCGATCGGCGCCTCGAGCGCGGCCATGGTCTCCGGGAATCGAACCGGAATCCCGTCGAGGAGATTCTTGGCGCTCTCCCAATCACCCAGCTGCTCCTCGAGCATCGCCCGGCGATAGAAGGCGGGCGGTGCGACATCCGGAAGACGGTCATAGGAGGTCGTGACTCTTCGGTAGTACGAGAGCGCCTGCTCTTTGCGGCTGTGCATCTCGCAAAGAGTGCCGGCGTCCATCAACGCTCGGCCCGCGAACGGAGATCTCGGGAAGTCCTGCGCCACCCTCTCGAACAGAGCGAGGGCCTCGTCGGGCTTCTCCTTGCCTGTGTGCATCATGTGGAGCTTGGCTTCCGAGTAGCGGATCTCCGGCTCCAAATTCTTGAGCTGCGGGGACGCGGCTCCAAGCTTCCGGAGCGCCTCGACGTCGCGCAGACCCGACGCCCAGTCACCCTGCTCCAGCTCGACGCGGATGAGCCTCGCTCGAACTTGCGCCTCGAGGAGTGGCACATGGGGCGTCGTGAGAATGCGGCGGTAGTACGCGGCCGCTTCGTTCAGCGCGGCATTCGCGCTCGTGCTGTCGTTGAGATCGCGATACAGGCGCACCATCGCCTCGGGGATGGCGAGGATCGCGTCCTCCTCCTCCGACGTCTCTGACGCGATCGGCGGGTAACGCTCGAGCATCGACCGCATGAGCGCCACCGCCTCTCCATAGCGCTTGTATTGCCGGAGCGTCCCGACGAGGAAGAAGTCGGAGCGGCGCAGCATGAGCGTGTCGCCCTCGGCCATCGCCTGGACGCGCTTCATCGTCTCGATGGCTATGTCCGGACGGTTCGCGGTGACCGCCAGGCGCGCCGCCTGGAGCTCAGCGTTCCCGACCAGGCGCATGATGTCTCTCGCCACGGTCGAATCGTCCTTGGACGAAGAGGCCGTGACCTTCGGAATCTCCACCTTGCGCCCCACGTCGAGATAGGGCTCGCGCAGCGCCATGAGGGTGGTGGAATCGGGCCGCTCGTCGAGGACCCGAGCCGAGGTCTCCTTGCGGTCGGCCTGCCACATGAGCCGCTCGGCCTTGTAGCGGAGCGCGAGCATGGGCGCGTTGCCGCAGCCGGAGAGGCTCGAAGCCGTGACCAAGGCGAGGAACCAAGCGAAGGAGCGTGCCGCGCGGACCTTCACGCCGGGCCGGCTCATGCGTCCTCCATCTGGGAGGCCCAGTGGAGTCGGGCCGCCGCCGCGTAGGTCAGATAGGTGGCGAGACTGATCAGGGTCGCGTAGAGACCAATCAGGACCACGACCATTTCGGGGCGCATGCGTTCCGCGATGAACGACATCCCGAGCTGCATCACCATGAGGAACGGCATGGCGGGAAGCGCGAAGATCAGCACGTAGAGAATCGTCCACTTGTAGAGCCGCAGCCCCTCCTGGACCCCTTCACGAAGCGACCCCATGAATGTGGAGCCTGGATGGAGCGCCACCACCGGCACGTAGAGAAAGAGGGCGCTCAAGGAATAGGAGCCCAGCATGCTGATGCCCCAGATGAGGGCCGCAGACTGGATCTGGGGCAACGAGGCGCGGATGAGCGGAACGAGCGCCTGGTTGAAGATCCACTGCCACCCCCAGAGGAGGAGCGCCATCACGATCCCCGCGACGAGGGTCGGGGGCCACGCGCGCTTCAGCCTCGCCTTGAGGCCCGACCCCTCGAGCTCAGGGTCCATCGGCGCCTGGATGCGGGCGATCGCCAGGGGAATCAGGATCGCGCCGGCTACCGTGTAGAGGCAGAGCTCGAGCCAGGAGGCGGCGTTGGGCAGGTAGAGGAAGAACGTCGGGTAGTGGAGAGGCGCGTCGCCGGACAGGAGCCTCAGGATCGCACCGACCGTCCCCATTCCGAGGACGGTTCCCACATTCAAGGCGAGGATGAGAAAGAGGAACTGCACGCCCAGGATCCAACCCAGGGGTGCGTATTCGTGCCACTGAAAATCTCGTGCGGCTTCCACGCCGCAGGCGCGCGCGACCCGGAAGTTCCGATGCATATGCCTCCTTGGCTTACGGGTTGCAACTCGAGGCCGGACGCCGGAGACTAGCGCGCCATGGCCACCGATGACTACCAGATTCAAATCCGCCGTCCGGGCGCCGAGCCCGAGGTCGTGCTTCTCGACAAGAACGCCCCCTGCACCCTGGGGCGATCCCCGCAGTGCCGGGTGTTTCTGAGCGACGCTTCCATCTCGCGGAACCACGCCGAGATCTTCTGGCGTGACGGATCATTCTGGATCCAGGACCTCGGAAGCAAGAACGGGACGAAGCTCGGCAACAAGAAGATCGAGGGGCCGCACCCGCTCAAGGCGGGCGACCAGCTCCATCTCGGGAGCGTCCATCTCTCCTTCGGCAAGGCGGGCGAGTCGCCGTCCCACGAGACGAGCGTCTCGGCGCGCATCGCGGACATCGCCGCGCCGGTCAACGTGCACGCCGTTCCGCTGGAGGACATCTCGAGCGGCAGCGTCGCGCTCGACACCCGCTCCTTCGGATCCAGCCTCTCGCCGGAGCGCGTGGGCAACTTCCTCCAGGCGATGGACCGGGTCGGGCAGGCGCTCCTCGCGTACCGTCCGCTCGACGAGCTGTTCCAGTTCGTGGTGGGCCTCGCCGCGGACGTGCTCCGCGCGGACCGCACCGCCATCCTCCTCCGCCGCGCGAGCGACGACGACCTGGTCACCATGGCGGTGTCGCAGAGCGGGCGCGGCGCCGGCGAGGAGATCATCGTGAGCCGCAGCATTGCGCGCATGGCGGTGGGCCAGCGCCAGGCCATCCTCACGAGCGACGCGCAGAGCGACACGCGCTTCAAGGAGCAGCAGAGCGTCATCCGCCAGCGGATCCACTCCGCCATGTGCGCGCCTTTGTGGCACGACGGCGACGTGCTCGGCCTCCTCTACGTGGACAACGTGGCGGCGCCCGTTCCCTTCGAGGAGGGGGACCTCCGGCTCCTCACGTTCATCGCGCATCTGGCCGCGGTGAAGATCCGCGAGACCGAGTCGCACGAGAAGGATCTCGAGCGCGAGGAGGAGCTGCGGCGCGCCGCGGCCCTGCAGCAGGCGCTCCTTCCCCACGAGCCTCGCGTGGTAGGGGTGGTCGAGGTCGCGGGGCGGAACGTCCCATCGCTCAACGTCGGTGGCGACTACTTCGACTTCGTGGACGGCGGCGAGGGGCGGATGGTGGTGGGCCTCGGCGATGTCGCAGGCAAAGGGATGCCGGCGGCCCTTCTCATGACCCACCTCGCCGCCAGCGTGCGCGCGCAGGTGGAGACCGAGCGCCCGCTCCTCGAAGTGATGACGCGGCTCAACAAGTCCATCTACCAGAACGTGCGGGGGGAGCGCTTCATCACGCTCGTCCTCGCCGAGATCGATACCGCGACCGGAGCGATCCGCTACGTGAACGGCGGCCACAATCCGCCCTATCTCCTCCGGTCGGGGACGAACGAGATCGAGACGCTGACCGAGGGCGGGCTCCTCCTCGGCATCATGCCGGAGGCGAAGTACGCACAGGGCACCGTGACGATGAACCCCGGCGACATCCTCCTCTTCTACAGCGACGGCGTGACCGAAGCGAGGAACCTGGCGGAGGAGGAGTTCGGCGAGGACCGCCTGATGGCCTTCATCCGGGAAGCGCGCGCGCTCACGCCCGCGCAGATGGTGGAGACGCTGATCGAGCGGGTCCGGGATTTCAGCCGCCGCCCCAAGCCGACCGACGACGTCACCGTCGTCTCGGTGCGCCGAGCCTAGCCTACGCGGAGCGGCGGGCCGTGCGCCCGCTTCCTTTGCTCCCCGACTCGGTGTTCCGCTGGGCGGTGATCGCCTCGTCCAGGCTCCGCTCCACGAGCTTCGCGTGGAGGATCGAGTCCCGGTAGTCGCGACGCTCGAACGCGCTCTTCGCTTTGGCGAGCTGCCCCTGCGCCTCGCGCCGCCACTTGAGCGCGCTCTCCTTGGGATTGGCCCCCAGCTCGCGAGCGGCGCGATCGTACGCGTCCTCCGCCTGTTTGACCGCGCGCTCGGCGGACGACGGCGGGATGGGAAGGTTCTGACTGTCTTGCAAGAGATCGAGCACGCGATCGCGGACCTGCATGGCTCCGCGGTACGCCGCGCGCGCGTCCCCCGCCTCGAGCTCACGCCGTGCTTCCTGGAGATCGCCGCAGAGCGCGTGATAGCGGCGCCACACTTCGGGGTTCGCTCCCTGCTCGAACACGTCCTGAGCGAGCGAGAGCGCGTTCTCCGCGTTGTCGAGCGCCCGCCCCACGTAGACCGGATCCTCCTCGGGTGGACCGACCATCACCGAGGCTTCCCGCGCGAGCGAGCGCGCCTCGCGCGTCAGGCGGGTGGCGCGGGCATAGAGACTCCGGCTGAAGGCGTCGCGCGCTTCCTTCTCGCGAGCCACGGCTTCGCCGAATCGAGTTTGGGCCTGGGTGTTCCCGGTGCGGAAGACCTTGGGCTTGAGGACGGCGATGACCCGGTCGGTATGGGTCAGCTCCCGCTGGATGCTCTCCGACTCGCTGAGCGGGGCCTCACGCGGATCCGCGGAGATGGACGAAGAAGGGCCGGCGGCGTTCGAAACAGCAGCAGTGCCAGTGGCCGGAGGTGCCGCTCGGCCCGCCCTCGTCTCTAAGCGCTGACCCCAGACCCCGAGAGAAGACACCGAACTCAGGGTCATGGCTGTAGCCAGCGCTAACGTGATCCGCACACGTTCCATTCTGGTCGGTCCGGTCGGCGTTATGGATCACGGGGGGGTACTGGTTCCGGCGCGTGCATGCCCCGGCTACCGCAAGCTACATGCCGCGTTCGAGGCTCGAATCGGAGTAGATGCGGGTCCACCGCAACCGACGGGAGATCACATCGTTGCCGCGCGTCGCCCGCGCGCGCCATGGTCCCCGGTCAAAATGCAGCCATGCCACGCTGGACGTGGGCGTACCGGGTCTGTACGGAACCGTATGGGGCCTAGGTAGACGGGCGGACGGGCACGTCCGGGTCTAGAACGCTGGAGCTTCGCTTCCCTCGGGCTCGGGGCCGCCGATGGGAATGCCGTGGCTCTCCATCCGGGAATAGAGCGCGCGGCGCGAGATGCCGAGGAGGGTGGCCGCCTTCGTCTTGTTCCCCTGCGCGCGGTCGAGGGCTTCCTTGATCAGCCGCTTCTCGATCTGCTCGAGGCTCAGCCCCAGGGAGAGGAGATCGGCGGGATCGGCCGCCTGACGCGCGCGCCCGAGCGGGAAGTGATGCCGATCGATCCGCCCACCGCGCCCCGCGAGAATGCAGGCACGCTCGATCAGATTCTGCAGCTCGCGGATGTTGCCCGGGTAATCGTAGTTGCGCAGGTACTCGAGCGCGTCGGGCGAGAGCTCGTCGATGGTGCGCTCCTGCATGAGGAGGAAGTGCCCCACGAGCGAGGGGATGTCCTCGCGGCGCTCGCGCAGGGCGACCAGCCGGATCGGGAAGACGTTGAGCCGGTAGAAGAGATCCTCGCGGAAGCGGCCGTGGTGGATCATCTCCTCGAGATCCCGGTTCGTGGCCGCGAGGATCCGCACGTCGGCCCGGCGCATGTCCTCGCCGCCGACGCGGACGTAGGTCCTGTCTTGAAGCACTCGGAGCAGCTTCACCTGGATGCTCTGCGGCAGCTCTCCGATCTCGTCCAGGAAGACCGTTCCCCCTTCGGCCACTTCGAATCGCCCCGGCTTGGTGCGGATGGCGCCGGTGAACGCTCCCTTCTCGTGCCCGAAGAGCTCCGACTCGAGGAGCGTCTCGGGGAGCGCGCCGCAATTCACGGGAACGAACGGCGCGTCGGCGCGGTGGCTCGCGGCGTGGATGGCCTGCGCAAACACTTCCTTCCCCGTGCCGCTCTCCCCGGTCAGGAGCACGTTCGCGTCCGTGGGCGCGACACGCTCCGCGAGGCTTCGCGCATCACGCATGGGGAGACTCGTCCCGACGATCGAATCGAAGCGGTGGATCGGGATCTGCTCGCGCAGGCTCTCGATCCGCGTCTTCAACACCGTCGACTCCTGGCGCAGCTTCCTGTGATCCAGGACCTGGCGCACCCGGACCGGGAGCTCCTCGAGGAGGTTGTCCTTCATGATGTAGTCGGTCGCACCCTCCTTCATCATCTGCACCGCCTCGCGCGTGTCGGCGAACGCGGTCATCAGGATGACGTCGGGCTGGTAGCCCTGCTGGCGGGCCTCGCGGAACACCTGCACGCCGCTCGCGCCGGGCATTCTCATGTCGGAGATGACGAGATCGAAGGTGCGCTCCTGGATCTCGTGGATCGCCGCGTCGCCCCCGAGGGCGATCGAAACGTCATAGCCCTGCTCGGACAAGGTCGTCTCGATCAGGCGGCAGAGGTTTTCTTTGTCTTCGGCGACCAAAATGCGCTCAGGCATGCTTCAAACCTTCCGGGGTCGTGGGATTCTCTGATTGTAGGGCTCAGGGGCCCTCGAGGGGGAGCCGGACTTCGAACAGGGCGCCACCCTTCGGAGCATCCCCAACTGTAACCGATCCGCCGTGCTCGGATACGATCCGATCGACGAAGGCGAGCCCGAGCCCCGTTCCCTTGGCCCGGGTCGTGAAGAAGGCGTCGAAGATCTTCTTCCGGAGGTCCTTCGGCACACCGGGACCCGTGTCCTCGAACTGGATCCTCAAATCCCCCCGTTTCTCGCTCACCCGGATCACGAGCTTCCCTCCCGAGGGCATCACGTCGCGCGCGTTGAGCGCGAGATTGAGGAAGACGTGATGCATCGCGAGCGGATCCCCCACCAGGACGATCGCCCCGTCCGTGTTCCACTCCACCACCGTGAAGACACTGGCCCGGTCGAGCTCCACGCGAAGCATCTCGAGCGACCGCTCGAGCACGGGGCGGAGCTCGTACTCCTGCGGCTCCAGATTCGGACGGCGGGACAGATGGAGGAAGTTGTTCACGAACGCGCTCATCCGGTTCACTTCCTCGTCGATCATCCCGAGGAGCTCCGCGCGTTCCTCGGGCCGTATTTCCCTGCGCTGCAGACGCGATGACGCGCCCTGGAGCACGGCCAGCGGATTCCGGATTTCGTGCGCCACGCCCGCGGACACCTGGCCGATCGACGCGAGGATGTCGGTGTGGCGCAGGTTCTCCTCGATGCGCGAGAGGTGTCCCACCGTGCGCACGAAGCCGAGCCCGATCAGGATCACGAGCACGGACGAGAGCGCGACCACGCCCGCCACGGACGCGCGGATCCGCTGGAGCGGCTGGAACGCCTCGGACCCGCCCTCGACGGCGACGGCTCCGACCACTCCCCCTTCCGGCGTCAGCACGGGGGCGTAGCCCGAGCGCAGGTACTGGCCGTCCTTGTAGTAGAGCCGCGAATGCGAGGCCTGACCGATGAGCGCCTTGGTCATCGGAACCGGATCGAGCGTGACCACGTCGGGCTCGTAGGTGAAAGGGTCCCGGAGCCGAAGGAGCACGCGTCGGTGGCGGTCCACGAGCACCACGTTCGAAAGCCCCGCGCTCTGCGCGAGCCGCGTCCACTCGGCGCGCACCGCGTCCGCCGCCTCTTGCGAATCCATCTTCATCGAGAAGTCGGTGAGCGCGGTGTCGGCCGCGGCGGAGGTATCGGCCCCCGCCAGGGAGAGCATCTCGAACTGCTCCGGCGCCACGAGGAGCGCGGCGATGTGCGCGGTCCCCTGGAGCCGCTTCCCCAGCTCCTGGTCGAGGAGCTGCTGGGATGTTTTCAGGGAAAAGAAGATCGCGCCGTTCACGAGCACGAGGAGCGCGACGATGAACGCGAGCGTCCACACGATGCGCGGACGGATGTTTTGGCGGCGGGGGAACATTCGGACTGGGCGGGGCCGGGCATCGGAGGATCCGGGCCCTGGCCGGGCTCATGGAGCCTACCGACCGGCGCTTCCCCATGTCAACGCGCGGGACCCCTGTGCTAGCGTGCGCCGACCATGAATCGCACCCTCCTCCTCTTCGCCTTCGGGCTCCTCGCAGGCGCGCTCGGCGGCCTCATGGGCGTGGGCGGAGGGCTCGTCCTCGTGCCGCTGCTCGTCCGCTTCGCGGGCATGGGCCAGCACGAGGCGCAGGGGACGTCGCTCGCGTTCATCGTAGCGGCGGCGCTCGTCGCGTCGGCCCGGTATTACGGGAGCGACCGGCTCGATCTCGTCCTCGCGCTCACGATCGCCGCGGGCGCGGTGCCGGGGGTCCTCCTTGGATCGGCTCTTGCGGCGCGCACCCAGGCGGCGAAGCTGCGCCTCTACTTCGGCGTGCTCATCGCGATCACCGCGATCCGCATCCTCGCCTTCCCTCCCGTCCACGAGCGGGCGGGGTCGCTCTGGCCGGCCGCGGCGAACGTCGTTCTCGGGCTCGGCATGGGGACCCTCGCGGGACTCCTCGGCGTCGGCGGGGGCATCCTCGTCGTGCCGTCCCTCGTGCTCGGCGAAGGGGTCGGGCAGCACGAGGCGCAGGGGGTTTCGCTCCTCGTCATCGTCCCCGTCGCCATCGCCGGGGTCATCAGCTATGCCGCCCGGGGCCGGATCGCCCGAGGCTCGATCCCGGCCACCATGGCGGGAGGGGCCGCGGGGGGCTTCCTCGGGGCGACCCTGGCGCACCACATCCGTGGAGACCTGCTCGCGCGGATCTTCGGGGCCTTCCTCCTCGTCGTCGCGGCCCAAATGATTTTCCGGCGGGCGCGTGGTACGGTCCCGCGATCCTTGGCAGCCGAGTCCGGAGGAACTCCATGACCACGAAGACCCGCATCGCCCTCGTACTGACGCTCGCCCTCGCCGCCTCGCTCGCGTGCGCCAAGCAGCCCAGCCCGCAAGAGAAAGCGGCGTTCGAGACGCTCGCCCGCCGGTACCTGATGGCGGGATACGAGTTCAGTCCTTCCTTCGCGACCTCGTGGGGCATCCACGATTACGACGATTCGCTCGAGAACTGGACGCCGGAGCGGATCCAGTCGGAGCAGGAGCGCGTGCGAACCGCGATGAAGGATCTGGACGCAATCCAGCGGGAGAAGCTCGATCCGGCGACCCAGATCGACTACGACCTCCTCCGAACGGGGATGAACGGCAATCTCAACTATCTGACGGAGCTTCGCGGCTGGGAGAACGACCCCGGCCAGTACAACTATGGCGGCGCGCTCCTCAGCATGATCACCGTGGATTACGAGCCCTTGGAGCAGCGGATGCGGTCGCTCACGCGTAGGCTCGAGCAGGTGCCGCGACAGCTCGCCAACGCGCGGCTCAATCTCAAGAATCCACCTCAGATGTTCACGCAGTTCGCGGCCGGCGATTTCGAGGGGACGATCTCCTTCCTCGAGAACGACGTCACGCGCGCGTTCGCCTCGGTGACGGACCCGACGCTTCGCTCCGAGTTCGAGAACGCCAAGAAGACGGCGATCGCGGCCACGAAGGAGCACGTCGCCTGGATGAACTCGACGCTCCTCCCCGCGAGCCACGGCTCCTTCGTGCTCGGCGAGGACAAGTACCGGAAGCGGCTCCGCTACGAGGAGATGATCGATCTCCCGATCGACACCCTCCTCGCGGTGGGCCAGCGCGAGCTCGACCGGCTCGAGGCCCGCTACAAGGAGGCCCTGCAGCGCGTCGACCCGAGCGCGACGCCCGATGCGATCGTCGCACGCATGCGGGCGGACCATCCGCCCGCGGACAGCATCCTCGACTACGCGCGCGCGCTGTGCGACGAGGCTCGGGCGTACACCATCCAGTGCCACTTCATCGCCATCCCGGAGAACGCGCACATCGTCGTCCGTCCGACGCCGGAGTTCGCCGCAAGCCGCTCGTTCGCGAGCTTCGACTCGCCCGGCCCGTTCGAGACGAAGGCGGACAACTGCTTCTACAACATCACGCTGCCCGATCCCAAGTGGCCGAAGCAGCAGACCGAGGAGCACCTCCAGGGGTTCAGCCGCTGGACGCTCCCGTCCGTCTCGGTGCACGAGGTCTACCCCGGACATTACGTCCACCACCTCTATGCCAAGCGCGCTCCTTCGATGGTGCGGAAGTCGATCGGATCGGGCGCGTTCGCGGAGGGTTGGGGCCTCTACACGGAGGAAGGACTCCTCGACGAGGGCTTCAAGAAAGACGACCCGCGCGTCGCGGTGGGCGTCATGCGCTGGGCTCTCGTGCGCGCATGCCGTCTCCAGGTGGGGATCCGCGTGCACACGCGCGGCATGAGTCTCGAGGACGGGACGAAGTTCTTCATGGAGCACGCCGGTCTGGAGCGCGCGAACGCCGAGCGTGAAGCGGGGCGCGCCGCGTTCGATCCGACCTACAGCGTCTACACGCTGGGCGCTCTGGAAATTCGCAAGCTGCGGGACGACTACAAGCGCGAGCAGGGGGCCAATTTCAATCTCGCCGCGTTCCACGAGACCATCCTTTCGCAGGGGGCGCCCCCCGTGGCACTGCTTCGCAAGATGCTCCTGAAACAAGAGGGCACGATCCTCTGACCCAGGGGCGCCGCCGGCTCGTCCTGGCTCTCGTCAGCGCCTCGCCCGCGTGGAGCATCCCTCCACGCGAGGTGGAGGCGCTGAAGCGAGACTTCCCCGACGTCGACGTCGTCAACACGAGCACGCGGGAGGAGCTGGACGCCGCGGTTTCCGAGGCGGACATCCTCTTCTCCTGGGCGTTCGGGGACGAGGTGATCGCGCGCGCGAAGCGGCTCCGCTGGCTCCACGTCCCCGCCGCGGGCGTGGGCGCCTATCTCACCCCGAGCTTTCTCGCGAGCGGCGCCGTGCTCACGAATTCGCGCGGAGCGCACGCGATCCCGATCGCGGAGCACGTGATGGCCGGGCTCCTCGGAATCGCGCGCCGCATGAAGGCCGGAATCGTCGAGCAGACGACGACCGGCATGGTCCGCGAGAACTGGTGGACCCACGACCAGGTGCCGGACGAGCTCCACGGAAAGACGATCGGCCTCTTCGGCTACGGCGCGATCGGCCGCGAGGTGGCGCGCCGGGCCGCCGCGTTCGGCATGCGGGTGATCGCGCTCAGGCGCCGTCCGCACGACGCCCCCGCCTGGGACCCGGAGCTGCTCCAGGCTTTGGATCTACCTGCCGATGAACCCTCTGTGGCCGAGACGATGGGACCAGGCGATCTCGACCGCTTTCTCGCGATGAGCGACGTGGTCGTGGTCTCGGCCGCGCTCACGTCGGAAACCGAGGGAGCGCTCGGCAAGGCGCAGTTCGCGCGCATGAAGGAAGGCGCGTGGCTCGTGAACATCGCGCGAGGGAAGATCGTGCGCGAGGCAGAGCTCGTGGAGGCCGTGCGCGAGGGACGCATCGGCGCGGCCGCGCTCGACGTGTACGAAAGGGAGCCCTTGCCGCGCGAAAGCGCGCTCTATACGCTCGATCGTGTGATCCTGACGCCTCACGTCTCCGGACTGTCGCGTGGGTTCTGGCCGCGCGCGATGGCGCTCTTCCGCGCCAACTTGAGACGTGACGCCAAGGGCGAGCCGCTCTTGAACCGCGTCGACCCGGATCTCGGCTACTGAGGAACGCGATGCCCCGTCCGCTCATTGGAATCGGCCCCAACTACCGGCTGAAGCAGCGCCGCGGCGATTCCTACGTTCTCGATGCCAACTACATGAAGTTGATCGGCGGCGCGGGGGGACTTCCTGTGATCCTCCCTCTCGTGTCGACGCTCGAGGAGGCGCGCGAAGTGGTGGGACGCGTGGACGGGATCGTGCTCTCGGGAGGCTCCGATCTCGAATCCTCGCGCTACGGCCAGGAGACGCGGCATCCCGACCGGCTCGGCGCGCCGGCTCGGAACGTGTCCGATCTCTTTCTCGCCCGCGCCGCGCAGGAGCGCGGGATCCCCACGCTCGGCATCTGCCTCGGCATCCAGGTGATGAACGTCGAGTTCGGCGGGAGCCTGCTCCAGCACCTGGAGGAAGACCGACCGGGGGGCATGAAGCACGAAGAGGAGACCGACGACGAGGCGCCGGAGCACGCCGTCACGGTGGAGCCCGGAACGACCCTCGCGAAAGTCCTCGGGCAGGAGCGCCTGGTCGTGAACTCGTACCACCACCAGTCCGTGGACCGGATCGCTCCGGGCTTCCGGATCGCGGCCACGAGCGAGGACGGCGTGGTGGAAGCGATCGAGCGCCCCGACCATCCGTTCTACCTGGGCGTGCAGTGGCATCCGGAGCGGATGCCCGACGCCCCGGCCACGCGACGCCTCGTCGGCGCGTTCGTCGACGCAGCGCGCGGCGCCTCGATCCGTTCCTAGTCCGCCGGAGCGCTCACGCCCGGCCGCGCCACTTCCCCACTACCCCCAGCCGTACTTCTTCTTGATCGCCTGGATCTGGTCCAGGTGGTTGAGGTCGTGCCCCGCGATCAGCTCGGCGGTGCGGCGGACCGTCTCCTTGCCTCGCTCGGAGTGCATGCCGTAGCGCTGCCACGTGCGGCGCGGCATCGACGTGATGAGCTCCAGGTTGATCTTTCGCAGCGTGACGATCTGCTCCATGAGGCGCGCCGTATTCCGGTTTCGATGCCGGAGCGCGACCGCCCACGTCGCCTCGTCGTAGCCGGGGATGGGCACGCCAGGCTGCGAGAGCGCGAGCCGGTAGCGGTAGCCGTAGACCACCTCGGTGTCGACGAGATGGCCGAGGATCTCCGCGATGCTCCACTTGCCCGGCGCCGGGCGCTTCCGGAGCTGGGCCGACCGAAGGCCCTGGATCGCCCGCGCGATCTTCGCGGGGCCGACGCGCAAGAGCGGGAGCGGCTCTCGTCCGGCACGATAGCCGTCGATCTTCCGGACATACGCGCGGATCTCCGGCGTGATCCGCGCGCGCCCGGCGCGCTTCGGTGCGCGCTTCTCGGCCCGACCCGCATGGACGCCGCGTGATGCCTTCCGTGTACTCTTCTTCACGACGCATCTCCTTTCCGGGTGAATGGGGCATGGAGGATTCGAGCGGCCGAGGGTAGCGCAACCGGAGGTCGGAGAGTATGCTGGCGGCGTCGGCTCGCCCGGATCCGGGCTGGACGAGCCCCCCTTCTTGGGAGGACTCCATGCGCCGACCGCTGTCCGCACTCACCCCCGCATTCCTGCTCGCCGCCTTACTCCTTGGAGCCTCCGCCGCGCTGGCCGATTCGGAGAAAGCGGAGACCTTTCACATCATGGAGATCGTCCAGGTGATGGCCGGCTACAACGGCAACACCGGGATCCAGGCGGTCGAGATGAAGGAGCTCGCCGCCGGCCAGGATCTGGTCGCGACCGGACAGATCAACGTGTACGACAAGGACGGCGTTCTCGCGACGACCCTCGGGACGTTCGCGGCGAACGTGGCCAATGGGACGAGCGGCGCGCACATCCTCTGCGCCACCGCCGCCTTCGCCTCGGCCTTCAGCATCACGCCCGATCTCGTCCTCACGCCGGGCGTCCCCCTTCCGTCCGGCCAGATCGTGTTCGAGAAGGCGGGATGCAAGGTGAACTCGGTCCCCTACGGCGCCATCAACACGATCGTCGCGAACACCTCCGCCGCACCGACGATCCCCACCCTGGGCGCGACGGTCCTCCTCCGGACCGCGGACGCGCCGACCACGCTGACCTGCCCTCTGACCGACAACGCGGCCGCACGCTTCGCAATCCGGTCGGGCACGTCCACGTCGTCGTTCCTCGTCTTCCAGACCAACACCGGGGATACCGCGCACGTCTGGTCGACCGTGACCAGCGTCGAGACCACGCCCCCCGAGCCGGTCCGGCTCCAGGCGTCGCCGAACCCGTTCCGCGTGACGACTCGGATCGACGCCCCCGATTGGGGACCGCTCGCGATCCACGACGTGCAGGGGCGCTTGGTGCGGGTGCTCACGTGCGCACCGGGTGGCGCGTGCCCCCAGGTGGCGGGTGCGTTTCGCGGATCGTGGGACGGCAGGGACGGGCGAGGGCGGGCGATGCCGTCGGGGGTGTACTTCCTCAGGTATTCGGGCGCGAGCGGGCGCGCGGTGAAGGCGATCGTCTACCTGCGGTGACGCGGCGACGGGGCGCGCCGCGATCACCGAACCGCGATCGTGCCCTTCTCCATGTCCATGCCGCAGGCGAACGCGACCTCGCCTTTCTGCAGCGGGCCGAGCGCGATGCGGACCGTCTGATTGAGCGGAAGGTCCTGCGTGATGTTGCGGGACGGGACCACGATCTCGGTCGCGCAGGTCACATCGGTCTTGCGCGTGACGAGGAGTGTGACGGCCTGGCCGTGCTTCACGTCGATCTGGCTCGGCTCGAAGCCGTTCTCGGTGACGGAAATGGGAACCTCGACGCCCTTCCCGCCGCCGCATCCGGCGGCCACGAATGCCAGGATCAGGATCGCTCGTCTCATCCAAACCTCCTCGTGAGTCCGGCCCGCATCACAGGCGCACACCCCGGAGCCGGGTCGAGTTCCAGATGACGGAGACCGAGCTCAGGCTCATGGCCGCCGCGGCGATGATGGGACTCAGGAGGAGCCCGAAGACAGGGTAGAGGACGCCGGCCGCGATCGGCACACCGAGCACATTGTAGACGAATGCGAAGAAGAGATTCTGGCGGATCACGCCCATCGTCGCCCGGCTCAACCGGCGCGCGCGCACGATGCCGCGCAGATCGCCCCGGATCAGCGTCACGTCCGCGCTCTCCATCGCGATGTCGGTGCCCGTGGCCATCGCGATCCCGACGTGGGCCTGCGCGAGCGCCGGGGCGTCGTTGATACCATCGCCTGCCATCGCGACGAAGTGCCCGCCCGCCTGGTAGCGCTTCACGAAATCGAGCTTCTCGTCGGGCATCACCTCGGCCACGACCTCGTCGATCCCGAGGCGGCGCGCCACCGCGTTCGCGGTCGCGGCACTGTCCCCCGTGAGCATGACGATCCGCACTCCGTCCTTGTGGAGCGCCTGGATCGCCTCCTGCGCGGTCGGTTTGATCGGATCCGCCACGGCGAGAAGCCCCGCCATCGCGCCATCCACCGCGACCGCGACGACGGTCTGTCCGTCGGCACGGAGCGATTCCGCCCGCTCGCTCAGCTCGGAGCGCACCCCGAGCGCGTCCATTTGCTTCCGGTTCCCGAGAGTGACGCGCTTGCCGTCCACGACACCCACGACGCCCATCCCCGGCTGGGACGCGAAATCGCTCACGTCGGAGAGCTGCACCCGCCTCTGCAGCGCGCCGGACAGGATCGCGTGGGCGAGCGGGTGCTCGCTCGCCCGCTCGAGACTGGCCGCCAGCCGCACGATTTCGTTCTCGCCCCATTCGTCCGCCGCAATCACCGAGACGAGCCGCGGCCTCCCTTCCGTCAGGGTCCCCGTCTTGTCGACGACGAGCGTGTCCACGGCGCGGAGCGTCTCGATCGCCTGCGCGTTTCGGAAGAGGACGCCCGCCGTCGCGCCTTTGCCCGTGGCCACCATGACCGCCATGGGGGTCGCGAGGCCGAGCGCGCAGGGGCAGGCGATGATCAGGACCGCCACCGCGTTCACGAGCGCGTGCGCGAATCGGGGCTCGGGGCCGACCAGCATCCAGACCGCGAACGTGACGGCCGCCACCGCCATCACGATCGGGACGAAGTAGGACGACACCGTGTCGGCGAGGCGCTGGATCGGCGCGCGGCTCCGCTGCGCCTCCGAGACCATGCGCACGATGCGGGCGAGGAGCGTCTCCGATCCGACCCTCTCGGCGCGCATCACCAGCGAGCCCGTGCCATTCACCGTCGCTCCGACCACGAGGCTTCCCGGCGCCTTCTCGACCGGAATCGACTCCCCCGACACCATCGACTCGTCGACAGAGGACGCACCCTCGAGCACGACGCCGTCGACGGGAATCGTCTCCCCGGGCCGGACGCGGAGACGGTCACCCACGACAACGGTGTCGAGAGGGACATCGTGCTCGCTCCCGTCCGGACCGATCCGGCGCGCCATTTTGGGCGCGAGCCGGAGGAGCTCCCGGATCGCCGCGCTCGTCCGGCTTCGCGCCGAGAGCTCGAGCACCTGACCGAGGAGCACCAGGGTCGTGATCATGACCGTGACCTCGAAGTAGACGGGCACGAGACCGTGGCCACTCCGGAGCGCCGGGGGAAAGAGCTCCGGAACGAGCACCGCGACGATGCTGTACCCGTAACTCACGCTCACCCCGAGCGCGATCAGGGTGAACATGTTGAGCGCGCCGCGCCGGATGGAGTCCCACCCGCGCGCGAGGAGCGGCCATCCGCACCAGAGGACGACCGGCGTCGCGAACGCGAGCTCGAGCCAGTGGCGGACGCGTCCCAGGCTATCGAGGGGACGCGAGGGAAGGAGATCGGCGATCGCGAAGGCGACCAAGGGCAGGCTCAGCGCGACCGAGATCCGGAAACGCCGGCGCATGTCGACGAGCTCGGGATTCTCCTCGTCGTCGAGGGAGATCGTGATCGGCTCGAGCGCCATCCCGCAGATGGGGCACGAGCCCGGCCCGTCGGTGACGATCTCCGGGTGCATCGGGCAGGTCCACTTCGTGCCGGCACGCACGGGCGCCGCGGGCGTCGCGGCGCCCTGTCCCATCGCTTCGTGCTTCGCTCCCGGCGCGAGATAGCGTTCGGGATCCGCCCGGAACTTCGCGAGGCAGCCGGGCGAGCAGAAGAAGTAGGTCGTTCCCTCGTACTCGAAGCGTCCGGCCGCGCGCTCCGGCGCGACGCGCATCCCGCAGACCGGATCGATCTCGGTCCCCGCGGCAGCCGCCGGCTCCCGCACCTCCAGCTTCAAACCTGGCTTCATGCCCTCACTCTACCCGAATGGAGCCCGCGATCATGTCCATCGGGCACGTGTAGCGGAGGTCGCCTTTCTTGTCTGGCGTGAACGTGACGCTCACTTCCTGGTGCAGCGGAAGCTCCTTGTGGATCCCCACGCCCTCGATCACGAGCTCCGTGGCACAGGTCGCCTCGACCTCGCGGGTGACGAGGAGCGTGACGGGCACTCCCTTCTTCACGGTGATCTGGGCCGGAACGAAGCCCCGGTCCGACACGACCAGCTTGACGGTCTGAGGACCCTTCTCCGAGCACCCCCACACACCCGCCGCGATGGCGGCAGCGATGAGGATTCCTGCGATTCGACGATTCATGATGTCTCTCCTTGGATGATGCCCGGCGCATGCGGGCGCGCGGGCAGATGGCGTCCCTTCCACCACGCATAGATCGCGGGATAGACGACGAGCTCGAGAACGAACGAGGTGAGAACGCCCCCGACCATCGGCGCTGCGATGCGCCGCATGATGTCGGAACCGGCGCCGTGCCCCCAGAGGATCGGGAGGAGCCCGAAGAGGATGGCGCAGACCGTCATCATCTTCGGCCGGATCCGGTGCGCCGAGCCCTCCACGATGGCCTCGGCGAGGTCGGTCCGATCGCGGAGCGCGCCTCGCGCCGCGCGGTCCCGGTGCGCGAGGTCGAGGTAGAGCAGCATGACGACCCCGGTCTCGGCGTCGAGCCCCGCGAGCGCGATCATCCCGACCCAGACGGCCACGCTCATGTTGTAGCCGAGAATCCAGAGGATCCAGACCGCGCCGACGAGCGAGAACGGAACCGCCAGCATCACGATCAGAGCCTCGGTGACGGAGCGTCGGCTGAAATAGAGGAGCGCGAACACGATGAGGAGCGTGACGGGCACCACGAGGAGGAGCCGCGCCCTGGCGCGCTCGTAGTACTGGAACTGTCCCGACCACTCGAGGCGGTAGCCCGGCGGCAGCGCCACCTCGCGCTTCACCACGTCGCGCGCGTCCTCGACGTAGGACGCGAGCGGCCGCCCGGCGACGTCCACCGAGACGAGCCCGAGGAGCTGTCCGTCCTCCTCGACGAGCATCGGAGGGCCGGTCCGGAAACGGATCTGGGCCACCTGCGCGAGCGGCACCAGGGCCCCGCCCGGCGTCGGGACGAGCACGCGCCCCAGGGCGTCCGGGTCGTCCCGGAACTCCCGCGCGTACCGCACGCTGATGGGATAGCGCTCGCGCCCCTCCACGGTCTGGGACACGGTCATACCGCCGATGGCGGCTTCGATCACGTCCTGAACATCCCCCACCGTGAGGCCGTACCGTGCGATCGCCACGCGATCGATGTCGAAATCGAGAAAGAAGCCCCCGGTGACTCGCTCGGCGAACACCGTGCGCGTGCCCTTCACTCCGCGAAGGGCGCGCTCCACCTCGATCCCGATCGTCTCGATCGTCGCGAGGTCGGGCCCGAACACCTTCACGCCGACCGCGCTCCGGACCCCCGTCGCCAGCATCTCGTTGCGCGTCTGGATGGGCATCCACCAGAGGTTCGGCATCCCCGGGAAGCGGCAGCGCTCGTCCATCTCCTCGATCAGCCGATCCCACGTCATCCCCTTCCGCCATTCGGACTCCGGTTTCAGCGCGACCACGGTCTCGACCATCGAGAGCGGAGCCGGATCGGTGGCGGTGCGCGCGCGGCCCATCTTGCCGAAGACGTTCTCCACCTCGGGGATGTCCTTGAGCCGGCGATCCATGAGCTGGAGCACCGTGGCCGCCTCGGTCTCGGAGATCCCGGGCGGAGCCGTCGGCATGTAGAGGATCGTGCCCTCGTTCAGGGGCGGCATGAACTCGCTGCCGAGCTGGAGGAAGACCGGAATCGTGGACAGGACGAGAAGCGCCGCGATTCCGATCACCCACCCCCGCCGGCGCACCGCGAAGCGAACGACCGGAGCGTAGGCGCTCGTCATGCGCCGCGAGATGGGATGCTGGCGCTCGGGGCGAATACGGCCTCGGATGAACCACGACGCGAGCGCCGGCGTCAGGGTGACCGCGAGGAGCGCCGCGAAGAACATCGAGTAGGTCTTGGTGTAGGCGAGCGGCCGGAACAACCTGCCTTCGGTTCCCTCGAGCGTGAAGATGGGAAGGAAGGAGATCGTGATCACCATGAGCGCGAAGAAGACGGGGCGACCCACCTCGCGCAGCCCGGAGACGATCGCCTCTTCGCGCGAGCCCGCGCGCCCTCCCTCCTCCCAGGCCTCGAGCTTCTTGTGCACGTTCTCGACCATGATGATGGACGCGTCCACCATCGCCCCGATCGCGACGGCGATGCCGCCGAGCGACATGATGTTCGCGGTGAGCCCTTGCGCCGACATCGGGATGAAGGAGAGCACCACCGCGATCGGGAGGGTCAGGATGGGAACGAGCGCGCTCCGGAAGTGGAGCAGGAAGAGGACGATCACGACGCTCACGATCGCCATCTCCTCGAGCAGGGATCGCCTCAGCGTGTGGACCGCGCGCTCGATCAGCTCCGAGCGATCGTACGTGGTGACCAGGCGGACGCCGGGCGGGAAGGAGCCCGAGACCTCCGCGAGCCGCTTCTTCACACCCTCGATCACGTGGAGCGCGTTCTCGTTCTGGCGCATGATCACGATGCCGCCGACGACTTCGCCGCGGCCGTTCAGCTCGGCGATGCCGCGCCTCGGCTCGGGGCCGAGATAGATCTCGCCGAGCTGGGCCACGGTCACGGGAACGCCGCCCTCTCCCGTCTTGACCACGATGCCGCGCAGGTCGTCGAGCGACCGGATGTAGCCGCGCCCCCGCACGAAGTGCTCGTGCTCCCCGATCTCGAGCACGCTCCCGCCCACGTCCGTGTTGGAGGACTGGATCGCGGCCGCGATCTGGCGGATCGAGACGCCGTAGGATTCGAGGCGCCGCGGGTCGAGATCGACCTGGTACTGCTTCACGAATCCGCCGACCGACGCGACCTCGGAGACGCCGTCCACGCTCTGGAGCCAGTACCGCAGATACCAGTCCTGGAACGAGCGGAGCTGGCTCAGGTCGTTCCGCCCCGTGGTGTCCACGAGGGCGTACTCGAAGACCCAGCCGACGGACGTCGCGTCGGGACCGAGCTTCGGAGCCGCCCCGGGGGGAAGCTTTCCCTGGAGCGTGGCCAGATACTCGAGCACGCGGCTCCGGGCCCAGTAGAGGTCGACGCCGTCCTTGAAGACGACGTACACGAAGGAGTCTCCGATCATGCTGAGCCCGCGCACGTAGCGCACCCCGGGCGCGGAGCGGAGTGCGGTCACGATCGGATAGGTGATCTGATCCTCGACCAGATCGGGACTCCGACCTGCCCACTCGGTGGAGACGATGACCTGGGTGTCGGAGAGATCCGGGATCGCGTCGAGGGGTGTCTGGCGGATCGCGCGGAGTCCCGCGACCGCCGCGACCAGCACGAGCGCGATCGTGAGGATCCGGTTCCGCGCGCACCACGCGATGAGCCGCTCGATCATGGCCGCGCTACCACTTTTGCGTGGCCGATCGGAGTCGAGCCTCGGCCGCGACGAGGAAATTGCCCGACGTGACGACCACGTCGCCTTCTCGGAGTCCGCCCAGGATCTCGTACTGATCCCCCGCCTTGGGGCCGAGCGAGACGTCGCGCGCGGCGAGCCGGCCGTCTCCGAGGTCGACGAACACGAGGCGCCGGTCGCCGGCGTAGAGGACGGCGCTCTCCGGAATCGCGAGCTTCCGGCCCAGGCTGCGCTCGAGGAGAACGTCCACGAACATGCCCGGCCTGAGGTCCCCCTTCGGGTTCGCCACGACGACGCGCACCTCGCCCGTGCGGGTGGTGGGATCGAGGAACGGGTTCACGTACGACACCCGTCCGCTTCGCGCGGGCTCTCCCGGGAACGCCGGCGCGAGGCCGGCCGTCATCCCCACCTTCACGAGGGGCAGCTCCTGCTGGAAGACGCTCGCGACCACCCACACCGGATCCATGGGAGCGATTCGGTAGAGCGTCTGGCCGGCCGTGAACGAGGTGCCCGCGACCACGTTCTTCTCCACCACGACGCCCGACGCGGGAGCGAGGATCGGCAGCTCGTTCATCGGCCGCCCGGACTCCGTGATCTCGTCGATCGTGGCGGGATCGATGTCCCAGAGGAGGAGCCGCTGCTTGGCGGCCTGGGCCAGGTCGCCGCCGCTCCGGCCGCGAAGCGACTCGAGGTATTCCTGCTGGGCCGAGAGAAGCTCGGGGCTGTAGACCGTGAAGAGGATCTCGCCGCGCCTCACGGGCCGGCCCACGTAGTCGACGCGAATGGTCCGGATCCAGCCCGAGAACTTGAGCGAGATCTCGGCGCGCCTCGTCTCGTCGTAGGCGACGCGACCGGCGGCGCGAATCGTGGCGATCAGATCGTGGGGCGCCACGGGGGCGGTACGGATGCCGGTCGCCTGGCGTCGCGCCGGATCGATGGTGATCACATTGTCGAGGCCGGCCGTTGCCTCGTTCGTAGCGGAAGACCCGCCCGAGAACGTCACGCCCGCCCGGTTGGTGCTGATCCGATAGACCGCTTCGCTCGGCGGCGCTCCGGGTGGACGAATCGTCAGAGCGACGTCCCAGTCGCCTTGCATCTGGAGTCCGTAGGTTGCCTCGTACCGACCCGGGCCGGTCTCCCGGAACTCCGCGCTGCTCTCCATGCGCGGCATCGCTCCCATCGCCTGCATGAAGACGATCGCTCCGAGGCTCGCGCCGGTCACCGGCCGGCCGGCAGAGTCGTTGACCGCGATCTCGAGCTTGTTGTCCCCCACGACTGGACGGACCGGCTTGGTCGCGATCGAGACGCGCCACGGGCCCACCGGCTGGCCTGAGGCCTCGACCGTGGCGGCTCGCTGGGTCGCCTCGCGCTTCGAGCAGCCGGCGGCCAGCGCCAGGATCGCGGCCGCGATCGAGAACCACGCGCGGCGGCTCATCGCGGATCCTCCGCGACCGGCCCCGCGTCGCGCGCGACCGCGCGCTCGTAGTCGGCAAGCGCCAGGCGGTACGCGACACGGGCCCGCTGACCGTCCAGACGCGCGCGCGCGAGGTCGCGCTCGGCGTTGAGGAGCGCGTTGAAGTCGGTGCGATTCGATTCGTAGGCCGTGCGTATGGACGCGAGCGCGCGCTCGGTGGCAGGGAGCACGCGGCTCTCGATCACGTGGATCTCGTGCCGGGTTTCCTGGACCCGCGCGAGCGCCTCCTCGATCTCGAGCCGGGCGCGATCGACGGTGGCGAGCCGCTCCTGCTCGCGCCGCTCGAGACCGGCCCTCGCCTCGCGCTCGGACGCGCCGACCCGTCCGAAGAGAAACGGAAGGCTCAGCTCGGCGCCGACGGTCGGCCTCATCTCGTGCTCCGCCCACATGGCGTCGTAGCGGGCGACGAGATTGAGATCCGGGACCCGTTGCTTCTCCGCGAGCGAGAGCTCCGCGGCGCGAGCGTCCCGCTCGGCCACGGCCCTCCTCACGTCGGGGCGCATCGCCGAGACGTCGGGCCCCACGGCCAGCTCCTCCCCTTCCATCGCGTCGGGGATCGAATCGAGAGGCTCGGGAAGCTCCTCGGCCGGTCCCCGGTGGAGCATCGCGTTGAGCTTGGCGCGCGCGATGCGCCGATCGCGCGCGAGCACGACCGATTCGTGGTCGAGCATCGCGAGCTCCACGTCGGCCTGGAGCGCGTCCTGCTGTCCCGCGGTGCCGGCCGCGTACTTCTCCACCGCGATCGAGCGGAACCGCTGGAGCAG
>DATJGP010000113.1:0-2492 GCA_035494915.1 Candidatus Eiseniibacteriota bacterium | reverse complement strand
CCGGGATCCACGCCCGAAGGTGACCGGCCGTTCCTCGATCGCTTCCAACTCAGCACCGGAAAGACAGAACGGGTGTTTCGAAGCGATCGCAGGTCGTACGAGACGTTCGCGGGGTTCGTCGATCGCACGAACGACTCGTTCCTCACGAAACGCGAATCGCCGAAGGATCCGCCGAACCTCTGGCTCCGCACGCTGCAAGGCGAGACTCAGCGGGGTGGCGATGGCCAGCGTGCGCAAGACGAGACGACCAAGGGTGAGGCCGCACGGAAATCGGAGCGTCGCGCGGTCACTCACATCCCCGATCCCACCCCGCAGCTGCGCGGGATCGAGAAGCGCATCGTCACCTACAAGCGCGACGACGGCGTGCCGCTCTCCTTCACCCTCTACACTCCGCCTGGCTTCAGGAAAGGGACGCGCCTACCGACGGTGCTCTATGCCTACCCGCTCGAGTATTCGGACGCGGCCACGGCGGGCCAGGTGAACGGGTCGGACCAGAAGTTCGTCACGATCACCGGCCCTTCACCGCTCTTCTTCGTCCTCGACGGCTACGCGGTGCTCCTGAACGCCACCATGCCGGTGATCGCGAACCCGGACAGCGTCTACGACGCATTCGTCCCGCAGATCGTCGCGAGCGCCAAGGCGGCGGTCGACAAGGCCGTTGCGCTTGGCGTCACCGATCGAGCACGGGTCGGCGTGATGGGACGGAGCCACGGCGGCCGGATGGCGGCGAACCTGCTCGCCCACTCGGACCTCTTTCGCGCGGGCATCGCGGCAAGCGGCGCCTTCAACCAGACGCTCGTTCCGTTCGGGTTTCAGGGCGAGCGCCGGACGTTCTGGGAAGCGCCGGACACGTACCTGCGCGTGTCCGCGTTCCGGTACGCGGACCAGATCAAGGCGCCCATCCTCCTCATCCATGGCGGGGAGGACGACAACCCAGGCACCATTCCATTCCAGTCGGAGCTTCTCTACCGGGCGGTCGTCGGAACCGGAGGGACCGCGCGGCTCGTGATGATGCCCGAGGAATCCCACCAGTACGAGGCGCGCGAATCGGTCGGGCACATGCTCTGGGAGATGACGCGCTGGTTCGACAAGTACGTGAAGGCGAAGCCGGGATACGGTGGGGCGACGAACAGAACCGGCGCGGACCACAAGACCCAGATCGCCAAGCCGGGGGAAGAGACGAGGCCGATCGAGCACCCCGCGCCGACGCGCTAGCGCGCGGCGCTTCCGCTCACTTCACCCGCACGCAGGTCGCCTTGCCCCGCGCCACGCGAGCGCCCGTCTCCGGGTCCACCGCTTCCGCCTCGGTGAGCACCGCGCGGCGCCGATCCTCGACGACCCACGCCTCGAAGCGGTACGGCCGTCCCCACCGTAGCGGCGCGATGAGCTTCGTCTCCATGCTCGCGGTGACCGCGTGGATGTCGAGGACGTAGAGGAGCCGAACCATCACCTCGTCGAGCACGGTCGCGACGAGCCCGCCGTGCACGATGTCCTTGAAGCCCTGGTGCTCCTCGCGCGGCGTCCACACGGTGCGCATCCGCTGCTCTGGCATCATCTCGAACTCGAGATGGAGCCCGATCGGATTCCGCGGGCCGCAGCAGAAGCACATCCCCTCGTCGTCGAGTCCGGGCATCTACTTCTTGGGAGTCTTTTCGGCCTCGTCGGCCGGTGGCGGTGGCACGGCCGAGATGCCGGGGCGGTGCGCGCCGTTGCCCTGCATGCCGCGGCCGCGGAGCGCGCGACGGCCGCGCGGCGCGGGCCAGCCCTCGCGATCCCAGCGGACCACGAGGTCCTCCAGCACATCCCCCACGTGATCCACCACGCGCTGCCAGAACTCCGCCGCGCGCTTCGTGTGGAACACGGGGTCGCTGCGGCGACCTCCGTAGAAGATGAGCGATCCAGGCGTGGGAAACGCGACGAGCGAGTCGCGGTGCTCGAACGCAAGCGACGGATCCCAGCGGTCCGGAAAGACCTGCTCCGGCGCGATCGCGAGCATCGCGGCCGTCTCGTCAGAACCGGCGTGGCCGCCGGGAACGCCGAGCACTTCTTCGCTCACGGCACGGCACTCGGTCCACCAGGAGAAGATCGCGATGTACGCGCCCGTCTCCTCGTGCACGCTCCGCGCTGCCTCGCGCAGCGCTTCCGTGTTCCCGCCGTGGCCGTTCATGAGAATGATGTTCGAGAAGCCATGGTGGCTCATCGTGGTCATGACCGCGGCCACGTAATCGGTGAACGCCCGGGGCTGCACGTGCGTGCCCCCCGCGAGCGCCCCCAGGTGCGCGGTCACGCCGTACGGGATCGTCGGCGCGATGATGGCGTTCAGCCGCTCCGCGAGCGCTTCGCTCAAGTGCGCCGGGATCTCGTTGTCGGTGCCGAGGCTCGTGATGCCGTGCGCCTCGAGCGTCCCCACCGGAAGGAGGAGCGTGTGGCTGTGGCGCGGAACCAGCTCCCCCATCTCCATCCAGTTGAGACGGCTGAGCCGGCGCTCGCCG
>DATJGP010000112.1:0-4244 GCA_035494915.1 Candidatus Eiseniibacteriota bacterium | reverse complement strand
GGAATCGCCGAGCAGCACGGCACCTGCTTCGCAGCGGGACTCGCGGCCGCGGGGATGAAGCCGTTCGTGACCATCTACTCCACGTTCCTCCAGCGCGCGTACGACCAGATCGTCCACGACGTCGTCGTCCAGAATCTTCCGGTCCGCTTCGCGCTCGACCGGGCCGGGTTCGTAGGCGAGGACGGCGCGACGCACCACGGACTCTTCGACATCGCCTACCTGCGCTGCCTTCCGAACATGGTGTTGATGGCACCCAAGGACGAGAACGAGCTCCGTCACATGCTCGCCACGATGGCGGGCTACTCCTCCGGTCCGATCGCGGTGCGCTACCCCCGCGGCAGTGGTCCGGGCGCCGCGCTCGATTCCAAGCTCACCCCGCTTCCCATCGGCGAAGGGGAGCTCCTCCGAAACGGAGGCGATCTCCTCCTGGTCGCGTACGGCACCATGGTGCCCGCCGCCGAGAAGGCGGCACAGCTTCTCGAGGCGCGGGGCATCAAGGCCGCGATCATCAACGCGCGCTTCGCCAAGCCGCTCGACGAGCGCCTCATCCTCGAATGGGCGCGCCGCGTGCCGCACGTCGCCACGCTCGAAGAGGGGGCGCTCGCCGGAGGCTTTGGCGACGCGGTGCTCGAGTTCCTCAACACGCAGGGCATCGATGGCCTGCGTATCCGCCGGTTCGGCGTTCCCGACCGGCTCTTCGACCACGCCACCCGAGACGCGCTCCTCCGCGCCGCCGGGCTCGACGCCGAGACGCTCGCCGCGGAGCTCGAACGCTTCCTCCGCGACGACTCCCGATCCACACCGGAACCCATCGCCCCCGCCGTCACGCGCGCATGACCCGCCCGCCCCGCCACGTGGGGATCTTTGGGAATCGGGACAAGGCGGAGGTGCGCGCGCTCGTTCCCGCGCTCACGCGCTGGATCCAGAAGCAGGGGATCAAGGTCTCCGCGGAATCCGGAATCTCGCGCGGACGGGGTCCTTCGCTGACGGCGCTCGTGAAGAAGGTCGACATCCTCCTCGTGCTCGGCGGCGATGGGACCATGCTCCATGCCGCGCGCGCCGCGGCCCAGGCGGGCGTCCCGATTTTCGGCATCAACCTGGGCGGGCTCGGCTTCCTCACCGAGACGAGCGAGGACCAGCTCTACCCGGCGCTCGAACGGCTCTTCCGCGGCGACGTGCACACGGAGCGGCGCCTCATGGTGGAAGCGCGCGTGAAGTCGAAGAGCGGCCGCACGTGGTCGGCTACGGGACTGAACGATGCCGTGATCCACGCGCGGGACCGGTCGCGCGTCGTCGCCATCGACGTGCGCGTGGGGCCGACGCCGATCGGCACGCTGGTCGCGGACGGGCTCATCGTCGCGACACCGACCGGCTCCACCGCGTACTCCCTGTCCGCGGGAGGGCCCATCGTCGGCCCCACGATCGAGGCGCTCATCGCCACGCCCATCAGCCCGCACACGTTCGCGTTTCGTCCGCTCCTCGTCCCGGTCGGCGAGACCGTGGTCGCCCGCATCCGCGCGGGACACGCGCCCGCCGCCGTCACGGTGGACGGCCAGCAGTCGCGGCCGCTCACCTTCGACGACGAGGTGACCTTCCGGCGCGCCAAGGCGCACGTGGATCTCCTGGTGCTCGAGCGGGGCACGTTCTACGAGGTGCTCCGCACCAAGCTCGCCTGGGCCGAGCTTCCGCGCACGCGCGCGGCGCGGAGGTGACGCCGTGCTCTCCTGGCTCTCCATCCAGGGACTCGCGCTCGTCGACTCCGTCGAGCTCGCGCTCGATCCCGGCCTCAACATCCTGACCGGCGAGACCGGCGCGGGGAAGTCGCTCGTCCTGGGATCGATCGGACTCTTGCTCGGCGAGCGCGCCGACGCGTCCTGGCTTCGCACCGGCGAGACGAAGGGCTCGGTCGAAGCCGTGTTCGAGCTGTCTGGCCGGCCCGATCTCCTCGAAACCTTGGCCGAGCTCGGATGGGAGACCGAGGAGGGCCGTCTCCTCCTCCGCCGCGAGATCCATGCCGAAGGGAAGGGGCGCGCGTTCGTGAACGGCCGCGCGGCGCTCCTGTCGCAGCTCAAAGCGATCGGCGAGCTCCTGGTCGACCTGCACGGCCAGCACGAGCATCAGCAGCTCCTCGATCCCGCGCGGCAGACGGACTTCTTCGACGGCTGGGCGGGACTTCTCGGCGAGCGCCGCGCGCTGGAGAGCGAGCGAGCCTCGATCGTCGAGGAGCGGGCCGCGCTTCGCGCCGCGCGCGAGCGCTTGGAGAAGGAGCGCGAGGCCGAGGGAACGGATCGCGAGGATCTCGAGGAGCTGGAGAGCGCGGCGCTCGACCCCGACGAGGAGGACCGGCTCAAGCAGGACCGCGAGCGGCTCGTCCATCGCGAGCGAATCCTCCACGCGCTCGGCGACGCCCGCCGCTCGGCGGCGGATGACGAGGAGGGGGCGATCGCCTCGGTCGCGCGCGCGGTTCGCGCGCTGCGCGGAGCCGCGGCGCTCGACGATTCTGTCCAGGTGATCGCGCTCGAGGCGGAGCGAATCCATGCCGAGCTGGCGGAGCTCGGGGGTCTTCTCGAGCGGGCGCAGGAGCGCCTCGCCGACGGCGTTCTCGATCCGGAGGCGCTGGAGGCCAGGCTCGACCTCATCCATCGCTTGAAGCGCCGCCACCGTACCGACCTGCCGGGACTCATCGCCTTGCGCGACGAGCTCCGCACCAGGGTCCGCTCGTTCGATCCTTCGGGGCGCGAGCTCGACAAGGCCGAGCGCGCGCACGACGAGCGCCTTTCGGCGTTCGAGCGGCGGCTCGACGCGCTCCTCGCCCACCGGAGCGACCGCTACGACGCGTTCGGGTCGGACGTGGGCGCCCGGCTCATGAAGCTCGGATTCAACCGCTCGGCCCTCCGGGTGCGCCCCGCGGACTCGGGGCGTGCGGTCGTTGACCCCGCGCCGATCCCGCACCTAGAATTCGCGTTCCAGCCGAACCCCGGCGAAGGGGAGCGACCCCTTCGCAAGATCGCGTCGGGAGGAGAGCTGAGCCGGGTCATGCTCGCCGTGAAGTCGCTCATGGCCGAGCGCGACCAGGTGGCGGTTCTCGTGTTCGACGAGGTGGATCAGGGGATCGGAGGCGCGGTGGGCGAAGAGGTGGGGCAGCTGCTCGAAGCGCTCGGGCAGCGCCGGCAGGTGCTTTGCATCACGCACCTTCCGCTCATCGCGGCGCACGGCGCGCGCCATTTCGAAGTGGCCAAGTCGGTCGTCGCGAAGCGCACGCGCGTCTCGGTGCGAACGCTCGAGCGGAAGGAGCGCGTGGAGGAGCTGGCCCGCCTCCTGGCCGGCGATCGCGCCACCGAAACCACCCGCACCCAAGCACGGGAGCTTCTCGAGGCCGCCACGAAGGGCGGCCGGGAGACCAGGAGAGAGCCGCGGCGCGCCGCGGCACGACGAGCATGATCCGCCCCAGCCTGGACGACTACAAGCGCCTCGCGCGCGACCACAACCTGATTCCGGTCACCCGCGAGATCCTCGCCGACTTCGACACGCCCGTCTCCGCCTTCGTGAAGCTGAACCGAGGCGACGCGTCGTTCCTTCTCGAGAGCCTCGAGGGGGGCGAGACGTGGGGGCGCTACTCCATCCTCGGCTTCCGCCCCTCGATCGAGTTCCGCTCGAGCGGGACGAAGGTCGAGATCCGGCGCGGCGAGCGCACCGAGCGAATGGAACGCGAGGATCCGCTCGCCGCGCTTCAAGAGTTGATCGCGGAATTCCGAGCCGCTCCGGTGCCCGATCTCCCTCCGTTCAGCGGCGGCGCCGTCGGGATGGTGGGCTACGACTACGTTCGCTTCCTCGAACACCTGCCGTCCACGCTCAAGGCGGATCGCGACTACCCGGACCTCCAGTTCGTCTTCCCGGACGTGGTCCTCGTCTTCGACAACTTCCGCCACCGGCTCCAGGTCGTGGTCAACAGTCGCCCCGACTCGGCCCCCGACCGCGCGTATTCCGAGGCCACAGCCGTGATCGAGGAGATGATCGCCCGGCTCGCGGCTCCGCTCCCGAACCCCGCCCCGGTGCCGCACAAGAATGGCGACGTGCGCTTCCGGAGCACGATGGGGGAGGAGGCCTACAAGAAGGCCGTCGTGAAGGCGAAGGAGCACATCCGCGCGGGGGATATCGTCCAGGTCGTCCTGGCGCACCATCTGGAGGCGGACGTCCCGGTGGCGCCGCTCGACGTGTACCGCGCGCTCCGCGTGCTCAACCCG
>DATJGP010000111.1:0-2638 GCA_035494915.1 Candidatus Eiseniibacteriota bacterium | reverse complement strand
CAACTCGCTGCGCCCGTAGCTCAGCTGGATAGAGCGTCTGCCTCCGGAGCAGAAGGCCAGGGGTTCGAATCCCTTCGGGCGCACCACCTCTTTCCCTGGATTTCATGATCGAGCCGCAAAGAGCCCAGGACCAGCGCCTGGTCGTGTTCACATCGGGCGCTGGATACTCCGTGTCCAAAGGGATCGCCGAGCTCCTGCGCGCCTTTCCCGATGCCCGCGTCCTCGTCGTGCAGCACCAGCGGCGTCGCAAGCTGGGGAAGCTCTGGCGCAGCCAGTGGTCCCATCTCAAGCGGAACGGGTGGCGCTGGATTCCGTACGAGGCGATGGACGTGCTCCGCACGCTTCGTCCCGCGCACGACCCGAAGGTCCTGGGGCGGAAGCCTTCGCCTGGCGCCGAGTACACGTGGGCGACCTTGGCGAACGACCCTCGAGTCGAGATCCACCGCACGCAGGCGCTCCACTCCGAAGAGACCCTCGCGGCGGTTCGAGCCTTCCGCCCCGACCTGGGCATCGTCCTCGCCGCGCCCGTGCTCAAGCCCTCGCTCTTCGAGATCCCGCGGCTCGGTACCATCAATCTGCACAAGGGCATCCTTCCACAGTTTCGAGGAATGCCGCCCGCGTTCTGGGAGCTCTACCAGAAGAGCCCCGAGCTCGGGTGCACCATTCACCGCGTCGATCGTGGATTGGACACGGGGCCGATCCTGATCGAGAGGCGCATCCCCCGGCCCACGTACGCGACCGTCAAGGGTGCCGCGCTCCAGCTCGATGAAGTCGGTGTGCGCATGACGTGCGAAGCGGCGGCGCTGGTTCTGTCGGGGCGCGCGACATGGACGCCGCAGCCCGCGGGAGGGCACACGTACACGCGCCCGACCCTCGCGCTGGAATCGGAGCTCCGGCGGCGGTTGGAGCACCAGACGGAGCCCGCGGCGCGGCGCGCCATCAAGAACGTGTTCTACGCCGGCTACACGCACGGGATGCGCGCGATCCCGAGGCGCGTTCTCGCGGCTACGCGGCGCCAGAGGGTCGTGGTCTTCTGCTACCACCGGGTCAACGACGACATGCGGGATTCGCTCACGGTCGGCGTGGAGCAGTTCGACGAGCAGATGGACCTCCTCGCCCGGCTCTATCCTGTCGTGAGCATCGAGGACGTCGTGGGCGGCACCTTCGAGCGAGACAGCTCGCGGCCTGCGGTGGCGGTCACGTTCGATGACGGGTACCGGGACAACTGGCAGATCGCCGTTCCGATCCTCGCGCGGCACCGGATTCCCGCCGCGTTCTTCGTCAGCACCGGGATGATCGGGAGCGATCGCGCCTTCGAGCACGATCTGACCCGGCTGGGCCACGGGCTTCCAACCATGGACTGGGACGATCTCGCCCGCATGCAGGAGATGGGGTTCACGATCGGCGCCCACACCGTGACGCACATCAATTGCGCTCGCGTGAACTCGGAAACGCTGAGGCGGGAGCTCACGGAGTCGCGCGACACGCTCCGCGGTCGCCTCGGCATCGAGAGTCCGATCTTCGCCTACCCGTTCGGCAAGCCCGAGGACATCACGCCTCAAGGACTGGCCATGGTGCGCGAGCTGGGCTATCGCGGCTGCCTTTCCGCGTATGGAGGGGCTAACGAGGGTCCCATCGATCCTTTCGGCGTGCTCCGCATCGGCATGGCCTGTGGCGCGTCGCTTTCGGGATTCCGGGCAGCGGTCGAGGGATTCAGCCGGTGAGCCGGGCGTGGCGCCCTGGGAGCGAGCCGCCCCTGATCGCCCACGTGATCTATCACCTGATCATGGGGGGCTTGGAGAACGGCCTCGTCAACCTCGTGAACCGGATTCCGTACGACCGATACCGGCACGTGATCGTGTGCCTCGCCTATCATTCGGAGTTCCGCGATCGGATCCAGCGTCCCGACGTGGACGTTCTGACGCTTCGAATCCACGAACGAGGCGCGCGCCCCGTCATGGCCGATCTCTATCGCCTCTTTCGAAAGCTTCGCCCTGCCGTCGTCCACAGCCGGAACATCTCCGGCCTCGACAGTTTGCTTCCGGCTCTACTGGCGGGCGTGCCGTACCGCCTCCACGGGGAGCACGGCTGGGAGCTCGTCGATCTCGGAGGCGAGAACCGGAAGAACCAGTGGAACCGCCGGCTCCATTCGCCGCTCGTGAGCCGGTACATCGCCCTCTCCCGGCACCAGGAGCGCTACCTGACCGAGCGGGTAGGGATCGCGCCCCGTCGCATCGAGCAGATCTACAACGGTGTCGACGTCGACCGATTCCGCGCCAGGAGCGCGTCCGACCCATCCGCGAGCCCCTTCGCACGGAGCGACGGTCGTTGCGTCATCGGGACGGTCGGTCGCATGCAGGGCGTCAAGGACCCATTGAACCTGGTGGAAGCGTTCGTCCGTCTGCGACGGACTCGTCCGGACCTTGCGCCGCGCGCGCGCCTCGTGATGGTGGGGGAGGGACCTCTCCGCGAAGCGGCGCTCGCGCGACTCAAGGCCGAGGGGGCGGACCAGGACGCTTGGCTCCCCGGTTCTCGGGAGGACGTGCCCGAGCAGCTTCGCGGATTCGACGTATTCGCGCTTCCGTCACGCGCGGAGGGTATCTCGAACACGATCCTCGAGGCGATGGCGACCGGCCTG
>DATJGP010000110.1:0-10951 GCA_035494915.1 Candidatus Eiseniibacteriota bacterium | reverse complement strand
AGGGAGCCCGGCCAGCACTGGGTCTGGCGCTGCCACATCGACCTCTCGCGGCGAGATGAGTCGTACTGGGACTTCCTGAAGCCCGCGGTCGCCCGCTACGACACCGCGATCTTCTCGCACATCGAGTTCGTCCCACCACTGACCGTGCCGGCC
This sequence comes from Candidatus Eiseniibacteriota bacterium, assembly GCA_035494915.1. GTDB lineage: Bacteria > Eisenbacteria > RBG-16-71-46 > SZUA-252 > SZUA-252 > WS-9. The sequence continues at coordinate 10,798 of DATJGP010000110.1, read as the reverse complement.
GCGCTCGTCCCGCCCTCCATCGATCCGTTCGCGGAAAAGAACCGGGACATGAGCGAGGAGGAGGTCGAGACCATTTGCGAGCGGCTCGGTCTGGACGCGACGTCCCCCTGGATCACCCAGATCTCCCGGTTCGACCGGATCAAGGATCCCGTCGGGGTGCTCGAGGCATTCAAGCTGGTGCGGACACGGCGCCCGTCGCACTTGATCCTTGCGGGCGGCAGTGCGAGCGATGATCCCGAAGGGGCGGAGGTGCTGGCTGAGGTGCGGCAGAATGCCAAGGGCGTGAAGGACGTCACAATCCTCGAGCTGCCGCCTCAGTCGGATATCGAGATCAACGCGATTCAGAGAGCGTCGACGGTGGTGCTGCAGAAGTCGTTACGCGAGGGCTTTGCGCTGACGGTGTCGGAGGCGTTGTGGAAGCGGAGGGCCGTGGTCGCGAGCGCCGTCGGCGGGATTCCGTTACAGGTATTGCACGAGCGGACCGGATTGCTCGTGCGCTCCATCGAGGGAACCGCGTTCCAGACGATCCGCTTCCTGGACAATCCGGAGCTGAGGCGGGACCTGGGCGTGGAGGGCCACGTCCACGTGCGGGACAACTTCCTGCATACGCGGGAGGTGCGGGATTACCTCGCGGTGTTCGCACGGCTGGTGGGTTAGTTAGCCAGAGGCAAGCGGATCGCCGTCGAAGAGCCGGCGTCTGCGTACCCGATCATCGGACACTTGAGCTCTCCAAGATCCTCCGTCTTTAGGCCCCGCATCCACTGAGCCATCCGAGGCGGATCGATCGCAACCGTTCCGTCTTCTCGAATCATTCCAACCTGGTTGTTCGGGTGCTCGAGTGCGATCGTGCACTTGTTGAGTCGTCCGTTGGACCTCACGACGAAGGAGTTCGCTCGAGAGGCGTAGCAGATCGGAACGCCCTGCGTCGCTTCCGCCAGCGTGAGGCCGCGAGCACGAGCGTTTTCCCGCAGGCGATCGAGAACCTCTGCCCCTTCCTCCCCCTGCAGGATGTCGAGGTTTGCATCGTTGGGACCGCCGAGTCGAGACAGCCCCCTGATGAAGAGGTCAAAGCGCCGATCTCCGCCGAAGCACGCCTCGTACTGATCAATAAGGTCTGGGATCGCGCCCTGGTTCTCCCGGTCGACGTGGACCCGCACGGTGATGGTGAAATTGTCGGGCACCTCCCGAGCGGCGATTAGATTTCCCCAGATCCGGTCGAAGGTACCTTTGCCACCCGCCAGAACACGCTTCCTGTCGTGGAATTCGCGGGGCCCGTCGAAGGATACTTGGTAGTCCGATACCCCGAGTTGCAGCAAGCGCTCGAACGTTGGGCGACCGAGAGTGTAGCCATTGGTGGTCATGTTGGAGCCAACTTGCAACTCCGGGTTGGCTTCCGCGAGTCGCCTGGCGTCGGTCATGATCTCCTCGATCAAATCCGTCGCAAGGAGCGGCTCGCCGCCAAACCACGAGAGATTCAGATGGCGCAGCTCGGGGGCACGTCGAGCGATCCACGTTTTCACCCCCCTAACGACCCAAGGCTCCATCCGTTTGTATTTGAACTCCTCGTAGCAATAGACGCAGCGGAAGTTGCACGCCTCGGTTGGCATGAGAATTAGATGGAGGACGTTGTTGGCGAGGCTGGAGAGGATGTCGCTGTTTGTGAATTGCACAGGATCCTCCGAGATGTGGGCAGTGGTTTGGCGATGAAATACCTCTTCGCCATGTCGGTCAAGGGATTCCCGGATTGCGCAAGTGGACTAGATGTGCCACAAAACTCCCAACTAGGCCGATTTCAGCAAGTTGGAGAATTGACGTTGCACTAATGAGCAGTCCGGAGCAAGTTGGTGGCCCAGCCGACCTTCGGCTGCCCCTCCCCCATTACCCAAGGAGGCGCTTTATGAACATTCGGCAGTTAGTGGCCCGATGTCTCTCCGCTGGAGCTCTGATGCTCGGCTTCACTTCGGCCCCGGCAGTCGCAAAGGATCAAGCACCCGCGCCGCCGAAGGTAGAGTTCGATTCGGACGGTCGCGTAGGCTTGTCGGATCGCGCACTCCTCCAGAAGCTCGGCCTATCGTCGCACGATCGGAGTGCTGCACGTTTTGATCTGCGGGTGCCGGATGGTGTGCCGGTTTCGGGAGAGAAACAGAACATTGTCTGCAGGATTATCCCGCCGCGCAGATAACAGCGGGTCATAAGACACGACGAGGGGGTCGCTTAGTGCGACCCCCTCGTTCTTTGGCACCACGCTCAACACACGACGTTGGTCTCCGTTCCGCTCCAGCCTTCGTCACGCACGATCCGAAAAAGGACCTGATCTTCACCGTCTTGCCCATCGGTCAGTTTCCCAAAGTTCGCTTGGAGGTGCCTCTCAATGGCGTCCGCAAGATAAGGATTGCGGATGAAGATCGCTCCATCTTCCCGGAAATCAATGTCGCCCGCATTCCAACCCGCTGAACCAGCGGGGGGCGTCTGATCCTTGTGCGGTCCCCCCATGGAAATTTGAACCGTGCGCGGCTCCATTTTCTTAGGCGGCAGGGGCTTCTTGGTTTTCCAAATGGGAAGGTGACCCGTAGTCGCCTCTCGTCTATGGGACCGACTTGCTTTCATATTCCCCCTCATCTCCAGTCGCCTGCGGCGACAAAGCCGGCCCAGTAGAAGGGACTGGTGCTGCGCGCCTGGGCCCTTCGTTCACGCAGCACCTGCAGGCTCGCACCCGCAACGGCTTCTGCGGTATCGAGCCTGTTTGTGACTCGTCCTTGATAGAGCACATCCATCCATTCTCGCGTCGCATCGTCGTCAACGGCCCAAAGGCTCATGATTACCGTTCGGACACCAGCGACTTGAAACGCACGCTCCAATCCGAGAATCCCTTCGCCTGCCACGACTCGCCCGTTCCCCGTATCACACGCCGAAAGCACGGCCCACTGAACTCCAGCCAGATTGAGGCTGGCGACCTCCTCGGCAGTAAGAATGCCGTCCTCCCCGTCCACTCCGACCGAAGCCCTCCGGTTGGCACCGGCCAAGGCGAGCCCGGCAAGGAGTAGCGGGTGGGCGTTTGGCTTTCGGTTCCGACCATCGTGGAGGGGGACGATGCTGCTGATCCCTCGACCACCGGGCACCCTAGCCGAACATTCCCCGAGAAAAAAGCCATGGGTCGCGATATGGAGAACGTTGCGCCCCGGAGCACGCAGTTTGAATGCTTTCTCGGTGGCCTGGACTCCGAGGAGAGTCACCGCGCTCCTGTCCCCCCAGATTCTGGCGACGTCCTCCACCTCACGACCGGAGGCAGGCAACGGCCCGAACTGTAAGGAATCGAAATCGATGCACTCCGTGGTCGCGCCATGTCCTCGGTCACGGGAAGCTGAGCGGCCAGCACGTAGTGCAGTAGTCTCATTTCCGCCGTAGGCTGGATCTCCGAGAGCAAGCATTCCTGTCCCAGTCTTGGAGTCATCCCTTGCGGGAATCAGGTCGCGTTCGGCGGTCAAATAATGAAACTGTAAGTCGCTATCTATGAGGTAGCGATCACCGCCAACTGGCAGGGCGGCGAAGTTAACGAGATGAATGGCGCCCTCTTGGACCACGAAAAGGCGGCGGATCCCCCGAACGTAGGGCTCAATCGGATCCCAAAGAATGCGACGGACCTGGGCTCCCGAGCTCCTTGAGTCATGGTCGGAGTGTCCTTCGACGGCTTCTCGAGTTATATCCGCGAGCCACGTCGACACCTTGTTATCGATCGCGGTCGAACGCCCGAGAGGAATAACCGCGGACCTCTTGCCGGGACGCGCCACAAACGCCACGTAAGACCCGCTCGAGCTGTCACCGGCAGCGGCAAATGCGATCAAAGCCGCTCCTTGGGGTATAGAAGACTCGACCTCGTGAAGACCTAATCGCGCACGATTCCTCTCCGCGCGGTAGGCGGCGCTTCGATTTGCCCATGCGCGCTCGGCATCGTCCATATCCTTGCGCGCTCGCTCGACTTGGGCGCGGTAATGGGTAGCCAGTTCCCCCCTGGGGCCCGCGACGAGCAGGTTCGCCAGCCGTCGTCGAGACTTGCTCAAACGGTCCCAAATTGCTTGGGACGCGCTGTCCATGCCGGCGGAGAGCGCTCGATTTCTGAATGCCATTTCATCTAGAACAAGGGTTCGTCCCTGGACGATGGCCTCCCAAACTCCATCCACTTCCTCGGGCGAAGGATCGATGATGGACGCAAGTGCCTGTAGCGCGACGCGCGACCCCGTCGGCCTCGACCTGGCGTATTGAAGAGCTTGGCGCTCTGACAGGGAGCGTGAGGTCAGTCGAAGGTGCTCGCTGGAGATGGCCTCCCCTCGCAGAGCTATATCGATAGCATCCCCATTCTTCCCGCCGGCCAACAAGACCCGGGCGTACTGCGTGTACAAGAGACCGACATCCGGATGTGTGGAACCCAGCACGTTTTCACGGATCCGGAGGGCCCGGTCGAACATCGACCTAGCTTCGTCTATCTTCCCAGCCGTGGCTTCGGCGGTCGACAGACCCGCCAGGGCGTCTGCCAACTCGGGTGGATCCTCTTCTCCAGGACGGTCCAGGTTGGATACTGCGCGACCGAGAATTTCGCGCGCCTTGCCTTCCGAATGGATTTGAAGGTAAAGCAATCCCAGGTTATCCAGCACCCGACCGACTTCGGGACTGTCGTGCCCGAAGCGCTTCTCTCGGATCGCAAGTGCCTCGTTGTAGCGGGCTGCCGCCTCCTTCACTCGGCCAAGGGCTGCCAGATCCTTCCCCACGTTGACCATGGTAGATGCGACGAGCTCGTGGTTACGCCCTAACGCTTGACGGCGAATCTCAAGCGCCCGGTCGAAATAACCAAGCGAGGCCTCGTAGTCGCCCATCTCGTAGAGGAGGGCGCCGAGATTGTTAAGACACGTAGCCACCTTGGGATGCTTGTTGCCTAGCGATTTCCTAAGAACCGGTAGGGCTTGTTCGTAGGTCGACTCGGCTTCGACAAAGTCGCCCGAACGAAATTGGGTGGTCGCCAGGGCGGTTAGACACTCCCCCACTTCAGGGCTTGCGGCACCGAACTCACTCACGCGAATGTTCATGGCTCTTGTGAACAGAGATTCTGCTCGCGCGTGGTCTCCTTGGTCGGTCAGGAGTCCCCCTAGCGGAATTAAGGTCTCGGCGACGTCTCTGTGATCCATACCAAGAGATTTCTCACGAATGGACAGGGATTGATCGAGGAGCGGCTTTGCGTGTTCGTAGTCCCCGTTCACGTAGTAGAGAAATCCGAGCTGATACAGGCTCGCCGCATACCCGGGGTCGTCAGTTCCGAGCCGATCGGCCTTGATCCGCAAGGCCCGCTCACAGGCCTCTCTGGCTTCAAGGTTGCCGCCGTGTCCACCTCGTCTCAGGGCTTCCACGAACAAGTCCAGGCTCGAAGCGACCTGTAGCGAGTCTGTGCCTGTTGCCTGCGAAAGGGCCTTGAGGCTGGCACGTGCAGCCTGCTCTGCCTCCGCATACTCCCCACGCTCGATCAACGCGTGGATATTCCGAGGCTCGGCAACGGGAGTGCCTTGATTTCCCGCACCCAGGGAGAGAACTAGTGGAAGTAGGAGTAGGGTTCTGCGAATCATGATTCAGTTGCCTCTGCTAGGTGCATCCCCCGCATCGGGCACTTGAGCTCCGCCGCGTCGCCGCTCTTGAGTCCCCTCATCCACAGCACCATCGGCGCAGCCTTGAGATCCACGGTGCCGTCCTCGCGGAGCAAGCCCACCTGGTTGCTCGGCTCCTCCAGTGCGATCGTGCACTTGTTGAGCCGGCCGTTCGCGCGCACGACGAACGAGTTCGCACGGGCGGCGTAGCAGATCGAGTGTCCGGGTTCGGCTTCGAAGAGCTTGAGTCCCAAGCCGCGCGCGTGCTCCTTGACGCGCTCGATGACGGCAGCGCCCTCATCGCGCTCGAACACCGGAAGCGCCGCGTCGTTCGGGCCGCCCAGCCTCGAGAGTCCTCGGATGTACACGTCGAAGCGCTCGTCCCCGCCGAACGCATCGCGCACCTGCTCCAGGAACCCCGGAACCGAGTCGGCGTTCTCCTGGTCCAGGTGCACCCGGATCGTGATCGAGAACGCGCGGCCAACCTCGCGCGCGGCGAGGAGGTTTCCCCAGATCCGGTCGAAGGTCGCGCCCCCACCGGCGAGGATGCGCTTCCGGTCGTGAAACTCGCGCGGACCATCGAAGGAGATCTGGTATCCGGTCACGCCGAGGTCCACGAGCTCCGTGAGTATGGCGGGGGCGAGAAGGTGTCCGTTGGTGGTCGCGTTCGAGGTGACGAGGAGATCGGGGTTCGCATCCGCGAGGGAGCGCGCGTCCCCCATGAGCGTCCGGATCACGCCGCGGGCGAGGAGGGGTTCACCGCCGAACCAGGACAGGTGGAGGGACCGCAGGCGGGGTGCACGGCTCTTGATCCAGCGTCGCACTGCCTCGACGACCCACGGCTCCATTCGCCGGTACTTGAAGTCCTCGTAGCAGTAGACACACCGGAAGTTGCAGGCTTCGGTGGGCATGAGGATGAGATGCAGGCGCTCGTTGGAGAGCGAGCGTGCGAGATCGTCTGGCGACAGGATCATCGAGCCCCACCCGTTCGAAGTGTCCGTGTCGGTACTAGAAGCGACTTACATGCAAATACTTAAACGATATTGGCCCGCCAAACTGAACGGACAAAGAGCGCGAAGCGGGGTGGCGACCCGCGCACTGGACTCAGGTGGGCGTTTCGAGGGAAGAACGTACTACATAACTTATTGACATGTCAAGAGTTATGTGGCGCCATGCTGAGCCTGGCTTCAGGCGGTCCGCAGCGCATCCGCGACGCTTACTGATGTACGAAGGCGAGCCGCGCGGCCAGCGCTGCGTAGACCAACGCAACCAGCCACCGGCCCCATCCCGCCGTCCCGACCGATCGGGTTCCCACACGCCGGCCGATGTAGCCGGCCGAGAGTCCAATTGTCCCGAAGATCAGGACCACGAGCGCGGTGAAGATGACGCCGTAGAGGGCCAGCTGAGCCCACACGGGTCCGGCCTTCGGGTCCACGAACTGAGGCAGGAACGCGAGGAAGAATAGCGCGACCTTCGGGTTCAGGACGTTCATGAAGACGCCGCGGAGGAAGAGGCCCGTGTGCGGCGCTTCCGGCGCATCGCCCGCATCCTCGGCCTTGGAGCCGTGCACCGCTTTCCACGCCAGGTAGAGCAGGTACGCGACGCCCGCGATCTTGAGACCCTGGAAGGCGACCGGCGATGCGCGGAACACGACCGAGATCCCCAGCGCCGCCAGACAGGTATGAACCAGGTTGCCGCACGCCAGCCCCAGCGCGACGAGGAAACCAGCGCGCGGTCCCTGCCCGATGCTCTGCGAGATGAGGAAGATCACATCCGGCCCCGGCGCGAGGATGAGGAGCACCGAGGCGAAGACGAAGACGCCGAGAGACGACGGATCGAGGATCACGCCGCGACTATAGCTCCTCGGCGCGGCTCCACAAGTGCACCCCGATGATGACCATCCACACGCTCAGGAGCACGGCGAAGGGCACGTAGAAATCGAGCGAGACGAGGTACTTGCCGAAGAACATCGGGATCCCGCAGAGGAGGGAGCCGGCGCCGCCGATCAGGCCCACCCACCCGAGCCACGCCGGGTAGCGCCCGCTCAGGGCCACGGCCAGTCCGAAGAGGATGAACGGCACGCCGTGGAAGAACGTGATCACGGCGGCCCACGTACCGCCGAGGATGCGCTGAACCAAGTCGCCGAACGCTTCGAACCGGACCATGTCGGCGCCGGACGCGTTCCATTCCCGGGCGATCGAGCCGAGCGCGTAGGCGCTGATCGACGAATCGATGATGTGGATGGTGGCGCCGAGGAAGACCGCGGAGACCGCGACCCGGCTGAGCGCCCAGCTCGCGCCGTCCGTCAGCGTGCGGGTGAGCGCGGTGAGCGCGATCACCCAGAGGAGCGCTCCGAACGCGAAGCCGAGCTGCACCAGAGGCCAGAACATGCGCCCGCGCGACGCGATCACGCGGAGCATGGTCTCGGGAGTGGACGAGTGGGTGAGGTTGCCGAAGGCGATGCCCGCGACCACGAACACGATGGATCCCACGATGGCGGCGGCGCCGCCCATCCGGAGCAAGGACTCGCGTCGGTGCCCCGCTTCCGCCAGCGCGACGAGCTCGGTTTCCTGTGCCTTCATGACAGCCCCCTTTCGGCCGGGACGCAGCGTTCGCGGGAACGGCGGCGAGAAACGAGCGTAGCACGTCGCGGCCGGGGTCAAGGGGGTCCGGAAGGGACAGCTAGAAGCGGATGATCGTCACTGCTTGGATCTGGTTCGCGGTTCCGCGCTGACCATCCTTGTTTTCGCGGGAGCCGTTGATGTACTCCAGCCCCACATCCACGCGGCCGGCAGGCGAGAATACGAGGTTGACCGCGAACCGATGAGTCTTGTTGTACGAGTCGGGCGCCTGAAAATCGAAGTTGCTCACATCCACGAAGCTCCAGAGAAAGGTCGAGCGGAGATTCATCGTCTCCATCCCCTTCCACTCCTTCCACGCGTGCTCGTAGGCGATGTACCACCCGACGGCCGGGAGCGCATGGAGCTCGCCCGTCGTCGTGTCGAACACGGCGTCCTGGCCACCGAGCGAGCTCAAATCGTTGATATAGCGCGCGAGCCCCTTCCCGCCGTTCCCTTGGAAGATGATCCGGTCTTGGAGCTCCTTGAACTTGAAGGGAAGGACTCCGCTCGCGCTCAGCCCCCATCCCCAATCCATGCGCACGTCCCCCGGCGTCGCCTCGCCGCGAATCTGGCGGCCGACGGCGGAGATCTGGAGGTGTCCGCCATTTCCGTGTTCTCGCACGCCCCGTACGATGAGGTCGGGCATCAGGTTCACGCCGGTGCCTCCCGTCAGGGACACGGCCGGGGTTTCCACGGCGAAGGCGACGCGCGTCCGTGGGTCGGGCCGGAACCAGTAGCGGATCTGAGGCTGACGGGTAATGTTCTCCGAGCTGATGCCCTCGAAGTCGAGATCCTCGACATTGGTTTGAGGATCCGAAAACGTGGACCACGTCTGCCCCACGATGACACCCATGAACTGGGCGTAGGCGTGGCGGAGGCGAAATGCGTTCGCGGCTCCGGCGAAGTCCCCCTCGAAGAACGCGCGGACCTCCTTCCCTCCCGCCGGAGTGCGGAATTCGGTGTTCAGCCGGCTTGCACGGGCGGAGATGTTGGTGCGCTTCTCCTCGCCGCTCACCCCCGTCTCCCCGACGGGAATGGAGTTCGTGAGGAAGCGATCGTCGGTCCCGAGGGGATCGAGGGTGAACACGGCGGCGGTTCGGACGCGCCCCCCGAACTTGATGGCCGCGTCCGTCCCGGGAATGCGGATGGATCCCGGAAAGTCGCCCGCAGATACCATGTCGGGGGGGAGCTCCGGCGCCTTCTTGGCTTCCTCCTCGACCTGCTTCAACCGTTGCTCGAGGAGGCTGTCGGGAATCGCCCGTCCCGCCTGCCGTTCGAGATCCGCGAGGCGCATGTTGAGGGAGATCATCTGCTCCTCGAACGACTGGAGCTTGATCGTGAGCGAGTCGATCCGCACGGCCTGGCTGTCGGCGTGCGCGATCTGCGCCTGGATCTGAGCCTGCTGCTCGGCGATGGTCGCGCGCTGCGCCTCGATTTCCTGGCGCTGCTCGGAGAGCTGGACCGAGACGCTTGGCCCCTTGCCCTTCTTCTGGGCCGTGGCCACGCCGGGCAACAGGATGAAAAGCAGAACAACCGCCCCGATGTACGGGACGGCTGTTCGCACGGAGCGGTGGGTCACAGCAGGATATCGGTTCCGATCGAAAGAGTGGTGCCGCTCTGCCCGGCGGTGTAGAAGCCGAACGATGACCCCGTCGGGGACTTCTCCACCCGGATCACGTGCAGGTTGAGGCGCCACACGCGGCTGCCGTACGGATAGAAGCTCGCGCCGCCCGAAATCTCCCACGGCTTCCGCTTGAAGTCGTCCCACACGTAACCGGTGGCGGCGTAGAGCCCGAGCTTCCTCGGAACGACCATGTGCATCGCCTCGGCCATGAAGCCGCGGTCCGTGATCTCGCTCAGCGGCAAGGGCCCCGTCGCGTCGAACTTGGAGAGCTTTCGAACGTAGCCCTCACCCTGGAACGAGAAGCCCTTCAGCTTGAATCCCGCGTCGAAGGCGATCTCGTCGTAGTCCAGGCTCAGCACCGTCACCGTGTCGGCGAGCGCCCCGGTCTCGAAGGGGAGGACGCCGTCGGAGAGCCGGATCTGCGTCGCGTTCGGCGGTGCGTTGAGCGCAGCGTAGCGGCTCTCGCGGCTGTGCCCGCTCGAGAGGCCGAACCGCGTCGCGATCTTCTTGTGGTACTCGAGGTCGCCCAGGCCGCCCCGAGGCCCGAACTCGCCGGTCGTGGGCATGGTCCAGATGCTCGCGCTCACGCCCATGTTGCGTGTGTCGTTGCTCGAGACCACGCCGAGCTGGCTCAGGTTGTTCGTCACCGCGGCCGTGTAGTACCACTTCGGCTTCGGCTCCCCGGTGATGAAGAACGACGAGGAAAATCCGCCCCGGAAGAACTCCTCTCCCATCTGGCGGTCGCTCGATGCCCAGTACGGCCACGATCCCTGAACGGACCGCGCGGTGAGATTGGGCCCGATGCCGACGCCGAGGGCCAGCGGGCGACTGACGATGTAGCGGAGGTTCCCGAAGAGAAGCGTCTGCTGCGTCGTCGGCAGCGACCAGAGCGAGATGTTGTAGCGGAACCGCGGATCGTAGAAGTG
>DATJGP010000109.1:0-23239 GCA_035494915.1 Candidatus Eiseniibacteriota bacterium | reverse complement strand
CTTGGCCTCGCGCGTCGCGCTCGTGGCCACGGCGCGATGGAGGACCACCTCGTACTCCTCCATCTTCTTCCGGAATTCCCGGAACGCGTCGAGCGCCGCGTCCATCGTGGGAGCGTCGATCCGCTGGTCTTTGAACACGGACGCCCCGAGGCGGACCGGCATCCGGACCCGTTCCAGCACCTTGTACTTGTCGGGACCCTTGAACTCAGCGATGACCAGCCGGAACGCGTTCGAGCCGACATCCATGCCGGCGCAGCGAATGGGGAAGGAAGTCTTTGTCGTCGAAGCCATTGCCCCATCTTGGCGGGTGGGGCGCCTGGGCGTCAAGGCGGGTGGGTCAAGGGATCCCCTGGATCTCGCGCTCCTCGGGCGTCGTGTACACGACGCGGTACGGGGGATACGTCGCCAGGGCCGAGGCGCCGACCTTGTCATAGACCGTGATTTTCAGCCCCTTATAGAGAACATCCATGTAGGTCACGACGACGGCCTTCGTCTGTGGCACGGCGGGCGGTAGCGCGTTCATGGGGCCCTGAACGGAAGTGAATCCCCCGCCGCAATACCCGCCGATCTGATCGAGGGTCGGAGACGCTTCTACGAGGTTGATGTAGCCGTAACTACTCCCGAGACCGTTCGCTGAGAAGAGTCCCCCCTGCTCGCGCTGCATCGCGAGAAAGTCGACGCCCGGGAAGGTGGCAGGCACGGCGAGGATCTGGGCCGTTGCCACTGTGTCGGCATATCCGAACTTGAGACAACCGGTCGTCGACGTGTCCGGCCGAACGATGAATCGGTTGAGCTGAATCGAGTCGATGTGTAGAGCAGCCACATTGATGTCGTCGAGGCCGTCCGGATCCCCGGCCAGAACCCAGAGATTGACCCCGTTCGCACCATAATGGGCAACGTTCTCGACCGGAGAATCGGGCCCGAACGAGACGATGAGCGGCGGATTGTTGGTCGGTGGCTGGTTCTCGACGACGATCTTGTCCTCATCGTTGCAGCCGGGCAGGGTGAGGGCGAACAGAAGCGTAGCTGGAACGGCGAGCGATCGGAAAAGGCTCATGGGTCCCCCCTGAGGTCCAATGAGACGAGGCTAGAACCCTAAGGCCGGCCATCCCCCAGCGCAACCCCGGATCGCCCAAGCGGGACCTCGCCCCAACTCGTGTGCTAGCCTGGGCGGATGAGTGCCCCTGGGGCTTGCCCCGCGTGACTCCGCAGCCAGAAAAGTCGGCACAAGCCCCGGCCGCCTCCGTACCCAAGAACAGGGGTAGTGGCGAAGGCTCCCCGCTGGACCTCGAGGCGGTCCGGAACCGCGACCCCGAGGCGCTGGCGGCGCTCTTCGAGCGCTACTTCGACCGCCTGTACGGCATGGTCTACCGGATGCTCGGGGATCGGGGGGCGACCGAAGAGGCGCTCCAGGAGATCTTTCTCAAGGTCCACCGGGGCGCCCCGTCGCTCGACCCGACGCGGGAACCGGGACCGTGGCTCATCACGATCGCGGCGAACACGGTTCGCGATCTCTGGCGATCGTCGGCGTATCGGTTCGAGAAGGCGTCGAGCTCGCTCGACTCCGATCCCGGCTACGCGGAGTCGCTACCGTCGAGCGCCCCCGACCCGGAGAAGGACACGCTCACGGCCGAACGGGCCGAGATCGTGCAGCGGGCGATCCAGAGCCTCCGCCCCTCGTTCCGCGAGATCGTGATCCTCCGCGAGTACGAGGGATTGAGCTACGACCAGATCGCGGCGATCACGGGCGAGAACCCGACCGCCGTGCGCAAACGATATTCGCGCGCCCTGGACGAGCTGGGGCGCTACGTGACGAAAGCGGGACTATGAGCGAGCGCGATCCTGACATCGATTTGAGCGTCGAGGCCCAGCGCGCGCGCGACCTCCTCCGGCGGCTCGAGGCTCCTCGCCCCGACGGCGAGTTCCGCGCGCGGCTCAAGGAGACGTTCGTCGCGGGCACCTTCGACGAAGCGCGCGATGCGCTTCCCGCGCCCGCGGCGGAGCCCGAGGAGGCTCCGAGACGCGGCGGCATCGGATCCATGGATGATGGGCCCAGGCGGGGCGGCATCGGGGCCATCGAGGACGACGAGCTCGACCGCGCACAGCATCGCCCGCGGACGACGCGGCCGGATCCGCGCACGATCCCCGATCCGCGCACCCGGCCGACCGCACCGCCGCGCCCGCCTCGGGCGCCCCTGTTCCGTTTCCCTAAGCCGACGCGGCCGCGCTTCATCTCCATCCTTGCCGCCGCGGCGGCCATCGCCGTCGTGGTGGGAATCATCGGCAATCGCGGGCCCCAGTGGCGCGTGCTCCGCGTGGTGGGAACGGGATTCGTGCAGGCCGACGGCGAGGCGATCCCGGTCGAGCGCGTCGATCAGCTCGCCGAGCGACTCCACCCCGGCGTGGAGCTCATGGTCCCCGAGACCGCGTCGCTCGAGATCGCGGCAGGCAGCGATCTCGCCATGGCGATCCTTCCCGGCACGCGCCTCACGATCCCGCCCGCTCCGCCGCGCTGGTTCCCTCGCCGGTCGGAGTTCTACGCGCGCGGAGGCGAGGTGCGCCTCACCACCGGCCCCACGTTCCAGGGGGCCAGGCTCGACGTGCACACCACCGACGCGATGGTGCGGGTCACCGGCACCACGCTCGCCGTCATCATGGAGCCCACGGGTACGTGCGTTTGCGTGCTCGAGGGCGATGTCATGGTGGGCGCGCGGGGCGAATCGGCCGGTCCCCAAGGAGCGGGGGGTGATGCCATGATGCCGATCACATCCGGTCAGCGCGCCTACGTCTTCCGCGATGGACGCACCCCGGAGCGGGCCGACATTCGCCCCACCGAGCTCGTCGAGCTCGCGAAATTCCGCGCATTGCGTTACGAGCTTCTCGAGCAGATGGCCCACTGAGGGCTGCGTTCGGCCGGGTTGACCGTACGTCCCCCCGGTGAGACAATGGCTCCGCCCCCAGAGCGTCTCTACTCCCGTCAAGCGGCCTGACCACAACAACTTGCCGAGGGAGCCTCAGTGGATCTCTACATCGTGCGCCATGCCATCGCGGTCGAGCGAGGCGATCCCGCCTATCCGTGGGACGACGACCGCCCTCTGACGCCTGAGGGAATTCACAAATTCCGCCTCGCGGCGCGTGGCCTGGAGAAGCTCGACGTGCGTCCCGATCACATCCTCTCGAGCCCGCTGATCCGCGCGCGACAGACCGCCGAGATCCTGCGCGACGCCATCTCACCGCAGCTCGATATCACCTACACGCCCAAGCTGAAGCCCGACTCCGATTATGGCGACGCGCTCGGCGCGGTGGCCGCGCTGGGGGCGAAATCCGTGGCGGTCGTGGGGCACGAGCCGCATCTCAGCGGATTCGCGTCGTATCTCCTCTGCGGTCCGCGCCAGTCGGCGTCGGTGGTGCTTCGCAAGGGCGCGACCGCGCTCGTCCGGTTCCCCGCCGAACCGGCGCCGGGCCTGGGTTTTCTCGAATGGCTCCTCCAACCCAGCGTGCTCCGTCGCATCGCCGGATCCTGAGCCCGCGTCCATGAACCACTCGGCCGGAAACGGCGTGCAGGAGCGCGAGATCAAGTTCCGACTCCCCGACGATCGTGATCCCGCGCAGGTTCGTCAGGTGATCGAGTCGGCCGGTTTCCGCCTCGAGCCGACCGGCACGATCGAGCACGTCGACCGCTATCTCGACACGGACGACTGGGATCTCTACCGCGCGGGCCTCGCCCTGCGACTCCGCGCCGAGGGCGCGCGCCTCAGGCTCGAAGCCAAGTCGATCGCGTCGACCTCGTCGGACGTCCTCGAGCGCAGGGAGTGGGCGCAGGACGCTCCGCCGAGCGATCCTCCCTGGGAGACGCTCGAGCCGGGTCCCGTGGCCGGGCTCCTCCAGCCGCTTCAGGGCCTTCGCGTGCTCGAGCGGCTGCAGGTCCGCGCGAGCGTGACGAACGACCGCGAGTGCTTCCGCTGGATGCGGGGCGAGGCGGTGATCGGGCTCCTCACCGTGGATCACGTGAACTCGCCGCCGGCGGCGTTTCGCGAGGTGGAGCTGGAGCTCGACAACGGCGCCGAGGACGCGCTCGGGCTCGTGCGGCAGGCGGTCGAGCAGCAGCTCGGCCTGACCCACGAGGCTCGCTCCAAGCTCATGGCCGCGCTCGAAGCGGCAGGGGTGCGGCTGCCCGAGCGGGACGAGCGTCCGTTCGCGCTCCATCCCGCCGACCGCCTTCTCGACGTCGCGCACAAGATCTTCGGGCGCCATCTGGGACGCCTCCTCTGGAACGAGCCGGGATCGCGGCTCGGCGTCGATCCCGAGCGCGTGCATGACATGCGCGTCGCGGCTCGCCGGCTTCGCACGGCGCTCGAGGTGATCGGGAGCGGCTATCCGGAGTCCGTGCGCGAGGAGTTCGAGACGGACCTCCGATGGGTGGGCCGGAGGCTCGGCCGCATTCGAGACCTCGACGTGGCGCTGGAGCACGTGGCCAAGCTGGAGGAGGAAGCGGCCCCGTTCGAACGGCCGGCGCTGTTCGTGTTCCGGCAATCGCTCGAGGTGCGCCGCGCCCGGCGCCGGCTGCGTCTCGTGGAGCGGTTGGACTCCGAGCGCTTCGGCGTTTTCCTCGTGAAGGCGAGGACGTGGGTCGAGGCAGGTACGCCGGAGGCCGCATCGGTGCCGGACGCGGTGATGCCGGCCTACGCCGCAGCGCCCAAGATCATCGGCCGGTGGGTGGATGCGATGCGCGAGGCGTTCGAGACCGCGCTTCGCACGATGGAGCCCGAGGACCTGCACCAGCTCCGGATCGCGGCCAAACGGGCGCGCTACGCCTACGAGTACTTCGCGGAGCTGGAAGGGCCGCTGGCCACGCGCCGCGCGAAGCGCATCGCCGCGCTTCAGGATTTCCTGGGCGACCAGCGGGACACGATCCAGGTACTGCGACGGATGCGGAGCTACGCGCGCACCGTTCCGCACGACGATCGCGAGCTCGTGCTCGGAACGGGGAGCGTCCTCGGGCATCTCGAGCGTTCATCCAGGATCAAGCGGAGCGATCTCCGCGACCACTGGGAGCGTGCGATGGCGGAGGTTTGACGGCTCGGTCCGCGTAGCGCGGGTCAGCGCGGGCGCGGTCGGCCGGTGCGGCGGCGCTTGACGCGCCACTCCTCCGCGAGCATGGCCCAGCGCTGGTGGTCCTGCCACGCGCCGTGGATCTTGAGGTAGCGGATCGCGGTCCCCTCGTTTCGAAATCCCATTCGCTTCACCAGCCGGATCGAAGGCGCGTTCGTCGGCTGGATGTTGGCTTCGACCCGATGCAGCTTCACCGGGCCGAACGCGAAGTCGAGAACGAGGCGCATCGCCTCGCTCATGTACCCCTGCCCCTCGTACTCGGACCCGATCTGGTAGCCGAGGTACCCGCTCTGCAAGATCCCTCGCGAGATCTGGCTCAACTCGATCGAGCCGAGCAGGGCGCCGTCCTCGTTCCGTCGCAAGGCGAGACGGAAGATGTCGGGGGCCTTGGCGCGCTCGAGATAGCGCTCGAATCGCGCGGGCGTGGTGGGAGGATGGACGAAGCGACTTCGACTCCGGCGATTGAGCCGGGTGAACGCCTCCATGTCCCGCCTGTGGAACGGCGACAGTGTGAGACGCGGCCCCTCGAGGCGGATCGGCTTCGGCATGGGTGCCAGCATAGCGTAGACGCACAGGTTGGCACCGACTATCCTGCGCCGAATGAGGCGCCCGACAGGGACGTCGAGGGCTTGGAGGTGGTGGGCGTCGGCCGCGATCCTCGCGGCTTCCATCCTCCTGCCCGCCTCGGCTCCCGCGACCTACCTTCCGAACGAGCGCATCCCCACCGACGACGCGATCTATCGCGACCTGGAGCGGCTCGCGACGCGCTACGGCTCGTCCGCGCGCTTTCTCTCGAGCCGGCCCTTCCGGCGCAAGGAAGCGCTCGCCTACCTCGAGGAGCTCGGCGTGCAGCATCCCGGCGCGGCGGTGGATCCCGCGTATCGCCGCGCGATGCGCGGTCTCGACCCCGACGCGCCCGGTGGCGTGCACCCGCTCGTGTCCGCGGACGGCGATGACGGCGAGCGGATCGAGCTCTCCCCCTACGCGTCGGCGCTCTACGGCGAGGACCCCCGCTATCACCCGGAGATCAATCGGGACTACCGCGTCGGATTGGTGATGGCGGGACAGCTCGACACGAGCTCGGTCTTCCTCGCCGACTTTTACGAGGGCACCGCGTCCCAGGGCGGGCGTGGCACGCCGGACTTCGGCGACTTCAACTCCCTCGTCCAGGGGGTGGACTTCAACTCGTGGGTGAACGAGGCCTACGTGTCGTTCCCTGTCTCCAAGATCCGCGTGATGTTCGGTCACACGTGGCTCCGCTGGGGGCCGGGCCAGACCGGAACGTTAGCTTTGTCCGATGCCGCGCCGGCGCTCGATCTCCTTCACTTCGAAGCGGACCTCTTCCGGAACTTCCGCTACCAGCAGTTCGTGTCGTTGCTGGATCCCGGCCCGCAGACGTATCTCGCGGGACATCGGCTCGAATGGCATGCATCGCCGCGACTGTCGGCCGGGCTCACGGAGATGTCCCGCTTCGATGGCACCAGCCAGGCGCCGCTCTACCTCATCCCCTTCGTCCCCTACTCGTTCTGGGAGAAGCGGCCCAAAACGGGCAGCGTGGACCCGGCGGACACGAGCGGCGAGCGGCTCCTGAAGAACAACGTGGCCTGGGCCGCGGATGCATCGTGGGTGCTCCATCCCGGATGGCGTGTGTACGGAGAGTTCCTTCTCGACGACTACTCGTTCAGCTCCGACTACAAGCCGGACATGATCGGCTACCAGGCCGGCCTCGAGTGGCGTCGCCTGCTGGGGTCGCGCAACGACGAGCGCCTCGCGGGCGAAGGATCGGTGGAGTCCGCGGTCTCCGGTCACGACGCGGCGCTCGGCGCGTTGCTCGAGTACTCGCGCGTCCACAACTACACGTACTCGGTCTACCACCATCACGACTTCGCCTTCGAGGGCTTCCCCATCGGCTACGTGTTCGGCCCGGACGTGCAGTTCCTCGTGGGGCAGGCCTCGCTCGAGTGGGGCGCCAACTGGGAGCTGCGCCTGCGGGGCGAGTATCGAAGGAAGGGTGAGGGGAGACTCGGCGATCCCTGGCTCAAGGAAGACGGCGAGGTGGATGCGTCGGCGTTTCAAGGCGTGGCGGAGAAGGAGGTACGGATCGGCGGCGCGATCCTCTACTCACCCAGCCGCTCGCTCGAGATGAGCGCGTCCGTGGGGGCCAGTGGGATCGAGAATAGGGATCACGTGCCGGCGCCCGAGGAAACTCTGCAACCGTTCAGCCTACGCGCCAAGCTGGCTTGGTAGCTTCAGTCTAGCCCCCAAAGCCCGGACCCTATGGTCCGGCAACACCGCCGAACAGCCCGCAACAACATCGAACGACAGTCAGGAGCTCTTGCGTTGCGAGGATTCTCCCAGCGCTGCCACGCTCGATCCTAGCTATTCACTCCCGCCCGGTGGAGGTGTTCCATGGCGCGTATTCTCCTGACTTCGCTGATCCTGTCGGTCTTCCTGACCTCGGCTCCAGCATCCGCGCAGTACATGTTCCTCGACACCAACAGCAATGGCGTCCACGACAGCGGAGACATCATCAACCTGTCCGGCTTGACCTACGTCCAAGTGATACTCCAAACCGATCACAACCGTGATGGCTCCTCGGCCGTTTGCACCAACGGTGGCACGCTCACATTGACGTCCTACGACGTCTGCATGCGCACTGTGGGTGGCCAGGTCACCTTCATGGATTTTGTCAATACGATGACGGACTTCACGACGAACCTTGGCAGTGGGCAGGACGGGAATCTCTATCACTACGGTTTCGGCGGAACGACGCCACAGACGCCAGGCACCTACACGCTATTCCGGTTCACGCTGAGCGTCCAATCGGGCAACCCATACATCACCTTTGCGTCCAATCTCAACAGCCCTTATCCGACCGCGTTTGGCTCTGGATGTATCGGCCACGACTTCGACAATTTTCTCAAGTACATGGTCGACTGGTTCGACGTGGATGGCGCGGGTCAATTGAGCGCGTGGCAAGCCAATGGCATAAGAGCCGCGGAAGAACCGTTCGGATGGCAAGTGACCCCAGCCATGGTCACCGACGGCTTCGGAGGGGCCCTCGTTGCGTGGAGTGATTTGAGAAACAATGTGACGTACGACATTTACGCGCAGCGCCTGAGCTCGTCCGGTCAGCGCCTTTGGTCCACGACGGGGATCGCCGTGTGTACAGGGACCGGGGATCAGGCCGCACCCAAGGTTGCGGATGACGGGGCTGGGGGCGCCTTCGTGATTTGGGACGACCCTCGCTCCGGAAACTATGATGCCTACCTCCACCACGTTCTGTCGGGGGGCGCGAAGGCTGCTGGATGGCCGAGCGACGGGCTCGGGATTGGCCTCGGGAGTGGGCAGCAGCATGCGACCACGGTCGTGCCGGATGGCTCAGGAGGAGTGTTTGCGTCGTGGTACACGGACAGTTCGTCTAACTTCAGTGTTTGGGTTCAGTCGATAAGCTCGGCCGGCATCCTTCGTTGGGGTTCGAGTGGCATTCGACTATCGGGCACCACGAAGGGCCCCCTGTACATGGCTGCCGATGGCTCCGGAGGGGCCGTCGTTATCTACAATGAGGGGGCGACTGTCCATGCGCAGCGTATTTCCTCCACAGGAACGCTTCAGTGGGGCGTCCAGGGTGTCACCATTGCCGCCTCGGGATTCGGGCTGAGTATCGTGTCGGACACACAGGGAGGGGCGATTCTCACGCAGCGATCAGTTGCGCAGGGTAGCCATGTCTTTCTACAGCGAGTGAATGCGTCAGGCACACTCCAATGGGGTACCGGGGGTATCGATGCATGCCCCTCCGGCGGGGATGAAGCGTTTGGATTCCTCGTGCCCGACGGGTCCGGGGGGGCGATCGTCTGCTGGTATGACGATCGAGTCTCTGCACCCGGCATCTATGTTCGGGCAGTTGGGTCCGACGGGACCTTGAGGTGGAATTCCACAGGGGTTTTGGTTTGCACAGGTACACCGCCCCCTACGCTTCAACACATCGCAACGGACGGCCTTCATGGGGCGGTGATCGTTTGGAAGGACGATCGCAATGCCGCTGCGACCGAAACCGACATCTACGCCCAGCGCATATCCGCGGGCGGGACACCTGTGTGGACCTCGAATGGAAAAGTGGTCTGCAACGCCAACCTGAATCAGTACACGGCCAATGCCGCTCCGGACGGACTCGGAGGCGGCTTCTTCTCGTGGGAAGATCACCGCGGCTATGAGATTGAGGATACGTTCTACGTCTACGTTTCTCGCATCGCCCCCAATGGAGGGGATTACGCCACGGACGTAGCGGAGGTGAGTGCCCCACGCAAGACAGCCTACCTGATGCAGAACCAGCCGAATCCCTTCAACCCAAGGACCGCGATTCGGTACTCGGTTCCGGACGCGGGCAAGGTCCGCGTCGAGATCTTCGACGTCTCGGGGCGTCTGGTTCGGGAGCTCTTCGATGGATGGGTCACCGCGGGGGAGCACGAAGTCACCTGGAATGGCATCGATCGCGCTGGCCGGGAATCGCCGTCCCAGGTCTATCTCTATCGGCTCACGGCCAAGGGATTTCGCGAGAGTCGGAAGATGATCTTGTTGAAGTGAGATGATGTGGCCGCCGCGCCCTTCGCCACGTATGCGGAGGGCGCTCGGTCGACAAGCGGTTCACCTCAATCTACCGGTACGGCTCCCACTCGTACGGCCTGGCAAAGAAGCCCGGGTGGCACTTGAGCTCGTCGATTCGTTTGATCACGACCGCGGGATTGCCTGCGGCGACGACCTCGTCGGGGATGTTCTTCGTCACGACGGATCCGGCGCCGATCAGCGAGCCGCGACCGATCACGACACCGGGCAGGAGCGTCGAGTTCGCGCCGACCTTCGCCATAGCGCGCACCGTGGGGCCGCCCGCGCACTCCTTGTAGCGCGGGCACCCCATGGGGTGCGGGTCGTCGGTGAAGACCACGTGCGGGCCGAGGAACACGAAGTCCTCGATGGTGGCCATCTCGAGGAAACAGCCGGAGTGGATGCGGACGTTGTTCCCCACGCGGTTCCCGAACTCGAGGACCGCGTTCGTGCCCACCGACACGTCGTCGCCCAGCTCGTTGTCCTCGCGGATCGAGGCACCCTGGCCGGATTGGAAGCGGTCGCCGATCGTCGTGCCCGCGTAGATCGTCGTGAACGGGCGAATCACGGCGCCCCGGCCGATCACGAGACGTAGCTCACCCGGCTCTCTCCCGCGCGGGGGCTTACCCAGGACGAGCGGCGGCTCGAGAACGGCGCCGTCGCCGATCTCGACACCCGGGTAGATCTGAATGCCGGGAATCGGCTCTTCCGCGCCTCGCGCGCCTTCCGCGGCGGCACGGCGAATGGCCTCCATCACGTGAAGCGCGTCCTCCACGACGCCCGGGCTCACGAGTCGGTCCCCCGGGACGCGACCATCGCGCCGTTGTTGACGAGGGCCGGAAGCCCGGCGGGCCGCCGCCGGTCGCCCCGATCGTCCTGCGGCACGAACCCGGTCCCCGCGCGTCCCCAGTCGATCCGCTCCAGGCGATTCCCGTTCCGCCCGCTCCGCTCGATCGCCTCGAGCACGCGCACCACGCGCAGGCCCGATTCACCGTCCGTCCTCGGCGTCACTCTCGTTCGCGCACATTCGAGGAAGTGGTCCATCTCGATTCCAAGGGGTTCCGCCGCGCTCACGTGCGGGGACACGATGTCGCCGGTCCGGTACGTGAGCGTGAACTCGTTGAAGGTCTGCGGATCCTTGAACTCGACGCCCCGGTCGAAGACCTTCACGCGCTCCATCGCGTTCGTGTCGTCGTAGATCAGCATCTTGTGCGATCCGACGATGGTGGTCTGCCGAAGCTTCGACGGCGAGAGCCACGACGCCTGGATGTTCGCGATCTTCCCGCTGTCGAACTGGAGGTTGATGAAGGCCACGTCCGAGATCAGGGGCTGCACGAAGGCGCCATCGGTCATGGTCACGGCCGTCGGCACTTCACCGAGCCAGTAGAAGAGCATCGACAGATCGTGCGGCGCGAGGTCCCACACCACGCTCACGTCCCGCTGGTGGATACCCAGGTTCACGCGGATCGCGGAGATGTAGAAGATCTCGCCCAGGCTCCCCGACTCGATGATCTCGCGGATCTTCACCACGGGGGGCGAGTACTCGAACGTGTGCCCCACCATCAGCGTGACGCCCGAGCGGTCGGCGATCCGGATCAGCTCCTCCGCCTCGGCGGACGTGGCGGTGAGCGGCTTCTCGACGAACGTGTGGCGGCCGGCCCTCAGGCACGCCCGGGCGAGCGCGAAGTGGGTGGTGACCGGCGTGGCGATGAGAACCGCTTCCACGTCGTCGTCACGCAGCAGCTCGTCCACGGATCCGACGCACTCCACGGTCGGAAATCGATGCCGCGCCCGCGCGAGCGACGCGGGATCCGGATCGCACACGGTCACCCCGGTGCACTTCCGGTTCTCGAGCAAGTTTCGAATGAGATTCGGACCCCAGTACCCACACCCGATCACTCCGACGCGCATCATCCCCTCCCCGCGAACCCAACCCCAGCGCATCCACTCGCGACCGCGCCCCCACGCGGCTCCCAGAGCGGCCCACTTCCTACCTCAGTACCCACCTCGCCCGCGCAGCATCGCCGGTACCGTGCGCGCGATCAAGCCGAGATCGCCGCCGATCGAGCCATGGTGCGCATAGTGAAGGTCCAGGATCACCATCTCCTCGAATCCAACGCGGCTCCGGGCGGTCACCTGCCACAGCCCGGTGCAGCCCGGCTTCACGTCCAGCCGCCGCTTCTGCCACGGCCGGTACATCGTCCATTCGAACGGCATGCACGGACGCGGCCCGACGAGGCTCATCTCGCCTCGAAGCACGTTCCAGAGCTGCGGCAGCTCGTCGAGCGAGAGCGCCCGGAGCCACGCGCCCAGCGGCGTCACGCGCGGGTCGCGTGTCAGCTTGTAGATCTTCGTCCCGTCCGCCGCGACGTCGGCGGCGGCCCCTTCTCCGCCGTGCATGTACTGGCGGAGGTAGTCCTGGTGCACCTTCGGATCGTTGTCATGCTCCATGGTGCGGAACTTGAGCATCGTGAAGGCGCGCCCGCCCTGTCCCACGCGCTCCTGGCGGAAGAGCACGGGACCGGGCGACGTCGCGCGGATCGCGATCGCGATCGCGGCGAACACGGGCGAGAGGAGCGCGAGGCCCAGGGCCGAGCCGACGATGTCGACGAGGCGCTTCACCGCGACCTCGGGACCGCTCAGGTCGAACCGCCGGAAGCGGAGCACCGGCACGCCGTCGAGAGCGGCGATGGCCGAGCGTCCGACCACGATCTCGAACCGGCTCGACACGACGCGCACGTCGACCCGCGCGTCGAGGAACGCGAAGGCGATGTCCAGCACATCCTCGAGGCTCCGCCCGGTCGGCTCGATCAGCACCTCGCCGAAGCCGTACGCCTCGACGAGCCGCGACGCGTCCTCCACCGACATGGGGGCGAGCGGAACGATGAGGGTCGGACGTCCCTCGGGATCGCGCTCCTCGAGGTCCGCGGCGAGCTGATCCACCCGCTCGGAATCGCCGACAACGAGCCGGGGACCGCGCACGAGGCGCTCGTACGCCCGGCGCGCGAGCGACCTCACGAGCGCGAGCCGCACGGTCGTGAGGGCCACGAGCACGATCGGCAGCGAGAGGCCCACGGCGAGCCGGCTCTCGAAGGGGACCGGCGTCTTCGTCACGAAGGCGAGGAGGTGCGTCAGCACCCAGGCGACGACACCGGCTTCGAGGACGCGGAGCGCCTGGTCCACCTTCGACACCATCACGCGGGGTCCGTATGCGTCCCGCGCGCTCAGGATCGCCACCCAGAGGAGGGCGCCGACCATGAGCGTCGTGGCGCCACTCGGCTCCGTGGCGGCCCGGAGGAGAGCCGCCGGAGTGAATCGAAGGAGCGCCGGAAGGAGGAACCCGATCGAGACCGCGAGAAGGTCGAGGAGGATGGCGAGGGAAACGACGACGACGTGACGCGTGCGCGTCACCGAGGCCGGTGCGGGGCGAGCCAGCGCCAAGGCGGGCTCGCGCTCGAGACGGGCGGTACCTTCCTGGTTCAGCCCTTCCTCCCGGCGGCATCCGAGCCGCCGATCGTGTGCGGATGCGAAGGCGTCACGCCCCCACGGACCGCAGTGAATCGCCGCACGCAGGCGGCGTCAATGGATATTTGCCACCAGACTGTGCGATTTCAAACCTTCGATCACCTCGTCGAGCTGCGCGCGGGTCAGCTCCGCGAACATGGGCAAGGACAGACCCTCCCTGGCCCACGCTTCAGCCGCCGGAAACGCTCCCACGCGATACCCCATCCCGGAGAACGCCGGCTGGAGATGGAGCGGCACCGGGTAATGGAGCCCGGTCTGGATCCCCTGATGCGTGAGGTGCTCCCGCAGTGTGTTTCGATCCCCGCTTCGCACCACGAAGAGGTGGTAGACGTGCTCGCGCCGCGGCGCCTCGACCGGCAGCCGGACTCCGGCGCCTGCGAGCCACTCGCGGTAGTAGGCGGCATGCGAGCGCCTCGACTCGTTCCATCGATCGAGATACCGGAGCTTCACCCCGAGCACCGCCGCCTGGATGCCTTCCATCCGCGCGTTGTAGCCGATCTCGGCGTGATAATAGCGCTGGGACTGCCCGTGATCGCGCAGCCGCCTCACGCGTGCTGCCAAGTGGTCGTCGTTGGTCGCGACCGCACCGCCTTCGCCGAAGGCACCGAGGTTCTTCCCTGGGTAGAACGAGAAGCAGGACGCGATGCCGAAGCCGCCGACGCGCCGGCCCTGATAGGTGGCGCCGTGCGCCTGGCAGGAGTCCTCGATCACCGGGATGGCGCGCGCCCGCGCGATGTCCAGGATGGGCTCGAGCTCCGCGGCCTGACCGAAGAGGTGGACCGGGATGATGGCGCGCGTCTGCGGCGTGAGGGCCGCGGCGAGCGCGGCCGGGTCCATGCACGCCGTGGACTCGAGCACGTCGACGAAGACGGGACGCGCACCCGTGTGCACGACGGCTTCGGCGGTGGCGATGAAGGTCTGCGCGGGGACGATGACCTCGTCTCCGCGGCCCACGCCGAGAGCGAGGAGCGCGAGCTGGAGCGCGGTCGTGCCGTTGTTCGTGCCCACCGCGTGGTCCACGCCCAGGTACTGGGCGAAGTCGCTCTCGAAATCCTGGACCGCGGGGCCCAGGACGAACGCCGTGCTGTCGATGACGTCCTGGATGGCCAGGTCCAGCTCCTGCTGGATGGGCTTGTGCTGCGCTTTCAGATCAACGAACGGAACTCCCAACCTGCCCTCCCTTCCCACTCGCCTCATCGGCGACCGCCACCCGAGCGCGTCCCTTCGACCGCGCAAGCTCCTGGATCTGATCGATCACGAACTCGCGAAGCGCCGGCGTGCATCGCGGCGCCGCGTTTTCGGATTTCTTCACGAACGGAATCCTGTCCGCCTCTTCCACGCTCCGCACGAGCACGAGCGAACCGCGCCGGTTCAGCTCCTCGTCGATGGCTCCGGTCGGCCCGGTGAAGATGCTGTAGGCCGGCGTGCCGAGGAGCGCGGCTTCCCGCGTCATCGTGCCGCCGCCCGAAATCACCACGTCCGCCGCGGCGAGAAGGGACGGTCCATCGAGAGGACGGCGCGGCACGATGAAGCTCGGGACCCACTCCAGATTGGGGATCGGGTCCGCGAGGTCTCGCCGCAGCCAGACCGTGCGCACGTTGGTCGTGGATCCGAGCCGCGCGGTGATCGCGCGGAGCATCCCTTCGCTCTTCGGGTCGTGGTAGTGGGCGGTCGTCGCGGGGGGCCGGAGCGTCACGAGAACGTCCGCCGGCTTCACGCCCAGGCGGAGCCGGATGCTGGGGTCCACCACGTACTCCGCGAGGTAGACCTCCTCCTTGAATCCGTCGAACGGCACCCACCGTCCTTGCGGCTTCAGCTCCTTCATCCGGCTCATGGTGGCGCGCGGGATCAGGATGCGATCGCAGAAGGTCCGGAAGATCCAGGTGGAGACGTGCTCGTAGTCGAACATTGTGAGGTTCTTCACGCCGGAGAGCTTCGCGGCGGGTGCGAGCGCGCGGGAGCCGTGCCCGATGGCGACGTCGAACTTCTTCCCCGCCGCGTAACGCATGAGGAGCGCCGTGCGCGCGGCCAGCACGCGCGCCTTTGCCATCGTGCTCTCCGGACGGCCGTGGCCAATCACGGTATGACGGATCCCGAACGAATGGAGCAGCTGGGGAACGTAGGTGCGATCGCGGGCGGTCACGTGCACGTCGGCGCCGAGCTCGTGGAGCCGGCGAATAACGGGCCTGAAGAACTGGACGTGCGGCGCGTTGTCGACGTCGATCCAGACTTTCAGGCGACCTCCGTGGCGTGTGAGGGGACGAGCTGTCGCACCGTGGTTCCATGCGCCGTGAGCCCGGCCGCGACGGTCATGGCGAGGCACATCCAGGCCGTCACCCATCGGGTGAATTCCCGCTCGTCCCTGCGCCCCCGGCGCACACGATAGGCGAAGTGGCCCCGCTCCGACAGCCAAAGGTGCTGGATCGACCAACGGGCGATCCCGAGTGCGTGGCCCGCCGCCGTGTCCCGAAGCGACCTCGGCCCCTCGGGCCACCCCGCCAGCGCCGCATAGGTAAGGATCCCCTGGGCCGCGGCGTGCGCATCGAGCACCGAATCGGGACGCGGGAGGAGCCGGGCTTCCCCGTCCGATCCGAAGAAGCGCCAATACGCCTCGAATCCGGCGCGGAGCGCGGCGTGCGGCACGTCGATGCCGTACTTCTGAATCTCGATGAGCGCCTCGAGGACGTAACCCGTGTGGAACGAGTCCTCCCACTGGCCACGCGGCTCGCTGGCGTAGGGCCAGGAGCCGTCCTCACGCTGCTGGGCCAGGACGAAGCCCACGAGACGCGTGGCGATCTCACGGACTTCCGGCGCAGTGTCCGTGACCGCCGCGCGAGCCAGCACGCGCGCGGCGAGCGCCGACACGTTGATCACCTGGGTATGGTCCTTCGGCGTGTACGCGATGGCTTCCCCGCCCGGGGCGTCGCTGCGCGAGAGGGCCGTCGCGAGAAAGCGAGCCCCCGCCAGAGCCATCGATTGCGCGCGGATCGATCCGTGACGGTCGGCGTACTCGAAGAGGTGCCACGCGACCGTGCTCGTGACGACCGCGTTCGGAAGGTGGGGCGGCGCCCAGAAGTGGCGCGACTGCCACCCGAACGGGTAGCCCCAACCGAGACCGCTCTTGTCCGCGGTGGCGCGCGAGGCGATCGCCTCCTCCAGCTCGGCGCCCGCGGGGCTGCCGACTGGAAGACGCGCCACAGCGCCGAGGAACAACCCGAGCGCCTTGGGATTCACGGTCGCGCGCGGCATGGCCGCAGCGCGCGCGAGGGGCGAGCGGAGGACGGACTGGCTGAGCGCGAACCGGGGCAGCGGTCCCAGCGGCCGCACGAGCGCGCCGATGGGGCCCTCGAGGCCATCGTAGGGATCCGCCCCGGCCCAGCCGCGGGCTTGGGCGCGGGCCAGCAGGGCGTGCGCGATCTCGAGGGGGGTCGCGGCCGCGGGCTGGGTCACCGGGGCCACTCGTCGCTGTGGATGGCGCGGCCCTCTCGGAGCGACATCGCGGCCGCCAGGGTCATCGCGGTGGAGCGGAGCGATTCCTCTTCGGGAATGGGCGTGCTCCCGCCGGTGCGCACCGCTTCGAGGAAGGCGCGCACTTCGGCCTGGTGTCCCTTGTCGCGTCCCTTCCATCGCTTGGTCGTCCGCTTCCCTCCGCGATGCTGGGTGGCGCTGCGGAAGTCGTCGATCACGATCGAGAGGCCGGAGCGATGGATCTCGATCCGCTCCTTCCCGAGCGACGCGTCACCGCGCGAGAGGTAATCGATCCCGGCGGACGCACCATCGGCGAACGCGATCTCGATGTGGAAGCTCTCGCCCGTTGCGTCCAATGCCCGCGCGTCGATCGAGACCGGGATGGAGTTCGCGAGAAAGCAGGCGTAGTCGATGAAGTGGCAAGCCTCGCCGATGAGCCGGCCGCCGCCGATGTCGGGGTCGAGGAGCCAGTGGTGCGCCGGAAGCGCGCCCGCGTTGATCCGGTACGTGAGGCGCAGTTCCGCGCGGTTCGAACCCAGGGCGTCGAGCGCCCACTGAGTCGCGGGCGCGAAGCGCCGGTTGAAGCCCACCATCAGTCGCCCCTGCATCGCCCGCTGGAGCGTCGCGATCCGGTCGTAGTCGAGAGCCGTGATCGCGAGCGGCTTCTCCACGAACACCGCCTTGTGAGCGCGGAGCGCGGCATCGACCCACCGGGCGTGCGTGTCGTGGCGGGTCGCCACGAACACGACCTCCGTCTGCGGATGGTCGATCGCGAGGTGACCCTCGGTGGCCGAGAAGTGGAAGCCCGCACGCTTCCGCGCGTGGTCGGCCTTGAGCGGGCTCTGCGTGACCACGTACTCGAGCGTTTCCGCGACCGGCTTCGCCGCGGGCAGGAGGTACGAGGTCGCGAAGTTCCCCATGCCGATGAAGGAGGCGCGGAGCGGACGCGGGAGGTGCGTGGATGGCGGCTCGAGCGCGTGCTCGTGCCGCGCGCTCCCATGGCTCGCGGTCACCACGTCCGGCGTCGCCGACCCATAGTCGAGCACGATCGAGATCGGCGGCGAGTCGGACGTCAGGAGCTCGTACGCCTCCGGCGCGCGCTCGAAGGGAATGGTGGCGCCCCGAAGCCCATCCAGCGGGAGCCGGCCGCACCGAAGCAGATCGAGGATCTCCTCCATGTTGCGCCGCTCCGTCCAGGGCACGTAGCCCGGAGGGTAGGCGTATCCCTTCTCCTCGAACGCGGGGTCGTACCGCCCCGGCCCATAAGACCGCGAGACCACGAGCTGGAGCTCCTTCTCGTAGAAGCTGTCCCTCGGAACGTCGAGGCCGACCGCGCCCACCACGACCACCTTCGCGCGATCGCGCGCCGCTTCGCCCGCTAGGCCGAGGGGCCGGCTGTCCGCGCCTCCCGCGGTGATGAGCACGACGTCCGCGCCGCGACCCCGGCTCCAGTCGAGGACCTGGAGCGCGGTCGAGCGATCCAGCCTCGTGTCGATGCGCTCCGCGCTCCACTGGAGCGCCAGATCGGCGCGGCTCTTGTCGGGGTCGACCCCGAACACGCGCGCTCCAGCGCAGGCGCAGAGTCGCGCCGCGAGCTGTCCCATGAGGCCGAGCCCGATCACGAGGACCCGATCGCCGATCGCGACCTCCCCCACGCGGATCGCGTGGAGCGGAATGGACGCGAGCGTGGCGAAGCAGGCGTCGTGCATGGGGACGCCGTGTGGAATGGGGACGACGAGGTTCTTGGGCACCGCGACGACCTCGGCGTGGCTGGCCGTAGCGCCACCGCACGCGACGCGCATGCCCACGTGGAAGCCCTCGCAGCCTTCGCCGACCTCGAGGATGGTTCCCGCGAGGGAGTAGCCCAGGGGCTGTGGTGTTGCCAGACGCTCGGTGACCTTTTGGTAGGTGGCGACGAGGCCGTCGGTGCGGATGGAGTCGAGGACCTTGGCCACCTGGTCGGGGCGGCGGCGGGCCTTCTCCAACGTGGAGGCGCCCGCTAGCTCCAGCTTGGATCGCTCCGTTCCGGACGAGATCACGGATCCAGCGACCTGAACCACGATCATCCCGGGGCCGCCCTGCGGCTTGGGGGTCGCATGGACCTGGATCCGTCCGCTGTCCTGCTCCAATCCGATGGTTCGCACTGGCACGGGGTCACGCATGCTGGAGCTCCGAGTAGATCTGGGCCGCGACGGAACCGGAGGAGTAGGCGGCAGCGGCGGAGCGGCAGGCCGCTCGCATCTCGTCCATCCGGGTGATCGCGAGCCTCAAGAGCCGCGCAAATTCAACCGGGTCGCGCGACGTGCAGCGATAGCCTGTCCGTCCGTCCTCGACGACTTCCGCGACGCCGCCCACGTCGGTCGCCACCACGGGAAGCCCGCTGGCGAGCGCTTCGAGCAAGGCGAGCGAGAAGCCCTCCTGCTCGCTTCCGCTGACGTAGAGGTCGGATTTCCTCATGGTCTTCGCGAGCTGATCCCGGTTCATGTAGCCCGTGAACTCCACGCGGTTCCCGAGCCCGAGATCCTGAGCCTTCTTCGAGAGTCTCGGCTGATCGGACCCTTCGCCGACGATGATCAGCTTGACGGACACACCTTCAGACACGAGGCGATGAACCGCGTCGAGGAGCAGGTCGTACCCCTTGGGTCGCTCCACCCTGCCGACCGCGATCAAGGCAACGGAGCTTCGGTCTCTCAGCATCCCATCATCGGGATAGAACAAGCCGACATCGACAACGCCACCTACCCTGCTGGCGCGCCCCTCGAGGCAACGCCGGTACCGATTCACAAATCGTTCGTACTCGATGGAATCGGCCGTGACGACCGCCTTCGAGGATCGGCTCATGGCGGGTCTCAGAACGCACGTCTCGTACGCCCACCGAATCGGCGCAAGGCGTCCGTACCAGAATCTCGAGCGCTCGATGGTGTTGGTGGTTCCGTGGCAGTGCAGAACGACGGGTGTGCCGGGACAGACGAAGGTTAGAGCTAGCGCACTCTCGGCGCTGTGGGCGTAGAAGAGTCCCGCCCGCAGGGCGCGAATCCTCGAACGATGCGCCAGCAATCCCCAAGCGAATCTCAATCGAAGGGGCATCCTTTCGTCAGCCACACGACACACGGAGAGGAACGGGAAGGTGCGCTCCCGGATTTCGCGAACAGGACCAGACGCGCCGCCATCAGCGGGATCCACTCCGATCAGTGACACCTGCTTCGCGATTTCCTCGTCGAGGCCCGCCAGGAATTCCTGGATGTAGGACAGGGTCCCGCCGAACGCGAATCGCCGATAATCGGTCGGAGCGACGACAACGATGCGTCCTCGCGCGGATTCAATTCGCACGGACAACCTCGGAGCGTAGGAGCTCCTCGAGCTCTCGAGCGCTTCGTGAGATGTCGAACCGGTCCCGCGAATGCTCCATGGCAGCGCGGCCGTGGTCACCGCGAAGGGCCGGATCCTCCGCGTAGCGAGCCAGGAGATCCGCCAATTCGGCGTGATTGCCTGGCTCGAACAGATAGCCGGTGGATCCTTCCATCACGAGCTCCGGAAGGCCTCCTTGCCGGGACGCTAGGACCGGCTTACCGCACGCCATCGCTTCGGCGGCGACCATCCCGAACGATTCGACCCACGTGCTGGACGGCACGACGGCGATGTCGCAGGACCTCCAGAAGGCCGGCATGTCACTGACGCTTCCCCAGAACCGCGTGGCGCGCTCCAATCCCATGTCGCGAGCCAGCTGGACCAGCTCGCTCTTCATGGGCCCGTCTCCAGCGATCTGTAGAGCCATTGGCGTCGAGCGACTCACGCGAGCCACGGCCTTCAGGAGGACGTCCACGCCCTTGCCCTCGATCAGCCGGGCGGCACAGCCCACGGTGAGTACATCCGGCGCGCCACTCGTCGCGGGACCCGGCATGAAGCGATCGAGCCAGAGGCCCGGATAGATCCGCGCATAACGCGGAGCGCGCGATACGCGGCGAAGGCGCTGGAGCATGAAATCGCTGGGTGCGATGAGGACGTCGGATACGCCACGCCCCGTCATCATGTCGACCCTTCGTCCCACGCGGCGCCACCAAGTCTGACGCTCGAGCTGGAGAGCACTGCCATGCTCGATGGCCAGGACCCGTCCGCGATAGCCTCCAACACGGAGCATGCGAGCGAGATAGCCCATGGCCGGAAGGACGGCGGCATCGGGCCCGATTCGATGGACGAGGGACGCGTATTTCCGGGCATTCAGGATCACCTGCGATCCCCGTTCCAGTCCCAGAGTGCTCCAGGGGACGTCACCGAGCTGGCTCACCAGAGGCTCCGGCGAGCCGATGAAGAGAACACCGGTATCGACGCCCCTCCCCCTCAGGCTTCGTGCAAGCCCCAACGTCCAGGTCTCGGCCCCGCCGATCCGGCCCGACCAAAGAACGAGACACAGTCGAAGCGGCTTCAAGCGGGTCGAACCGCCATTCGATGCGCCAGCACGATGTCCGCATGCAGCGGCTCGCGCGCTTTCCCGAGCGTGAGTACCGCGACGGCCACGAAGAGCGAAGGGGCGACGGACCAGGAGAACAGGTTATACGTGGCCATGTTGACGAAGAGCGCGGTCAAACAGCCGATACCGGCCGAGCGCGTCAGCCCGCTCGGAAGGCGGATCGCGGATCGGATCCGCCGGACACCCATCACGAGGAGAACCAAGGGGCCGGCCACACCCGCTGCCAGGAGGAACCGGAGATATTCGTTCTCGAGATTGGGGAGGAGCATTCCCATTCTCGCAGTCAGCTCCGTCGCGCCTCCGAATCCAAGGCCGAACAGGGGAATTCGCCGACCCCAGCCAGCCACCGCCACCAAGGCGTCTTGTCGCTGAGCCCAGGATGCGGGATGCGCCGCGGAGCCCGCGAGCCGCTCATACAGGAATCTGCCGAAGCCGGAGAGCGCGATGATCCCCGCGCCGATCGAGATGGCTACCATGAGGCGAACGACACGCCGCCGGGCCAATGCATCCCGCTGACCCAGGATCATCGCGGCTACGCCGAGGCACAGTCCCAGCCAAGCACCTCGAGCGCCCGATAGCGCGAGCCCGAGCGAGCTCAAGCCGAGGGATGTGGAGGCAAGGACCGTGGAGCGTTCCGTTCTCTGGGACTCCGCCAGCCATGCCAGGCTGATGATGGACCCGAGCATGGTCAGGGTCCCGAATCGAAGCGGGTGACCGCTCAAGCCGGATGCGCGAAGGCCCATGAACGAATCGAAGCCGAGAGCGCTGGGCTCGTAGCCAGGAACAATCCCCGCCAGATCGACCGTTCCCACGTAGGCCAGGATGGCCAGCACGCTCCCGAGGCTTCCGGCCAGCACGATTGCGGTCATCACCTGTTCCGGAAGATCCTCGACGACGCCCTGAGCGGAACGCAGCCAGATCAACGCGAAGACGGCCGCAAACCAGAAGAGCAAGCCGCGGCTCTCACCTCCTGCGAGATTCAGCAAGGTCGGAATCGTGAGGACCGTCACCAGGAGAAGCAGGTCCAGGTCGAGTCGTAGCGAGAGGCGGCCCCTGTTTCGAAGGAGCTGGCTCGCGGCCAGGATCATGAGAAGCCCGAGCACCATGAAACCCTGGACTGGGCCGTTCAGGGTCGCGATGTGATCAGCCGGAACGCTGAGAAGAAGAAACATGGGCGCGACGATCGACAGATTTCGAGGCAGGCTGAACGCCAAGACCATTCCCCACACGACCGCCACGATAAGAGCCGCGCCGGTTGGGACCAGATTCACGAGGAGCCCGGCCGCGAGGAGCGACGCGCAGGCGGCGATGGTCGTGAAGGGCTTCAAACCGAGCCCTCGGAGGGGAGCGCCGACTCAAGAGCTGACGAGTTCATCCGGGTTACCTGGATGGACCGGAGGATCAGGACTGCAAAGGCCAGTGTGTTGACCGCGCCGCCGACGAGGTAGACGAGGGCCGCCCCGAGGACGCCTCGATCCGGAATGAGGAGTGGGCTCAGGATCAGAGCGGAAACGCAGGTAGCCGCGCTAGCCGGCACTTGCCCGTAGATGCGTCCCGAGCACGTCGCCGCGTAACCGAGCGCGGACGCCAGCGACCAGCACCCGGCCGCAGCCAGAAGAACCATGAAGGAGCTGAAGTACGTCGCGTAGTCTCGCGTGAAGAGGACCGTGAGAACGCTTGGACCCCAGACCATACAGATCGCGATCGCGGCGACGCAGACCAGGACGGATACCCCGCAGAGCGTCCCGACAGACCTCCAGAACTCGCGCGGTTCCTTGCTGAAGCTCGCCGCCATGCGCGGAGTTGCTGCTTGCCCCAGAGCACCCATGAGCACGGAGAAGGCCGCGAACGGAAATCCGATTGCGGAGAAGTAGCCGACAGCCTGCTCCCCACGAAGATGCTGCAGGAAGTAGCGTGGAATGTTGTAAGCAAGCACTCCAAGGAGGCTCGTCACACCGAGCGGAAGCCCCAGTCGGACGATCTCGGCGACTTGAACCGAACGAACGCGAGGTGATAGTTCGACATCGCCCCGGCTGGCTGCGACGAGGCGGATCGTGCGTCGAT
>DATJGP010000108.1:0-9444 GCA_035494915.1 Candidatus Eiseniibacteriota bacterium | reverse complement strand
CCTGCGACCGGACGGCACGGCGGACACGCTGGCCGTGGCGATCGACTCGGCCCGGATCGACGTCAACCCACCGGCCGAGTGGCGGCAGATCGCTCGCGAGGCGTGGCGCCAGATGCGCGACACCTTCTACGACCCAAACCTTCACGGGCGCGATTGGGTGGCGTTGGAGCGTGAGACCGAGGCCTACCTCCCGGGAATCACGCGCCGCCAGGATCTGAATACGCTCCTCAGGCGGATGCTCCTACAAGTGTCGGTCAGCCACCTTCAGGTAGGGGGAGGGGACGACGGAGACGCTCCGCGCGCCCCGAGCCGTATTTCCGGAGATCTGGCCGTCGACCTCGAGCCCGCCAACGGGAAGCTCCGCATCGCGAAGATCTATCGCAGCGGACCGTTCGCGCGCGCAAGCAAGGCGGCCATGGCGGCCCTCGCTCTACCTGGTCTGAACGTTCACGAAGGGGACTACTTGCTCGCGATCGAGGGGAAATCGTTGGCCGCCGGCGACGACGTGTACCGGTTGCTGGTGGGGACCGCGGGCAAGCCGACCCGGATCACGGTCTCGTCCAGACCCGACACCTCGGGGGCGCGGACCCTCACGGTCGTGCCCACCGCGGGCAGCAACACGATCCGTCGCTACGCGTGGGCCGAGGCCAATCGAAAGCGCGTCGAGGATCTCTCGGGCGGGCGTCTGGGTTACGTCTACGTTCCCGACTACGGCGATGGGATCGACGATTTCCTGGCGGGCTTCCTGGGCTACGCCGGACGGGTGCAAGGCCTCATCCTCGATCAGCGGTACAACAATGGCGGCATCACGCCCGATGCGCTGATCGCGATGCTTCGCGCGGAGCCTTGGTATGCCTACCGCTACCGGTACGGTGACGACGTGGTCGTTCCGGCGAACACGCTCGAGGGTCCCAAGGTCCTGATCGTGAACGAGAGGAACGGCTCGGCGGCCGAGACGGGCGCCATGATGGCCAAGCTGACCAAGGCCGCGATCCTGGTGGGCCGGGCGACCTACGGCGCCGGCATCGGCGCCGCGCTCGATCAGCCGGACCTGATCGATGGAGGCCGCATCGCGATCCCGAACCGCGCTTCGTACGATCCCGCCGGCACCTGGGGCATCGAGAACATCGGCGTGGCCCCCGACGTCACCGCCGAGCTGGATCCCGAGTCCTGGCGCGCGGGAAAGGACCCGCAGCTCGAGGCGGCGGTGAGGGCTGGGCTCGCGGCTCTGAAGACGGAGAAGAAGCGACCCTGGAAGCGTCCGCCCTATCCTGTTCATCCGTAGCGGACCGATTTCGGCCCGGCCAAGAGCATTTCCCCCGTTCGTTTGGCCCCGCCCGGACGTTAACCCCTTTGCACCCAGCCACAGTCCGGCCGGCAGGGTCTAGACCCTGCGGTCCATTTCCATCCGTCGGGGGGCCGTATGGAATTCCGCAACTATACCTTCGAGTTCGAAGCACACAAGGGAGGTCCCAACTACCAGCAGATTCGCTTCGGCTTCTCGAAGCCGATCGCGCAGGCGACCGCCATTCTCCAGGGGTACGCCGTCCGCTTCGTCGATGGCGACCACCACTTCGGACAGCTCCAGATCAAGCTCGACACGGCGATCGTGAACAACGCTCCGGACGGACCCGAAGTAGTCGTCACGGGGACGTTCGCGCTTCGCGATTGGAGCGGCAACTGGGACGACCGCTATGCGGGTTCCGTCAACTTCTGTCTCATCGCCACGGAGCAGAGTCCGTTCCGTCCGCCTCTCCTCGCCCCGGCGGTGGGCTGATCATGGTCTTCCTCGAGCGGAGTATTGGAAGCGAGACGGAAACGTTCCACTCCTCCATGGTCTATCACGACCTGGTCTTCGTCGGCTCCCTGTACCAAGCCCACGCCATCGAGGCGTTTCTCCGCGGCTTCAAGCTATCGTATGCGGGGCATGAGGATCACCACGTCAAGTACATGGATGTGAAGATCCAGGCCAACGCGAACGGTGATTCCGGCTACATCATCATCACGGCCAATGTGACGCTGCAGGAGGATGTCGGACTCATCTTCGGAGGCGATACCAGGGCGAGCTGCACGATCGATTACACCCTGGCCATCTTCTAGGCGGGACTGCGAAGGGCGCTGGGGTTACTCCACCCTCACCTTGAGGAACAATCCCGCGGCGAGAATGAGCACGGCCGCCGGAAGGATCAGCAGATCCCATCCGAGATGGTCCGTGTTGGCCATGATGGACGTGAGCGCCGCCATGACCAGAACGAGCAGGATCGCCTCCCATAGCAGCGTCTTCAGCTCCGAGAGGCTGCGCACACGCATCCACTCGGGTATGCGTGAATCGGAGACACCGCCCGTGAGGTACAGGCTCACCGTTCCGAGCGCGAGCACGATGAGCACGAGGGCGAAGAGCGCCGCGTCCACGGACTCCGCGATGGGAATGCCGGGACGAGTGTGTCCCGCCTCCGTGCCCCCCTGGAACGCGGCGTGGTAAGCCTCGTAGGTCCGGTAGATCGCGAGACCCAGGAGCCCGATCGCGTGGACCAGGAGGATGGCGACCGCGATGACCGCCAGGTAGCGGAACTTCAGAACGAAGCTGATCAACCTGGCCCTCGTGACGGCCAGAGCTTCGACTGCAGCTCGATCATCGGCCGCTGATCCACCAGGATCGCACCCTTGCCCGTCCGGTCGATGCGCGCGATGAGCACGATGACCGACGAGAACGTGATCGCGAGGGTGATCATCATGATCCAGCTCAGACGGCCGGCGAGGCCGAACTGGAATCCCACGGCCGTCATGGACGCGATCGTGATCCAGAGAAGC
The DNA here is from genome assembly GCA_035494915.1 of Candidatus Eiseniibacteriota bacterium. Lineage (GTDB taxonomy): Bacteria > Eisenbacteria > RBG-16-71-46 > SZUA-252 > SZUA-252 > WS-9. Next base: position 6,633 of record DATJGP010000108.1, on the reverse strand, counting down.
CCCGTCCAGATCGGGGCCGGGATCCGGTAGAGCATGGAGACGGTAAATCGGTCTCGCTGCACGTTCGAAAGGTCGTTGAGGGATTGGACGAAGAGCGCGCCGATGTCCGAATTCATGTCCTGACGCGCCAGCGCCACGGCGTGCTCCCACAGGTGCACGTGGAGCGATTCCGACTCGGCCGTCAGGCTCGGGAGCCTGCTCACGTCGCGCGACGCCTCGACCCTGAGATCCAGGTACCGCTTCATGAGCGCGCGGCACTCGGTCCGGTGCGGCTCGGGTAGGAGATCGGCGCGCATCGTCGCGGTGGCGATGGCGTTCACGTCCGCGAGCAGGAGCTGTTTCCGGGTATCGAAGCGGCTCGTGACGATTCCGAACGTGAAGGCCAGGATGAAGGCGAGGAGTCCCAGCATGGCCCCGACGACCGCTCCGACCGGACCCTCGCTGTAGTCGATGGCGCGCCGGCGCTGGAACTGGCCGAGGGCGTACCCGAGCAAGATCGAAAGGATCACGACGGCGAACGCACCGCCGTAGATCACGCTCAGATCGAATCGGTCGAGCACGGCGGCAGTGTGGGGTAGCCCCGGACGCGAGTCAAGAGGCGCTCCGGGTGTATCCGACGGCCTCCAATGGGTCTATGCTCCTTCCCATGGCCCTCCGGACGGCGGCTTGGCCCGCGCTCCCGCTCGATGAATGGCGGGATACCTACGCGACCCTCCACATGTGGACGCAGATCGTGGGCAAGGCCTGCCTCGCGCTCACCCCGCTCACGAATCACTACTGGAACATCGCCTTCCATGTGACGCCGGTCGGGCTAGCGACTCCGGTCATGTATCACGGCGACCGCACGCTGCAGATCACGTTCGACTTCCACAGGCACGTGCTACGGATCGACGTTTCGGACGGAGTCTGCCGCACGCTGCCGCTCGAGCCGCAGACGGTCGCGGACTTCTACGCTCGATTCATGGCCACGCTCCGCGATCTCGGTATGCCGGTCCGGATCTGGACGATGCCGGTCGAAATCCCGGATCCCATCCGCTTCACGGAGGACGTCGTTCATCACACCTACGATCCCAAGCAGGCCCACGCGTTCTGGTCCGCGCTCGCACTCATGAAGCCCATCTTCGAGAACTTCCGTTGTCGATTCCTGGGCAAGTGCAGCCCGGTGCATTTCTTCTGGGGCAGCTTCGATCTCGCGGTGACCCGGTTCTCGGGCCAGCGCGCCCCGGACCGGGAGGGCCCGCTGTTCATGCGCGAATCCTACTCGCACGAAGTGATCAGCCATGGATTCTGGCCCGGGAGCGGCCCGGTGCAGGAGGCCGCGTTCTACGCGTACGCGGTGCCGGCGCCCGAAGGAATCGCCCAGGCCAGGGTCGAGCCGGCCGCGGCTGTCTGGAACACGGAGATGGGCGAGTTCATCCTGCCCTACGAGGCGGTGCGGCGCTCGGATGATCCCGAGGCCGCCCTCGTCGCGTTTCTCAACACGACCTACGACGCGAGCGCCCGGCTGGCCGGGTGGGATCGCGAGAGCCTGGAGCGGAGGAGAGCATGAGCGATACGTGCGCCCATCTGGAGGCGGTCAGCTCGGTGAAGCACGCGAAGAAGCGCGAGTGTGAGGAGTGCGTGAAGACGGGGGATCGCTGGGTCCATCTCCGGACCTGCCAGACGTGCGGCACCACGCTCTGCTGCGACTCCTCGCCCAACCGTCACGCGAGCGCCCACGCCCGCAAGGTGGGGCATCCCGTCGTCGCCTCGGCCGAGCCGGGGGAGAAGTGGCTCTACTGCTTCCCGGATGACGCCTTCGCGGAGTACTAGACCCCGGCCTTTTTAACTTGCCTGCCGGGAGCCTGCAGGCCTAGCCTCAGTCTTAGCTCTCGGGGGTGCTTTGCTTCCGCCGCCTCGCCCGCGGCGGATCGAGGGCTCGCAGTCCCGCCTTCCGTTTCTTCCACGCAGGATAGCTATGCCCGCAGTACTCGTCCCATTCATGGGGGTCATCTCGTCAGCCGGTCCCGTGGGGGGAACGCCAGGGGAGCTCTATGCGCGAACAAGAACCGGATGCATTGGAACGGCCGATTTCCGGTGGGAGCCCGGGAAACGGAGAGGAAGCGATTTCCGTCCAGACCCCGCGAATCGCCCTGGTGGTCTGGGCTCGGCACTATCGCGACAGCCTTCTAGAGATCCTTCGAGGCCGGGAGGATTTTGTCATCGAGGAGATCGCGCCCGGCGATGAAGACCACGTCGTCCGGCTGGTGGAGCGCCCGCCGGACGTAGTCCTGCTCGACCTGCCGTCCACGGAGCTGGCAATCCTGGTCCGCCGCCTTCATGCGGCGCACCCGTCGCTCAAGCTGGTCGCGCTGAACCGGGAGGAAACCGAGAGCGAGCTGCTTCCACTCTTCGAGGCCGGGCTGACCGGCTTCGTTCCGGCTGAAGCGACCGGCGCGGGAATCCTGGAGTCGCTCGACGCGGCACTCCGAGGCGAGTTCCACTGTCCGCCGCGGATCGCGACGGCGCTCGTGCGCCGGCTGAGCCAGTCCGCGCTGCCGGGCCGCGTGCCGGGGGAGACCTCGCTCACGATGCGGGAGCACCAGATCCTGTCGCTCGCGGAGCAGGGGCTCACGAACAAGGCGATTGCCGAGCGGCTCGGGATCAGTCCCGCGACCGTGAAGAATCACATGCACAACGTGCTCGGGAAGCTCTCCGCGCATCGCCGCACCGAGGCGATCGCGCGGCTTCGCTCGCGAGGCTGGACCGGCTAGCGGCCCGCCGCGTTCAGTCAGCGCCTACGTGTCGTGGCACTCCTTGCACGCTTCCTTCTTGAGCGTGGGGGGAGCGGTCGACAGGTCGTGACAATCGGCGCAGGTCTTCTCCGCGTCGTCGATGTGGAGGGCGTGGCTGAACGCGCCCCGATAGCTCGCGACCGTGCCGGTCTTGATGCCGCCATGGCAGGGCGTGCAGCTCTCGGGCTTCGCGATCACCGCGGACTTGTGGTGGCACGACTCGCATCCCGCGGCGTCGAATCGGACGATCTCCCCCTTCGGCTTCTCGGCGTGCGGCCGGTGGCAGTCCGTGCACGGGATCTTCTGCTCCACCACGTGCGGCGCGTGCGCGTACGCCCTCCCGAAGATGGTCCCCCGCTGGTCCTCGATTCCCGAGTGGCAGGTCAAGCACGGCGACTCGTACGGGGGCTCGTGCCAGGGTAGTGAGAGGGGAGCGAGGCCGCGCGAATGCCGCGCCTCGTTCATGAAGTCGTGAGACTTGCGCAGCAGGGCGTTCGCGTAGGGGACGTTGTGAATCCCGTGGCCACGGCGAACGAGCCCGAGGTTGTAGCGCGCGTCCGTGAGAAGCGTCGCGCCCGCGCCGCCGGAGCCCAAGGCGCTAGCGGTCTCGTCCAGCTGCCTCGCCAGCGCGGCCGAGCGCTGCTCGGTGCCGCTCTTCCACTCGCGGAAGATCGTCTCGTACGCCGGGCCGTGGCAGGCCACGCACGACGCGGCTGAGGCGCGCATGACGCCGCCCCCCGCGCCATGTCCCTCCGTGATCGTGTGGCATCCCTCGCAGCGTACGCCGGCCGCGAACATGAGGCTCGGCATCGGCTGGACTCCACGCCCTCCCGTTCCCGTGAAGAGATCGAGCTGCGGCGTGTGGCCCGTCTCGTGGCACGCCCGGCACTCGGTGGCGGCGCTCGCGATGCGAGGCGCCGACCCGGCGGGGGACCCACGGCTGACGTGCTCCAGGTGGAGATGGCAATCGGTGCACTCCACGCTGTGCTCGTGGACGTGCTTCTCGTGGAGGAGCGCCGTGTTGCCGAAGGCCGCGAGATCCGACGCATTGTTGTGACACGTGACGCAGCGCTCCTGCGGGACCTCTCCCTTGCTGCCTTGCGACGGCGCATGGCACCAGGCGCACTTCATCTGGAAACGTCCGGCTTCGGCGTGATCGAACACGACTCCCGCGACCTTGACCTTCTTGGTTGGGGTCAGGTGGCACAGGGTGCAGCGCGCGGTGCCCTCGCCCGTGACCTGATTCTTGAAATGACAGAGCACGCACGCCGACGCCGTCACGGTCATGTGCTTGCCCTGCTCGGTCTGGGAATGGCACGACGTGCAGCGAAGGACCATTCCGTTCCGCTCCATGGCGAGGTGCGCGCCATGATCGAAGCGGACTCCGTTGTAGACCTTCGTTCCCTTGAGATCCTTGGTCTGGTGGCAGCGGAAGCAGGACGCGTCGGGGACCTGGGCCCACGGCTTCGTCCCATAGGTGCCCGTGAAGTAGCTGGCGACCATGGACAGCGCTTCCCACTTCTTCTGGATCGTCGCGCTGACGCCGGGGGGGATGTGGCACTCGACGCACGCGAACTTGCTGTGAGCGGAGTGCTGCCAGGACTGGTAGTACGGCTTCATGATGTGACACGAGGCGCAGAAGCGGGGCTGGCTCGTCACCTCCACCGAAGCGAAGAGGATGGCGAGCACGCAGACGACGATGATTCCCGCATGCCAAAGGGCGTGGCCCCACCGGACCGATCGCATGCGTTCCTGAAGCCGTTTGGACCATGAGGTCCCACCCATGGCCGGCATCTTGAGGCCGGACCAGCCCTTATGGCTAGTCTACTTTGGTAGAACCCGCCAACGGCCTGGAGTGAAGGCAGCTGGAAGGCGGGCCTTCAGTGCGGTGTCCCTGCCGACGACTCCTGGCACGAAAGTATCCCTCGGTTGCACACCTCCGCACCGTCGAAACATGCCTTGTCCCTGTGAAAGATTCCATACGTGAACCCGGCACTCCCATCGCAGGCAGTCCCCCCGAACAGGGGCGCTTCGAGGGCGCGGCGGGCGGCACCTCACGCCGGCGGCAACGACGCCGCCGAGGCGCGCTGGCGCCAGGGCAAGGAGGAGGCTGCCATGAAACGTTTCTGGATTGCGGTCCCATTGGTTCTGGTCGCCCTCGCCCTGCAGGGCACGGCTGCCGGCCAGGTCACGGTGCTCGACCCGGCGTCCCTCACGAAGTACATGGATGCGCTGCCCATTCCCGGCGTGATGCCGGAGGCCGCACCGAACTATTACGAGGTCGGCGCCTACCAGATTCAGCAACAGCTCCACAGTCAACTTCCGCCGACGACCGTTTACGGCTACGGCGTCTCGGAGGCGACCGCGAGCTATCCCGGACCGACGTTCGTGGTTCGACGGGGTGTGCCCATCCAGGTCAAATGGACCAACCACCTGCCCACGACCCACCTGCTCGACTACGCGATCGACCCGACGCTTCCGCGGGCGATGACCACGACGGGCGTCCCCATCGCGACGCACGTTCACGGTGCGGAAGTCGAGCCCCAGAGTGACGGCGGACCGAACACCTGGTTCACGGCGAATTTCGCGGAGACGGGACCCGACTTCACGAACGAGATCCACACGTACGTGAACACCCAGCTTCCGGCCACGATCTGGTACCACGACCACGCGTTCGGATACACGCGGCACAACGTGTACGCGGGGCTGGCGGGCTACTACATCATCACCGATCCGGGCAACGAACCCGCCGGGCTCCCAGCCGCGCCCTACGACATGGGACTCTGCATTCAGGACCGCATGTTCACGACGGACGGCCAGCTGTGGTACCCGAATATCGGGGAAACCGAAGTTCATCCGAAATGGATTCCGGAGTTCTTCGGGGATGCGATCCTCGTCAATGGGAAGGTCTGGCCCTATCTGAACGTCGAGCCTCGGAAGTACCGCTTCCGCTTCCTCAACGGCGCCCAGGCGCGCTTCTTCAGCCTCGCGCTCGCGAATCGCGTGACATCGGCGCCAGGCCCCGCCTTCTATCAGATCGGGACCGACGGAGGCTATCTGGCCGAGCCGGTGCTGCTCAACGATCCGGGGAACCCACATTCTCCACGGCTGCTGATGGCCCCCGGCGAGCGGTGCGACGTGGTGATCGACTTCTCGGCTTACACGCCCGGCACCGATTTCCTGCTCAAGAACACGGCCAAGGCTCCCTATCCGAGCGGGGACAGCCCCGACCCGCAGACCACGGGTCAGGTGATGCTCTTCCGGGTCGTGCCGCTGACATCGCCGGATCAGAGCGCGATTCCTCCGCTCCTCGCCACCGTGAACCGACTGACGAATCCCTCGGTGACTCGCGTCATGACCCTGAACGAGAAGGCGAACGAGGACGGACCCACGGCGGTGCTCCTGAACGGGATGCCGTATGACGCGCCGGCGACGGAATATCCCATGCTGGGCACCACGGAGATGTGGGAAGTGGTCAACATGACCGCCGACACGCATCCGATCCACCTCCATCTGGTCCAGTTCCAGCTTTTGAATCGCCAGAAGGTGAACCCTCGTCGCTACGAGATGGCCTTCAGTGCGGCGAATCCAGTGCTGGGCGGGACCACCTACACGCCGGTGGATCCGGCTCCTTATCTCAAGGGCAAGCCGGTACCCGCGGACCCCAATGAGCGCGGCTGGAAGGACACGTTCCGGATGAATCCGGGCGAAGTGACAAGGATCCTGGTCCGCTTCTCGCCTCAGGATGACTCTCCGGCGTACGCGTTCGATGCCACTGCGGAGCCGGGGTACGTGTGGCACTGCCACATCCTGGAGCACGAGGAGAACGACATGATGCGGCCCTTCCATGTGGTCGCTC
>DATJGP010000107.1:0-4570 GCA_035494915.1 Candidatus Eiseniibacteriota bacterium | reverse complement strand
GTCTCCAAGCTCTCCGCCATGTGCAAGCTCTTCGCGACCGACGTGGCGATGGAGGTCACGACGAACGCGGTGCAGATCTTCGGCGGCTACGGCTACATGCGCGACTATCCCATCGAGAAGTACATGCGCGACGCCAAGATCACGCAGATCTACGAAGGGACCAACCAGGTGCAGCGGCTCGTCGTCGCGCGCGCTCTCGTGAAGGAGGCGCTCTCGCTCAAGCACCTGCTCGACTACGTGCCCAAGGAGATCCAGGTCGGATACAACGACCCGGAGACGCTCGCGCGGGCCGAAGCACAGCGCGCCGACACCGTCGCGGCGGAATAATCTCCGGGGCGATCGCAAGCCACGGGGCCCGGCTCGCCGGGTCTTGTCGATAGGGAAGGAGTGAACATGGAGGCGACCCTGACCAGCACGCCCACGCTCAAGGTCGGAGACAAAGCTCCCGACTTCACGCTGCGCGACCAGAACGGCAACGACGTCACGCTCTCGAGCTACATCGGGAAGAAGAACGTCGTCCTCGTGTTCTATCCGATGTCCTTCACGTCCGTCTGCGACGTGCAGATGCCGGGCTACAACAAGGAGCAGCAGACATTCGAGGGGTTGAATGCGCAGGTGTTCGCCATCTCGGTGGACTCCGCGCCCGTGCACAAGGTCTGGGCCGAGCACCTGGGCGGGATCGACTATCCCGTCCTCGCGGATTTCTGGCCCCATGGTGAGGTGGCCAAGCGCTACGGCGTGCTTCTCGATAGCGGCATCGCCGCCCGCTCCACGTTCATCGTCGACACGAAGGGCATCGTCCGCTCGATCGAGATCCACGAGATGGGGAAAGTGCCCGACCGCCAGAAGGTCATCGAGTTCCTGAAGTCGATGTCCTGACCGCCCGGCGCGCCTCGCGCGCCAGGCACTGAATCGCCCGCTTCGAACAGGGAGGTTCCGCGTGCGTAGTCGATATCCTCTCCTCTGGCCGGCTCTCCTCGCCGTCCTCGTCACGGCCTGTCAGGCTCCCGGCTCCAATGCTTCCAAGCCCGCGGAAAAGGCCACACCCGCGGCGTCCGCCGCCGCCAAGGCTCCCGCGATGGGGAAGGCCGACGCGAAGGCCGCCCAGGTTGCGAAGGAGCTGACCGACGCGATGGGCGGGCAATCCGCGTGGGACAACCTTCCCTGCTTCCGCTTCGATTTCGTCGCGGTGAAAGAAGGCAAGGAAGTAGCGCGATTCCAGCACTGGTGGGACAAGAAGAACGGCCGCGCCCGCGTGGAGGGGCCGGACGATCAGGGGCACCACGTGGTCGCCATCTTCAACCTCGGCGACAAGCACGGGGTCTCGTTCACCGACGGCGTGCCCGATTCCGACCCGGCGACGATCAAGGGGCGGATCCAGAACGGCTACGAGCGGTGGGTGAACGACACGTACTGGGTGATGATGCCTTTCAAGCTGCGCGATCCCGGCACCAATCTCACCTACGACCGTCAGGCGAATGGGCCGAATGGCGAGGTGTGGGACGTCCTCTCCCTGACCTTCGACTCCAATGTGGGCCTCACGCCGCAAGATCACTACTGGCTCTACGTGAATCAGAAGACCCACCTGGTCGACAAGTGGGAGATGCTCCTGACCGGGAGCAAGCCGCCTCCCGGGATGGCGTCCTGGGAGTCGTGGACGCAGGTCGGCCCGGTTCGACTGTCGCTTCTTCGCCGGATGGAAGGCCGTCCGGTGATGCTCCGGTTCGAGAACGCCGCCGCGCCGGATCACTTCGACGAGTCGGTCTTCACGTTCTCCAAGGTACGGACCGGGGCCTGAGGCCGGGCGGGGGCGCCCCCGGCCCAAAACCTGCACCGTTTCGCACACCTTCCTTGATCCGTTTCACTACAGCGGTTAGGATGCCCCGGACAGCCACTAACGTCGGCGCTCACCGGCTCGGGAGGCACCTCCATGGCGAGGAAGTCCTCGGCTCGAAGGCCCAAGCGTGCGGTCAAGTCCGGCAAGTCCAAGTCGCCCAAAGGGAAAGGAACACGGGTGCCCACGAAGCGGAAAGCCGTGAAGAAGGCGCGCCCCAAGGCGCGCGTGGCCAAGAAGGCGACCCCGTCGCGGGTACCGAAGTCCGCCCCCAAGTCCAAGCCGGCGCCCAAGGTGGCAGCTCGTTCCAAGTCCGCGAAGCCGGCGGCGGCCGCTCCGTCCAAGGCCCCCTCGAAGACCGTGCTGAAGGGCCCCGGAACCGTCCCGCCGAATCGCGGCAGCCAAGCGGCGTTCGAGTTCGACCCCGAGCCGGCCATCAGCACCTTCTCGGAGAAGGCGCCGAAAATGCCCCCGACGACCATGCCTTCGTCGCGCCGTCGCTCGGCCGCCAAGCCGGGCTCGCCGGACTGGCCGGGCGAGAGCCTCACCGTGGGCATGATGGCTCCGGAGTTCGCGCTCCCGTCGACGCTCGGGCGGAAGGTGACGCTGAGCGAGTTCCGCGGACGCCGCGTGATCCTCTACTTCTATCCCAAGGACGACACGCCGGGCTGCACCATGGAAGCCTGCGCGTTCCGGGACAACCTGCCGCGCATCGAGTCGAAGGATGCGGTGGTGCTCGGCATCAGCCTGGACGACGAGCTGAGCCATCAGCGCTTCGCCCAGAAGTTCAACCTGACCTTCCCGCTCCTGGCCGACGTGGACGCCGCCGTGTCGCGGCAGTACGGCACGTACAAGGAGAAGAACCTGTACGGCCGCAGCTACTGGGGCATCGAGCGGACCACGTTCGTGATCGATCGCGAGGGCCGGGTGGAGAACGTCTTCCGCAGAGTGAAGGTGGAGGGGCACGCCGAAGAAGTCATGGCGACCTTGGCGATCTAGTGTCCCGTTCCATCGTGTCCGCTTCCACGCACGCCGCGCTCGTCGCGGCGTTCGCGTTCTAGACCCAGTCTCCGTGCGCCGCACCAAGATCGTCGCCACGATGGGGCCGGCCTCGTCCGACCCCGCGATCATCGCCCGCATGATCCGCGCGGGGATGGACGTCGCGCGCCTCAACTTCTCCCACGGCACCCACGCCGAGCACCGCCGCGTCATCGAACGGATCCGCGCCGCGTCGCGCAAGGCGGGGAAGCCGGTCGGGCTGCTGCTGGATCTCCAGGGCCCACGGCTGCGGCTCGGCGAGCTCGCGTCGGGGAGCGTGGAGGTGGAGCGCGGCGCCGAGGTTCTGGTGACACCCCGCCGCGTGCTCGGCAACGCGCGCCGCATTCCGATCGTCTACTCCGACCTCATGCGCGACGTCTCCGTCGGCGATCGCATCCTGATCGCGGACGGGTTGGTGGAGCTGCGCGTGGTGGGGAGAGGGAAGGAAGGCTTGCGATGCCGCGTGGTCACCGGAGGCGTGGTCTCGGACCACAAGGGGGTCAACTTCCCCGGCGTCCGGCTGAGCGCGGCGGCCATCACGCCCAAGGATCGGGCCGATATCGAGTTCGGCGTCTCGATGGGCGTGGACGGGATCGCGCTCTCGTTCGTGCGGGACGCGCACGATCTCGTGGGATTGCGCCGCCTCTTGCGCGGCGCGCAGCGCCCGCCCGCGGTGATCGCGAAGATCGAGCGGCGCGAGGCGATCGAGAACCTCGATTCCATTCTCGATGCCGCCGACTGCGTGATGATCGCGCGCGGCGATCTCGGGGTGGAGTTCCCGCCCGAGCGCGTGCCGATCTTGCAGAAGCGGATCATCGAGCGTGCGAACCAGCGCGAGGTGCTCGTGATCACCGCGACCCAGATGCTCGAGTCCATGGTCCACGCCGCGCGCCCCACCCGCGCCGAGGCGTCGGACGTGGCGAACGCGATCTTCGACGGCACGGACGCGATCATGCTGAGCGCGGAAACCGCCGTCGGCGACTATCCGGAGCGTTCCATCCAGACCATGGCGCGGATCGCGGCGGAGGCGGACGAGTTCTCCGCCGGCGCGCGGTCGCCGCGCCGTGCTTCGGACGGGATCGCGAGCGCGTTGACCTCGCCGACGGCGGCGCTGGCGCACACGGCGACGCAGGCGGCCAGGGAGATCCGGGCGCGCGCGCTCGTGATCTTCACGCACACCGGATATTCGGCGCGGCTGGTGAGCAAGTCGCGGCCGGCAGGGCCGATCTTCGCCCTGACCCCTCTGGAATCCACATGCCGGCGGTTGACCCTGACGTGGGGCGTCACGCCCGTGCGCGTGCCCCGGTGGCGGACCGCGGAAGGGATGATCGAGGCCGGAGTGAAGCTGCTCCAGGGGAAGAAGCTCCTGCAGCGCGGCGACTGGGTGGTCGCGATCGCGGGCACCACGACACGCTCGGGCGGGACGAATCTGCTCCGGATCATCCAGCTCGGCAGGCCCCCGGACCAGGTGCCGCCGGGGAAGCGTTAGCGCTCGCCAGCGCTGCGCCGGTTGTGCGCCGGGCCGGCTGCAAACTGCCCGATCCCAGGCGCTCCCGCGGGCCCCGTTGACGCGGACGCCAAGCCCCGATATCCTTGTCTTCGAAGGACCTGCATCGCCCTCGAGCCCCCGGCATCCAAAGACTGGTATGGCGGTTGCTCGCCAGGATGTCGTAAGGTCCGATGAGCTATGAATTTATC
>DATJGP010000106.1:0-9448 GCA_035494915.1 Candidatus Eiseniibacteriota bacterium | reverse complement strand
GCGGAGTGGTTCGACATCCATGATCCGTCGGTCCTGGCGTACGGACTCGGACCCGAGCCGCTCAACCACGAGGGACTGAAGCAGTTTTACACGGCGCTCTGGACCGGCTTCCCCAACCTCAAGATCACCGTTGAAGACATCGTGGCCGAGGATGAAAAGGTCGCCTGGCGGTTGACCGCGCGTGGGACCCATACGGGCGAGTTTCGCGGCGTGCCGGCCACGGGTAAGGGCGTGAGCTTCGAAGCGCAGTACATCTTCGAGTTCCGCGACGGAAAGATCGTAAAGCGCTGGACGAACCTGGATCGCCTGGGCCTCTTGATGCAGCTCGGCGCGATCCCAGCGCCGGTCTGATTCCGTCGAAACATCACCGAGCGCCGCGGGCCGCAAGCCCGCGGCGGGCCTCGGTTCCGATCAACCCCTCGCAACGCTCATGACTTCCGAATGTCTCGAGGCCACGGGCGAGGAGCTACGCCATGGAAGAGAGAGGAGCCGCAACATACGCCGATCGGGCGCCGGTCCCGTTCGAGCGTCTGGAATCCCTGCGACAGGCCATGCGGGGGATGCTTTGCCTGAAAGGCGCTGCCGGCTATGACGAGGCTCGAATCGTCTGGAACGCCATGATTGATCGCAAGCCCGCGATGATCGCCCGCGCCCAGAGTGCCGACGACGTCGTCACCGTGGTGGACTTCGCCCGCGAGAACCATCTCGAACTCGCCGTGAAAGGCGGAGGTCACAACATTGCCGGAAACGCCGTCTCTGACGGCGGGATCATGCTGGACCTCTCTCTCCTGAAGTCCATCCGGATCGATGCTGCTGCGAGGACCGCGGAGGCAGGGCCGGGCGTCACGCTCGGGGAACTGGACCGGGCTGCCCAGGCCCACGGCCTCGCGCTGCCCCTCGGGATCAACTCAACGACCGGTATCGCAGGACTCACGCTCGGCGGCGGCTTCGGCTGGATCAGCCGTCGACACGGGCTCACCATCGACAATTTGATCGCGGCCGATGTGGTGACCGCCGATGGCCAAACGCGCCGCGCGAGCGAGGGTGATGATGCCGACCTGTTCTGGGGCATTCGCGGGGGCGGTGGCAATCTCGGAGTGGTGACGCGCTTCGAGTACGGTTTGCACGAGGTCGGTCCGGAGATCTTCGCGGGACTCATGGTCTTTCCCCTCGAGGGCGGCCGGGACGTGCTCCTCAACTATCGCGAGATTGTCAGCGGAATGTCTGACGACCTGACCGTGTGGGCCATCATCCGCCAGGCGCCACCGCTCGCTTTCGTGCCGGCCGAATGGCATGGGCGCGAAGTGGTGGTCCTCGCGTTCTGCGATCTCGGGGACGCGTCCGGGCAGGAATCGGTGGTCGCCCGCCTGCGTGGCCTCGGCCGGCCCGTGGCCGAACACTTCGGCCCCATGCCCTTCGCCGGATGGCAGAGCACATTCGATCCGCTCCTGGCGCCGGGCGCACGGAATTACTGGAAGTCCCACGAGTTTCGCAGGCTCGAGGACGGAGCGATCGACGCGATGATCGAGGCCGCAGCGCATCTGCCGAGTCCGGAGAGCGAAGTATTCCTCGCGCAGCTCGGTGGCGCGATCAACCGAGTCCCAGTCGAAGCAACCGCCTACCCGCACCGTGACGTGGCCTTCGTGATGAACGCCCACGCACGGTGGCGCGTTCCAGGGCACGACGCGGCGTGCATGAAGTGGGCACGCGAACTGTTCGACGCGACCGCCCGGTTCGCCACGGGAGGGGTGTACGTGAATTTCATGCCTGCAGACGAGGCGCGTCGGGTGGAGACCGGAGCCTATGGACCGAACTACGCGCGGCTCGCGCGAATGAAGGCGCGGTACGACCCCGGCAATCTGTTCCGCGTGAACCAGAACGTGCCGCCGGCGAAAGCCTCTGACTAGAAAGAGACTTTATAGACACCGACGGTGCGAGTGGGAAACGTTCTCGGTTGTCGCGTTGTGCATTCTGAGCACGCATCTGCCACCGAGCATGAGCATCACACTGGTATCGCCGCGGCGCCGTTCCCAAGAGTCCAGATCGCGTGGGCCACTGCCACGCAAGACCACACACATTTGCAGAGGAGTCTAGCCATGGGTTCCGGTGTGCAAGCGAGACTTGGGTTCTTCGCACTGATTGTTGTGGCCGCACTGAGTGGAGCGTGCAGCACGGAAAACGGGAGCATGACGCCGGCCACTGCGCCCCAGGAGATCGCGGCTGCGACGCTCGTAGCTGCAAAGACACCCGCACCGTCGTCGGGTAACGAGAAAGGGGCGGGCGGCGAAATGCCCGCCTTCTACGACGGCCAGCGAATCACCATCAACTCCGTGGAGCTGCCGAAAGACGCGTCGGAAGCGGCCATCGAGAAGGGAAGCCTGAATCAGATCTACGCTACCAACGACCTCGACGATCCGCAGGACTTCTTCCCGGTGATCGACGCCATTCAGGGAGACGAATTCAATCCGCTCTGGAGACAGAACTTGGTCGTGTTCAACGCGGGATTCACACCGCACCAGTTCACGTCGGACGAGGAGGTCTTGGACGCGGCGTCGGGTTCGAATCCCGAGGTTCACCTGATCGCGACCGACGAGGTCTATCGCTGCTCGGTCGTCGGCAAGAAATAGGCTAGTTCGGGGGTCGGGCCGGGGATGCCCGCTTGGCATCTCCAGGCCCGCACCCGCTCCGGTACACCGCCAACCGGCCGAGGTTCGCCATGCGCTCGATACTGAGAACCTCAGGAGCGTGGACGTTAGCCGTCCTCGCCGCTCTCCTGCTCCTCCCGTCCGCCGCTCCCGCCCAGTGGAGTCAGGTCGCCGACATACCGTCTCGGGACGTCTTCACCGTCTGGGCGAACGGCGACACCCTCGTGGCCGGCGCTGATACGGTTGTCTACATCAGCACGAACGCCGGCACGACGTGGAAGCGTTCGGTTCCCGTGGCCCCAGGCATTCAGCAGGTCCATACCTCGCTCATCCATGACGGTCGCCTCTACGCTGGCACGGATGTCCAGGGGGTGTTCGTCAGCGACGACCTGGGATCTTCATGGAGCAGCTACAACCAAGGACTGAGCGGCCTCGGCTCACTCGACATCGCCGAATTGATCGTCGAAGGGGGGAATCTGTACCTCGCGACAATCGGTGGCGGTCCATGGGTTCGAAGTCTCAGCTCGGCGTCCTGGACTCGGTTCGGCACGACGATCACGGCGCTCCAGGCGTCCAACATGACCTCCATCGCGGCTGGAGGCTCGCGCCTCTTCGCTTTGGGCGGTTTCAACGGCACGGTCTTCTATCGCGACCCGGGGCAGTCTGACTGGACGCTGTCGCTCCTCTTCAACGATCGGTTCGCGCCCGGCCTCGCCGGACTCTCTGCCATCTGGACGGGCAAGAATTGGGTCGTAGGGAGCAATATCGGCATCTTTCACAGCGCCAACGGAGCCGAACCTTGGACCGACGTCGACTTCGGGTTCCACCCCATCCTCTTCGTCGGGTTCGCGATGCGCGGCCACGATCTGTTCACGAGCCTGGGCGCCGGCGGAGGTACGCTGATCGCCCTGAGCCGCGATGACGGTGTCACCTGGAACGGCCTCGACTCCCTGTTCAACGCCTTCGTCTATAAGCTGGCTCGCGTGGGGGACTCACTCTATGCGGGACGCGTCGATGGGCTCTGGCGGCGGTCCATCGCCAACATCGCGTTGCCGGGAGACGATGACCACTCGCGCCTCGTCTTTGCGACCGTGGGCCGAGCCGCTCGAGACCGCGCGCGCTTTGTGTTCACGCTGCCAGAGGGGGGAGTGATCACGATCGAGGTCTTCGACGTGAGGGGCCGCCGGGTGGGCGACGTGATTCGCGACACACGTCCTTCCGGAAAGGGAGAGATCGGATGGGATGCGAGCCAGCTTGCGTCGGGCATCTACTACGCGCGGTTGACGTCGATGGGGCGCCGCGCAAGCACGCGGCTCGTGCATCTGCGCTGATTCACGGGCGGCCGCCCCGCCCGAGTTACTACGGGATGGCCACCACTCCTGGCCCAGCACTGGGGAAGCGCTGGAACACGGCCGGATCGTGGCCGGGGACGATCCACTGCGCCTTCGACGCGATCTTCTTCATGCGATCCTGCGCGGCGAGGTTGGACTTGGCGTCGAGGGTCTGGGCGATGGGGCGATGCTTGTCCAGGTTCTCGTAGAGGTAACAATTATCCGAGGCGACAACGACCGTCCCCTTCGCTGTGCGCACGCCAACGTACTGGGACGCGAACGTGTGCTTGCCGCCGGTATACGCGATGATGCCGGGCAGGATCTCCTGAGCGTCGCCATTCACCAGCTGCACGCGTCCCGCCTTGTTCAGACCGGACAGCATCGCCGCATCCACGCTGTCGATGGCGGCATCGAGCGCTTCACCCGCGTCCCCGACGTAGTGCGAGTACTCGTCGCGCTGGATCCAGATCCGAGCGTTGGGGAAGAGGTCCGCGCCGTCGAGATGATCCCAGTGGATATGCGAAATGATGATATCGGTCACCGAGTCGGCCGCGACGCCCGCCGCTGAAGCGGCGTCGGACGGGCGCCGGTAATCCGCGGGCTTCCAGTCGTCGAGGAACTTCTGGCGATAGAAGCCCGCGTCCACGAGCACGCGGCGGCTATCGGGCCCTTCCAGGAGCCAGAACATCATCGCGATATCGACGGTGCGGCTGGTGTCGGCTCCAGCGACCAGCTCGTGCACGGGGAACTTCGGCACCGTGGCATAGCGAATCGCAAAGATCTTCCAGGCGGGCGCCTTCGTCCCAGCGAATGCCGGAACAGCGAGCAGGGCAAGGACTAGCGAAAGGAGTGCTCGTAGAGAGACGATCCTGGGCGATCCCATCAGCTCTTCGCTGCGGAGGGCGGCCCCACGTCGTTCACGACGGGGGGAAGCGTCCTCAGGAATCGGTAGATGGCTCGGATGTCGTCGTCGGTCATCGAGCGCAAGGCCTGCCACGGCATCGGCGACCCGGGTATGACCTTCCCGGCGCGGAAGCGCGCGACGAAGTTGTCCTCACTGAATAGAGCACTCCGGCCCGTCTTCGGGTCAGGCGTCAGATTCGGCGGATTCCATGACCGGGTCGGGTCGCTCTCGTGCGTGAACCCGGTCGTGCCCGCGTACATCGGACCCGCGAGCTGGCCCGTGTTGTTGTTGCGCGCGGTGTGACACGCCCAGCAGTTCGCAACCGATCCCGCCAGATAGCGTCCCCGTTCCACGGTGGGTCCTTGAGGAGAATCATGGGGCGGCGGTGATTTTGGACCCACTGGAGTCGTCAGCACCGTGGCACGAACGATCCGGCCGAGCAGGGTGTAATGGTCGCCCGGTACCTGGTGGTGGACCGGAGCTTGCGAGCGCAGGTAGGAGATGACCGCCGTGAGATCCTCATCGGACAGTCCCTGCATCTCCATGAACGGCAGCAAGGCTCTTCCGTCGTGACCCACACCGAGCCGTAGCGCGCGGGCGATCGCCCCGTCCGTAAAGCGTCCGATGCCCGTCTCCGGATCCGGGGTGATGTTCGGCACGCGGAACTCGCCGGGGGGAATCTTGAACTCGAAACCGCCCGAGAGCGGCACGTCCGCTCCGGCTTCGTAATCCTTCGCATGGTCCGTCGCGCCATGGCACTCCGCGCAATTGCCGACAACGCGCACGACGTAATGCCCGCGCGCGATCACGGCGGAATCGGCGGATGCTGCGATCTCTGGTTCGGGAGGGTTGAAGCGGAGGTTCTGGCGGGACGCGATGAAGATCGCGACGCCTACCACGGTGAGTGCGATGAGGAGTACCAGGCCAAGTAGGATGCGCCGGAGCATTCCGCGCATTCTCGGAAACTTGACCAGGGATTGCAAGCATGACGGCGGGGTGGCTTCTCGAGAGCCCGCCTACCGCCGGCGCGTCGAGGTCGGCGACGCCAGGCCGGCACGAGACCGGCCTGTCTGTCGACCCGGAATCTAGCTCTTCGCCCCCGGCTGAACCGAGAGAACGAGCTTCTCTGCGAACGTGACCACGATCGGCTGACCCACCTTGAGGCTTTGGAAGACGGTGGGATCTTCGACGTGCACCGTCACCATGCCGTCCTCGGGTCCCTTGACCGTGGCGCTCTGTGCGGCCGGGTCCAGCGACTCGATGCTCGCCACGGCTTTGACCACCCGTCCGACCCCGCCTGCCGGCGGCTCATCCGTCGATGCCCGCGCCGCGCCCGTCACTTCGGTCAGCGGCGCGCTCTTCTCCTCCGGCGTGGGCTCGCGCAGCTCGGCGAGGGCGCCAACGGTGTACTCGGCATGGATCGTATCGCCGGGCTTGATCTCGTTGAGCCGCTGCACCTGCTCACCAACGTCGTACGTCCCCGTATTGCCATGCTCGTCCTTGAGGGTGATGGTGCGCTTCGCCGCATCGACCGCCTCGACGTGGAAGGACGTGTGGACGGTAGCCGCTTCTCCGCGTGCGACTGGCGCGCTCGACGTGCTCGGCGCGGTCTGCTGGGATGTCTCCGTCGTCGAGGAGGTTTCCTTCGGAGTCTTGGAGCACGATACCGCTGCTGCGAGCAGAGCGGCCAAAGCCAAAAGAACCATAGTCTTCTTCATCACGGTCTCCTTTCCGTGGGAGGGGTCCATTCCAAACCCCGATTTCCACGAACCGCCCCCCAGGCCAGCCGTGGATAGGTGAGCAACGAGCTTACATCGTCCAGCACCCATGTCCAGAGGGGCGAACAAGGCTGCTCAGAGCCGGCTCTTCGCAGGCATCATACGCCTGGTCCGCTCGCCTCCGTCAGCTCAGGTGCTTCTTGAAGAACTCCACGGTGCGCGTCCAGGCCAGCTTGGCCGCCTCGGCATCGTAGCGCGGCGTCGTGTCGTTGTTGAAACCGTGCTGCGTGCCCGGATAGGTGAACGTTTCGTACTTCTTATGGTGCTCCTTCAGTGCCTTCTCATACGCGGGCCAGCCCGCGTTGATGCGCTCGTCGTTCTCCGCATAGTGGATGAGGAGCGGCGCTTTGATCTTGTCCACGTCCTCGACCGGCGGCTGATTGCCGTAGAAGGGGACGGCCGCCTTCAGGTCGGGCAGCCTCGTGGCGAGGAAGTTCACCATGCCGCCGCCATAGCAGAATCCGACCGCGCCGATCTTCCCGGTGCCATCGTGGCGCTTGCGTAGCATCTCCGCCGCGGCGAGGAAGTCCTCGCGGATCTTGGCCTGGTCGAGCTTCTGGAACAGCTCGCGCGCCTTGTCCTCATCCCCGGGATAGCCGCCGAGCGATGTCAGCGCGTCCGGAGCCAGGGCCATGAATCCCTCGAGCGCGAGCCGGCGCGTGATGTCCTCGATGTGAGGGTTGAGTCCGCGGTTTTCGTGAATGACGAGGATGCCCGGGAGCTTCCTGTCGCTGGCGTTCGCGGGTCGAGCGAGATAGCCCTTGATCGTCCCGCTGCCCTTGGGCGAGGCGATGTCCAGCGTCTGGATGGAGAGGCGCTTGTCGTCCGGCGCCACCTGCTGGGCGGCGGCGAACTTGGGCGACAGCTCGTCGAGCAGCATCGCCGCGGTCACGCCGCCCACGGCGAACTTGGCGGCGCCGACCAGGAAGCCACGCCGGTCGATCCCGCCATGGACGTACTTGTCGAAGAGGTTCAGGAGATCTTGCGGATAGTCACTCGCTTGCTTCCGTTCCATCATTCCTCCCGCGGTGGGCTAGGGCGTTGCCACCGGCGTCAGCTGACTTGCCACCTGCTGCCAGTGGCCCTCACGCCGCACCCAGACCACGAGCCCGCGCAGGTAACCCTCCTGTCCCTGACCGCTGTAGCGTCCGGTGATGTGGAGACGCGTCGTATAGGTGGCGACATTGCCGTTGCCGTAGACGCGGATCACTTCTTCGTCCGGGGTATGGGCGAGGGAATCGAACGCGGTCGCTCCCGCCTGCACGTTGGCCATGCGATCCGCACGCGTCAGACGCTGGCCGGCTGGGTTGATGAACATGTACTCGTCGGCCCAGAAGCGCCCCGCGGCGGCCGTATCGCCGCGCCGCAGCGCGTCGTCGTAGGTACGGATGGCCTCGCGAATCTCGGCCTCGGCCTTCGCGGTGGACGACGAGGCCGGGGGCTTGGACTTGGTCGAGGACGCAGCCATGGCGTTCGGGGCACAGGTCAGGACGATGGCAAGCGCTGCCAGCAATCGAAGCATCGGAACCTCCTGGTTCTAAGCGGGGACTGCCTCGACGACGCTCGCCGGGGTCGACGTCGGCACCACCTTGGTCAGGCGGAAGCCAGACTTCTCGAGGAGCGCGGAGTACTCCGGGACGGTTCGCTCCTGTCCTCCTGGTCCGACCAGCATCATCAAATCGAGCATCTTGCCGGGATGTGGTTGATCGTTGCCCGGGAGCACCAGCTCCACGATCAAGAGCCGCGCGTCCGGCCGCATCGCGCGCCGGCAATGGCCCAGGATGGTCACGCACTGCGGCTCGCTCCAGTCGTGGATGATGTGCGAGAGCAGATACGCGTCGGCGCCTTCGGGAATGCGCTCGAAGAAACTCCCTTCCTCGATCTTCACGCGGTCGCTCACGCCGCGCGCCCGAAGCATCGCCGGCGCGTCGACGACCACGTGTGGAAGGTCGAAGAGGATGCCGCGCATCTGCGGGTTCTTCGCCAGCACGGTTGCGATCAAATGGCCGTTCGCCCCGCCGATGTCCGCGAGCGTCGAGATCCCGGAGAAATCGTACGCGGCGGCGACGGCGGCGGGCTCTTCGCCATGGACGCCGATCATCGTCTCGCTGAAGAGAGAAGCCTTCTCGGGATGCTTCTGGAGGTAATCGAAGATGGGCATTCCGAGCGCCTTTTCGAATCCGCTCTCGCCGGTTCGCAAGGAGTAGGGGAGCTCCCGCCACCCGGCGTCCCACCAGTCGCTCGCGATGGTCAGGATCGAGGCGCGCGCCGAGCCAGGCGCGCCGGTCTTGAGGGCTTCGCCCAACGGCGTCAAGCCGAAGCGACGGTCGGCGCTCTCGGTCAGGATGCCAAGGTTGGCGAGGCCGCGGAGAAAGCGATAGAGGGGCCCGGCACTGGTACCTGTCGGCCCCGCCAGCTCCTCGGCGGTCTTCGTTCCGGAGGCCAGGAGGTCGGCAATGTTCAGCTCGGCGGCCAGGAACACGATGCTGGAAACCCAGTGCCCCATGGCCATCTGTACGAGCTGAGCGGACGGGGGAGGCGCCGCGTTCGCGGGAGGTGCTTCGGTTGACTCGTAGGGACTCTTCGCTATTTGTGCCATCGCAGGGGAACCCTCATTGTCGACGGAAAGGCGTCAGGGACCCGTGATTCTAACGCGCCGGGCCAGGGGGAAGGGAAGGCCCATGGTCGTGCGGTCCGTCGCTTTGCGGCACGGGGCGTGGCGGGGTACATTCGACCGATGCGCATCGCGACGTGGAACGTGAACTCCCTCAAAGCCCGCCTCGAGAAGGT
>DATJGP010000105.1:0-22298 GCA_035494915.1 Candidatus Eiseniibacteriota bacterium | reverse complement strand
GGCCACGGAGGCGATCATCACGAGTGTGGCGATCTCCCGCGCCTGCTCGAGGAGGAGCGGCCCCGCGGGAATGGGAGCGAACGGAGGCGTCCATCCGCCCGGGTAGAAGAGGCGCTTCAGCGTGACCACGCAGGCGGCCTCCACGAACGCCATGGCGGCGGCGTAGAGGCTGAGCCACGTCCAGACGGACCGTCGCGCGATCATGCGGGCTCCGCCATCTCCATGCCCCCGGGAATGCAGGCGTCGAACGGCACGGACTCGAGCGTCGCTCCGAGCCGCGCCGCGACCGTGCCGGCCAGCGCATCTCCGAGCGCCCTGGCGGAAACGGACTGGCCCAGGATTTCGGCGATCGAGCGCGCGTGCCCCGCCAGGCGTTCGCGCTCCCCCGGGCGGTCGCCGCGGAATCGCGCGATGTCGCGATGACGGGGCGAGAGCGGCACCGAGGCGTGGCAGAGTGCCGCCCCGCGCGTGAAGCGCGATGCGATCCCGGCGACCTTGAACGCTCCGGCCCGCAGCTCGCCGCTCGAGGCGCGCGCGAAGCAGGGATCGGCGCCCGGCCTCGTGGCGACCCCGCGATCGACAACGCGCTCCGCCTTCACGCCAAATGCGGCCACCGCATCGGCGAGGGCTTCGGCGGCGAGATTCGCGAACGCGCGCGGACCCAATCCCCGCGACCCCGGAAGGGTCGCCGCGAGCGCGAACGTGAGCTCCCCGTCGTGGAGCACTGCGTCCCCGCCGGTCGGGCGCCGGACGACGTCGAGGCCGGACTCGCGGATCGCGCCCAGGTCCCAGCCATCGGGATATGGCTCCGCACGACCGAGGCTGATGGCTGGCGGATTCCAGTCATAGGTGCGGAAGACCGCGCGATCCGCACCGCGCGCGACCCACGAGAGGAGCGCGGCGTCGATCGCCATCTGGAGCGCGCCATCGCCTTCGAGATGTGGGAGCCGGAAAAGCCGGAGCGGGGCGCTCACGGCACGATCAGAACTTGAGGGCGCCCAACCAGTCGTCGAGCAAAAACATCACGCGGCCGATCAGGAGCGAGACGCGCGCCATCACCGTGTAGCCGTACGACGCGCCGAAGCTCACCATGAGGAAGTAGATCCCGACCCGCGCCGTTCCTCCCAGAGCGCCTTTGTGCTCCTTCGAGAAGAAGAAGAAGATCAGCGTGCACACGAGACCCGCGACGAGAAGAAGGTTCCCGATCGTCGCCCCGATGCTCCCCGGCACCCAGAGCGGCAGGATCGTACCGTGGATCTGCTCCACGAAATCTCCCTGGCCGAATCCGGTGATGCGGAGCGCGGGATAGACGCCGAGGACGAACGCGATCGGCCACCGCGAGAGCCAGTCTCCGCGGGGGAAGAATCGAGAGAAGAGCATGATCCCGAGGATGAGCGGGATGACGAGCAGCCAGTGATAGTCCTTCATGAAGGACGTGAACATCGGCTGGAATAGATTCGGGTAGACCGACGAGATCATCGTGAGCACGACGTAATAGCCCGCCGAGACGCCGACGAACAGGTGCTCGCAGAACTTGTAGACCGGGTTGTCCCGGTACAGGAAGCTGAAGATGCCGAGCGTGAGCAGCGCCGCGATCCAGACGCCGATGTCGTGGCTCAGGTGGAGGTTCACCGCCCGTTCCCCTTCTTCGAGCCCGCCAGGAAGGCCAGATTGCCGAGGATGATCATGAACGCGATGAACAGGTGCGCGAGCGACTGCGCGTCCATGCCTCGCGTCGCGAGTCCCGGAGCGCCCACGAGGATTTCGTACTCCGCCGCGCCGGCCATGCCACCGAGCAGACCGTGGAGCTGCCCGGCCTGGAGGTACGGGTAGTACTCGGGCGCGCTGACCGCGGTCACCCCCGCGACCATGGGGACGTGATACCGCGACACCACCTGCTGCACCCACTCCTTCGTCCCCGGATAGCCCGCGCTCACGTTCACGATGAGCCGGATCTGCTGGAAGTTCTGGATGCCCTTCATCACCGGGATCTTGTTCACCGGGATGCCGCGGTTGTCGACCGGGAACGTTTTCGGGATGCTCTGCCCCATCTGCGACATCACGAGCTCGTTCCCGACCTTGTAGCCCAGGTTGACGTAATCGACGCCCTCGGTCTTGTGGTACTCCGCGCCCGCGATCCGCAGCACCTGATCGGTGAGCGGCGGTCCGGCCGGATAGAGGGCCAGGGCGATGATCTTCATGTTGCGCCGCATGAGCTGGCGCGCGGCGGCGAGGTGCATCGGATAGTTCTCGGCGGCCGTGCCCGGATCGTAGTCCCCGGGCAGGAGCACCACCGACCCCTCCGGCACTTTCTCGATGGCGTCGTAGAAGCCGCGCGCGCGGTTGCTGGGCTGGACCGGCGCGATGTGGAAGCTGAAGAGGAGCGGCAGGAGCACGAGCAGTCCGACGCCGAGGAAGATCCACCGC
The DNA here is from genome assembly GCA_035494915.1 of Candidatus Eiseniibacteriota bacterium. GTDB lineage: Bacteria > Eisenbacteria > RBG-16-71-46 > SZUA-252 > SZUA-252 > WS-9. Next base: position 19,871 of record DATJGP010000105.1, on the reverse strand, counting down.
CGATCCATATAGCGCAGCCCGGCCAGGAAGCTCATGACTCCCCTCCGCCGTAGGTCTTCTCGAGTCCCAGGATCACGCGGATGCCCGTGGCCATGACGCCCAGGGCAGCCCCGATCAGGATGCCTCGCTTCGCCGCGTTCTGCGGAATCTCCATGAGCCAGTCCGCCGCGGCCGGGATGGCCGGGTGGATCGCGGCCCCGAGGGGCACGCGTCCGAGCATCAGGATGAAGGCCGCGATCGCGAGGAGGAGCGCCTCGACCGAGCGGATGCGGAATGCGCGAAACGCCGCGGAGGCGATGAAGAACGCGAGGAGCGAGAACATGGTCGCGGTCATCGGTGAGTAGAAGGTGCGGTAGATCCACTGGAAGCGCGAGTCGACGTCCGTGTAGTGGTTCCCCTCGGAGAAGCCGACCGCCATCGTCACGAGGATGCCTGCCAAGAGCACGATCTTGTACGGCCAGTCGCGCTCCTTCCGGCTGACCTGCCGGACGTTGATTCGGAGGAGGTTGGCCACACCCAGCACGTACGTGAACCCGACCACCACGATCGCCCAGTTCTGAAGACCCTCATAGGCGCTCCGGACGGTCGGGTGCGGCACGAACCAGGCCAGCAGCATGAAGAGCCCCGACACCAGCGTGATGAGGATTGGGATCTCGCGCTTCACCGAGGCTTCCTCATTGGGTGGCGAAGAAGTCGCCGAGCCAGGTCTGGCCGAACGTGGCCAGGATCGAGCCGACGATGATGACGGTGATCATGAGGATCTTCACGGAGTCGGTGGCCTTCAGGCTCCCGAGGAGCCGCGCGTCGTTCGAGAGGAGCGCGCTCGCGGCGAAGTACTCCTCGCCGATCAGCGTGTAGTCGCATGCCACCACGAAGAACGGCATCTGGTGGACGTTCGCGGTTCCGGCGATCTGGATGGCCCCCACCGCGTGCCCCGTCTCGGCGAGCAGCAGCGATTCCGCGAAGAAGGCTCCGAGGAGGAGATTCGCGGCGGGCCGCTCCCGGAGCATCATGCCGTTCACCGCGGCCACGTACGCGAACTGCTCCGACGTGACGTAGCGGACCTGGTCGCTTCGGTAGACGTCCGCGCGCCCCGCGTCGGCGTAGGCCGACTTCACGACCTCCTCGGCCACGGTGAAAACGCCGGGGGAGTTGGTCGGGACGTCGAGAGGCGTCTCGTACTTGGCGGTGATGCGCGCCACGCGGCCCAGGAGGATCATGCTCGCGATGGTCTGGATGTCGTCGATGTCCTGCACGCCGGGGACGTAGAGCACGCCCTTCCCCATCTCCGTCGCGCGGCCCACCGCCTCCTCGATCGCGTCGAGGCCGGGAATCTTGCGGAAGACCCACTTGACGCCGCCTTCGGACTTGCGGATGTACCAGAAGAGGAGCGCGAAGAAGATCCCCGCGACCACGAGCACGTTGAGCTTGCTCCAGTCGAAGAGATTCACCGACGAGCGCGCCGGGCCCGACACCTCGGAATCGAGCGCGGGATCTGCGGGCGAGGCGACGAGCTGATACTCGTAGGACGTGCCGTTCTGCGCGCTGTCGTCGGAGTAGTGTGAATCCGCACCGTCCACCGTGGCGACGGGAGCGAACGTCCCCCCCTGCTCGCGGCGCACGAGGATCCAGGACGTCGGATGGTGAACGGGTGGGGTCCACGAGATGTCGACACTGCCGCCGCCGTCGTTGGGCGTATCGCCCACCTTGAGCGGGAATGCGAACACCGGAGCGGCCAGGATGGAAACGGCGGCGAGGAGGAACGCGGCTACCGCGAGCCGAGGACGTCGGTCGCTGGGAGCTCTCAACGGGGTCCGCGCTCCGCGGAAGGTTGTCAGGAAGTGGCTCCCCAATGGGTGCGAAGCGCTCCAGCCCTGCCGCGATCGAAGCTCAGCACGTGGCGCGTTTCCTCCCAGGCACGACCGGCGAAACCGCAACAACCGTAGACTCGAACGCCGCTCCTGTCAAGGAGCTACGACTCGATCATCTCCACATTGGCGCGCGGGAGGAGCGTTTTCGATCCGTTCCCGAAGTCCACCTCGAGCACGCGCACCTTGGCCTCGGTCTCGAGCGCCATGAGCTCCGGCGGCAGCGAGACGACCTTGCCGAGGCGCCCGAAGAAGGGCTCCCGGATCACGCGAATCACGCTCCCCAGCTCGAGACCGGCGTGGCCGCCGTCGCCATCGGTTCCGGAGACGCTCGCGGCCTCCTGCGGCACCACGATCTCCGGGCGGAGCACGCCGGCGCGGATCTGGGTCGCGCCGCTCACCGACGCCTTCTTCCCCTCGCACTGCTTCAGGAGCTCGAACGTGCGCCCGGCCATCGGGATCTCGCCAAAGCCCTCGGTGACCACGAGGGTGATTCCTTTCTCTTCCGATCCCGTGATCGCGACGCCCAGGTCGTACCCGAGGAACTCGCGCAGGTCCTGATCGTCGAAGCCTCCCACCACGACCGCCTTCGCCCCCTTCTGGATCGCGACGCGGAGCACCTTCGTGCTCACGTGCGAGCCGCCCACCAGGATCTTCCCGCGGACATTGTCGCCGAGCTTCGCCTCGGTGAGGACGTCGCCCGCACCGTCCACGCACACGTGGAGCGTCCCGACCGTCTCGCCGCCCACGCCGAAGATGCCCTGGATGAAGCTCCCCCGCGTCTCGACCGTCACCCCCTGCCCCGGGTGCACTTCGACCACCGTGCCGTCGACGTACGCGTCCACCTCCACCGGGATCGGAGGCTCACGCAGGATCGCCTGCCCGGTCACGGTCGAGATGCTCTCGAGGGTCGAATCGACGGGAGCGGCGCACTTCGACTTGAAGAGGCCGAAGAACGATTTGCTCTCGGCGAACGCTTCACCCTTCTTCAAGGCCGAGCCGATGGGCTTGACGAGGCAGTCCGGAACGTCCTCGGGGAGCACGCCGAGGATGTTGGCCGCGTTCACCGTCTGCACGTTGCCGGGAAGCTCGGTGCGCGCGACGCACGTCTCCGCCTCGACCTTCTGGCCCACCGTCACGAGCACGTCCCCCGCGAGCGGAAGCTTCCGCTCCCGGCGGAGCAGGGTGAAGCGGGCGACCTTGAGACCGGGTGTGTAGGAGTGGGCCATGGGTCAGACCCTCGCCAGGACCGGGTAGATGTCGAGGGCCTCGTTCCACTCGGCCAGCTTGGTGATCCTCTGGGTTCGATCCTGCGGAAGCACGAAGGGTTGGCGGCCGCGGCAGTCGAAGATCACGCCCACGACCCCGCCCCGGAGCGACACCGTGCGCTCCTTCCCCTTGCCCTCGCCCACGTCGAGCCCTCGATCGGGCCGGAGGACGGCCTTCACCGTCTGGCCGTCCGGCACCGGGATCAGCTTCAGGTATCCGAACGGCACCGAGACCTCCTCCTTCCGCCCGTCCTGGAACTCGAGGGACGCCTTGAGCGCCGTCACCCCGTCCTTGCAGGGGCCGACCGGAGCGACGCTCGCGCCGAGCCGGATCAGGCAGTCCTTCTCGAACACGTGCTTGGCCGCGGCGGGATGCACCGTCGAGAGCACGCCGAGCTGCGGCATCATGAAGATCGAGTCGACCGCGAGCTCGGTGACATGCTCGGGGAGGAACGCGTCGAGCATCATGAGCGCCGACTGCGCGCGCCGCGGCGCGTGCGAGAGGACGCCGCCGCTGCCCACGAGGAGATCGAGATGGTCGAGGCGCACGAGCGTGGCGCCGCTCCCGGTCTGCTCGAAGGTGTCCGAGATCGTCCGCTCCTGCTGGACGCCCTTCAGTCCGACGGCGAGCATCTTGTGCTGCTCGAACGCGAGCCGGAGCGCTTCGCGCGCGATGGCCTGCTCGATCACGAGCTCCTCGAGTGTCTGAGGGATCGTGGTCGGGCGGATCATCTTGTTCATGATCCGGTTCCTGAGATCGGGCTCGCTGATCTCGAACGGCACCCAGCGGAGGATGTTCGGCAGCCCAGCCTCGGCGAGCACGTTCGAGACGCTGTAGGACATGCCGAGGTTCGCGCTCACCGTGCGGTTGAAGATCCCCTGGAAGACCGAGAACACGTCGGTCGTGGCGCCGCCGATGTCGACGCCGAGGACGTTGATCTTCTCGTCCCGCGCGATCGTCTCCATGATGAGCCCCACCGCGCCCGGCGTGGGCATGATCGGCACCGGCGACCAGGTCATGAGCTTCTTGTACCCGGGCGCATGCGCCATGACGTGCTCCATGAAGAGATCGTGGATCTTGTCGCGTGCGGGCGAGAGGTTCTCGCGCTCGAGCACCGGGCGAAGGTTGTCGGTCACGACGAGCGCGGTCTTCGAGGCGAGCCTCTCTTCCACGATCGATCGCGCGTCCTTGTTCCCCGCGTAGATCACGGGGAGCTCGTACCCCGCTCCGAGGCGCGCCTTGGGATCGGCCGCCGCCAGGAGCTCGGCCATCTCGGCCACGTGCGACGTGGTGCCGCCGTCCACCCCTCCCGACAGGAGGATCATGTCCGGCCGGAGCTGGCGGATGCGCTTGATCTTCTCGTGCGGGAGCCGGCCGTCGTTGCTGGCGATGACGTCCATCACGATCGCGCCCGCCCCGAGCGCCGCGCGCTGCGCGCTCTCGCCGGTCATGCTCTTCACCACGCCCGAGACCATCATCTGGAGCCCGCCCCCCGCGCTCGACGTGGAGATGTAGAGGTCGACCCCCTCGGTCCCCTTCTGCGGGGAGAGGATCTTCTCGCCGTCGAGGAGCTTCCGGCCGGCCAGCTCCTCGACCTCCATGATGGCGTTCAGCACGCCGCGCGTGACGTCCTCGAACGGCGCCTCCACCGTCGTCGGCGCCTCGCCGCGCACGATGAGGCGATACTCGGCGCCGCGGCGCTCGATCAGGATCGCCTTGGTGGTCGTGCTGCCGCAGTCGGTCGCGAGGATCGACTGGATGTCGTCGGGCTTGGGAAGGCTCACGAAGGTTCCTTTCGGTTCCGCGCCGCATCGCGCTCCGCGCGCCGGCGCGCCTTGGCCGCCCGTTCCTCGTCGCGAACCGCCTCGTCGCGCTGCTCGATCTTCACCAGGAGCGCTTCCAGGGTGTCGCGCCGCTCCACTAAGGCGGCGAATCGCTCGTAATCCGGAACCGTGAAGAAGGCCCGGACCATCGGTTCGAAAAAGTAGAGCGCCTGGCTCGACACGAACGAGAGCGGCTTGACGCTCTCGAGCGTGAGGATGGCCGGCACCGTCATCCGGAGCGCGACCACCCGCTCCGCCACACGGTCGAGAAGCGCCTCGTCCTCGGGCAACCGCGCCTCAGGAGGCGGCGGTGCCTGACTTGAGGCGCGCTTCCACGAACGCAACCACTTGATCGCGGTTCCCTCCAAAGAGAAGCCGGACGCCGCGATACGCTTCGAGCCAGCTCCGCTTCTCGAACGGACTCAGGAAGATGCCCGTCTGGTCCACCGTCATGCGCCGCATCTCGGTCCAGGGGCGGACTCGCGCCACGCCCAGGGACCGCACCTCCACCGCGTCCTCGGTCAGCCGGTACGTCGTCGGCATGAGAAACGACGAGAGCGAGACGAGGATGAAGAGCGGCGTCGCCACACCCAGCACACCGTCCTGTGTCCCGTGCGCCACGAGCACGCCGAGGACGATCGCGGAGCCGACGAGCACGGCGGCAGCGAGCGGCCGCTGGCGCGCGGGCCACGCGGTCCAGGTGAGCGCGCCTCCCGGCGACTCCGCCGGACGGCGCTCCCGCTCAGCCTCCGGCACCCTCGGCCTCGAGGTCCTGCCAGGAGAGGATCAGCTTCCTCGCCGCCCGCCCTTCGTCCAGCCGGCGCACCGGCGTCTTCGTGGGCGCCTCGCGCACGCGGCCCGGATCCTCCACGCTCTCCCGGTCGATCTGGAGCAGCGCGTCGGCGAAGGCGTCGAGGCTCGCTTTCGTCTCGGTCTCGGTGGGCTCGATCATGAGCGCCTCCTCGACGATGAGCGGGAAGTAGATCGTCGGCGCGTGCATGCCGAAATCGAGGAGCCGCTTCGCGATGTCGAGCGCCTTCACCCCGCGCGCCTTCTGGCGCGACGCGGAGAGAACGAACTCGTGCATGCAGGGGCCGTCGTGGGACGCGGCGTACGCGTTCTTGAGCCTCGCCTTGAGATAGTTGGCGTTCAGGATCGCCTCGCGGCTCGCTTCGGCGATGCCGGACGCCCCGAGCGAGCGGATGTAGCAGAGCGCGCGCACCAGGATGCCGAAGTTGCCGAAGTACGAATGGACGCGCCCGATGGACTGGGGCCGGTCGTAGTTCCAGCGGTAGCGATCGCCGTCCTGCTCCACCACCGGCGACGGGAGATACGGCTCGAGGTCCTGCCGCACGCAGAGCACGCCGCCGCCGGGACCGCCGCCGCCGTGCGGCGTCGAGAACGTCTTGTGAAGATTGATGTGCGCGAAGTCGAAGCCCATCGCCCCGGGATTCGCGAGGCCCATCATCGCGTTCAGGTTCGCGCCGTCGAGATAGAGCAACGCGCCCGCGTCGTGGATGAGCTTGGCGATGGTGCCGACCTGCCGCTCGAAGATGCCGAGCGTGTTCGGATTGGTCAGCATCATCGCGGCGGTCTTCGGTGAGATCGCGCGCTTCAACGCGTCGAGATCCACGCATCCGTCGGGGCCCGACGGGATCTGGACCACGCGATAGCCGACCTGGTGCACCGTCGAGGGATTGGTGCCGTGCGCCGAGTCGGGCACGATCACTTCCTCGCGCGGATCTCCGTGATCCTTGTGATAGGCGCGCGCCATGAGCACGGCCGTCAGCTCGCACTGCGCGCCGGCGACCGGCTGGGTGGTCACGCCCGGCATCCCCATCACCACGCGGAGCCACTCGTGGAGCTCCGCCACCACCGCGAGCGCTCCCTGCGCGAGCTCGTCCGGCTGGAGCGGATGGATCGCGCCGAAGCCTGGGATGCGCGCCATCTCGTCGTTCAGCTTCGGGTTGTACTTCATGGTGCAGGACCCGAGCGGATAGATGGCCTTGTCGATGTGGTGATTCAGGGTCGAGAGGTTCACGAAATGACGCATCGCGACCGGCTCGGAGATCTCCGGCAGCGCCGCCCGCTCGGTCCGGATGCGATCGGCCGGCAGAAGACGCTCCACACCCTTGGCCGGCACGTCGAGCGGCATGAGCCTCGGCCCGCGGTGCCCGGCGACGGACAGCTCGCTCAGGGTCAGCTCTGACACGCGGCCTCCTCCCTCGGGCTCTGGGCGCGGGCCTTGGCCCACGAGGCGAGTGCGTCCACGTAGCGGTCGAGGTCGTCCTTGCTTCGCTTCTCGGTCACCGCGACGAGGAGATCGTTCGGCCGCGAGCGGTCGAACCGCGCGAGCGGAATGCCCGCCAGGATCTTCCGATCGAGCGCGGCGTGCGTGAACGACTCGGCCGGCGCCGGGAGGCGAAGCACGAACTCGCGGAAGAAGGGGGCGTCGCCGTGCGCGAAGGCGATGCCGGGGATCTCCCGGACGCGATCGGCGAGGTAGTGCGCGCGCTCCAGGCACTGGGTCGCCACGTCCTTGAGCCCCTGCGCTCCGAGGAGCGCGAGGTAAACCGTGTTCGCGAGCGCCATGAGCCCCTGGTTGGTGCAGATGTTCGAGGTCGCGCGCTCGCGCCGGATATGCTGCTCGCGGGTCTGGAGGGTGAGCACGTAGCCGCGCTTCCCATCGAGATCCACGGTCACGCCGGCGAGGCGTCCCGGAAGCCGCCGCACCTCCGCTTTGCGGATGGCGAAGAATCCGACCAGCGGGCCGCCATAGCTCATCGGAACGCCGATCGGCTGCCCTTCCCCGAAGACCACATCCGCGCCGTCGTGTCCCGGCGGACGGAGCACCGCGAGCGCCACCGGATCCGCCCCCGCGAGGGAGTAGGCGCCGATATCGTGCGCGGCGCGCGTTAGCGCGGCGCCGTCTTCCACGATGCCTTCGAAGTTCGGCTGCTGCCAGATGACGGCCGCCACGTCGGAGCCAGCGTTCGCGATGGGGCCGGCCGGAGTCCGCCCGTTCTCGAGCGCGATCTCCTCGATGTCGAATCCGCCGGCTGACGCGTACGTGCGGAGCACCTCGCGCGTGTGCGGGTGGACGCCGGCCGAGCAGAGCATGCGCCTCTTGCCCTTCGCGCCGGCCGCGAAGTGCGCGGCCTCGACCGCCGCCGTCGCGCCGTCGTAGAGCGACGCGTTGGCGACCTCCATGCCGGTCAGCTCTCGGATCATGGACTGGTACTCGAAGATCACCTGGAGCGTGCCCTGCGCGACCTCGGGCTGGTACGGCGTGTAGGCCGTCGCATACTCGGAGCGGGAGATGATGGAGCGGAGCGCGGCCGGGATGAAGTGGTCGTAGATGCCGCCGCCGAGGAAGCAGGCGTAGCGCCCGGCGTCGGCGTTCCGCTCGCCCCACTGCTCGAAGCGCCGCGCGATCTCGTATTCCGCGAGCGGCGCGGGCAGAGGAAGGGGCCCCTCCACGCGGAACTCCGCGGGAATCGACGCCCAGAGCTCCTCGTCCCTGGTGACGCCGATCCGCTCCAGCATCTCGCGGCGCTCGGCGTCGCTCCGGCCGACAAAACTCACGCGTGCGCCCCCAGGGTCTTCTCGTAATCCTCGGCCGAGAGGAGCGCGTTCACTTCGGCGGGCGACTCCAGGCGGATGCGCACCATCCACCCGTCCTGGTACGGCGAGCGGTTGACGAGCGCGGGATCGTCCTTGAGCGCGCCATTCACGGCGACGATCTCGCCCGTGACCGGAGCGAAGAGGTCGCTCACGGTCTTCACGGCGTCGATGGTGCCGAAGGCCTTCATGTACGTCACCTTGGAGCCCGGGGACGGGAGCTCGACGAAGATCACGTCTCCCAGCTCTCCCTGCGCGTAGTCCGTCACGCCGACCACGGCCTCACCCCCCTCGACGCGAATCCACTCGTGCTCCTTCGTGTAGCGCAGCTCGCGCGGCACGTTCATCAAGGCCTCCTCGGTTTCGGCGAACGAACGGATCCGTGTTGATACATGGGTCGAGCGGTGACCTGGGCCGGGACGGCGTGGCCCCGCGTGATGACGTCGACGGTCTGGCCGGGCGCCGAGACCTCGCGCGCGAGGTAGGCCATCGCGACCGGGCGCCCGATCGAGATCCCCATCGAGCCGCTCGTGACCTTGCCGATGGACGCCTTGTCCTTGTCCACCTCCGCGCCGGCGCGCGCGATCTTGTCCCCGTCGAGGATCAGTCCCTGGAGCCGCCGCGACACGCCCAGCTCCTTGAACCGGCGGAGCGCTTCCGCGCCGATGAACTCCGACTTGTCCCATCGCACGGTCCACCCGAGCCCCGCCTCGAGCGGGTTCGTGGTCTCGTCGATGTCGTTTCCGTAGAGGCAGTAGCCCATCTCGAGACGCAGCGTGTCGCGCGCGCCGAGGCCGATCGGTTTGATCCCTTCGGGCTGGCCCGCTTCGAAGACGCGATCCCAGAGCGCGAGCGCGCGCGGCGCGCGGACGTAGATCTCGAACCCGTCCTCGCCGGTGTAGCCGGTGCGCGAGACGAGCGTCCAGTCGTCGCCGGTTCCGAATTCGAATCCCTCGTAAAAGGCGAGCGAGCGGACGCGATCGCCGTAGAGGCGCGCGACCACGTCCTCGGACCTCGGACCCTGCACCGCGAGCTGCGCCGTGTCCGCGTTCTCGTCGTGCACGGTCACGTCCGCGTGGGCGTGCTCCTGGATCCAGGCGAGGTCTTTCTCGAAGTTGGCGGCGTTCACGACGAGGAGCCGGTCATCGCCGAGGACGTAGACGAGGAGGTCGTCGATGATTCCGCCGCTCTCCAGGCACATCGGCGTGTAGACCACCTTGCCCGTCGGGAGCTGCTGCCCCGTCTCGTTGGTGACGAGCCGGTTCGCGAGGGTGATGGCGCCGCTTCCGGTCAGGCGGATCTCGCCCATGTGGGACACGTCGAAGACGCCGACGCCGGTCCGAACGGTCCGGTGCTCGGCCATGATGCCCTCGTACTGGATCGGCATCTCGTGCCCGGCAAAGGGGACCATCTTGGCCCCGAAGGCCACGTGGCGGGGGTAGAACGGAGTGCGCTTCAGCGCGGAGGCCGTTTCGAGCATCCTCTTTCCTTAGGGATAGATACGGCGTCGATCGAAGAGGGGCAACCTTAGCACATCCCTCGTGGATTTCAAACGGCGGCCTCGACCTTGAGCGCACCCCGGCCGGCCGCTTCGAGGGCCGGGCGCAGGGCCTCCCCCGTGTAGCTCCCCGGCGCTCGCGCCACGGTCTCCGGCGTGCCCTCGGCCACGACCCGACCACCCGCCTCGCCCCCCTCGGGGCCCAGGTCGAGGATCCAGTCGGCCCGCTTGATCACGTCCAGGTTGTGCTCGATCACGACGACCGTGTTCCCCCGCTCCGTGAGCCGGTCGAGCACGTCGAGGAGGAAGCGCACGTCCTCGAAGTGGAGCCCGGTCGTCGGCTCGTCGAGGATGTAGAGCGTTCGTCCGGTCTCCACGCGCGACAGCTCGGTCGCGAGCTTCACGCGCTGGGCCTCGCCCCCCGAGAGCGTCGTCGCCGACTGCCCCAGGTGGATGTAGCCGAGACCCACGCCCGCGAGCGTCTCGAGCTTCCGGCGGATCGACGGAATCGGCCCGAGGAGCTCGAGCGCGTCGTCCACCGTCATCTCGAGCACGTCCGCGATCGACTTCCCCTTGTACGTGACCTCGAGCGTCTCCCGGTTGTAGCGCTTCCCTCGGCAGACGTCGCACACCACGTACACGTCGGGCAGGAAGTGCATCTCGATCTTCACGAGCCCGTCCCCCGCGCACGCCTCGCACCGTCCGCCCTTCACGTTGAAGCTGAATCGCCCCGGCTGGTAGCCGCGGACCTTGGCCTCGGGCACCTGCGCGAAGAGATCGCGGATGAGCCCGAACACGCCGGTGTAGGTCGCGGGATTGGATCGCGGGGTCCGCCCGATCGGCGACTGGTCGATGTCGATCACCTTGTCGATGGCGTCGCTTCCCGTGATCTTCTCGTGCGCTCCCGGCGCGTCGAGCGCTCCGTGCAGCTTTCGCGCGAGCGCGCGGTGGAGGATGTCGTTCACGAGCGTGCTCTTGCCCGAACCCGACACGCCCGTCACGCAGACCAGGGTGCCGAGCGGGAATCGCGCGCGGATGTTCTTGAGATTGTTCTGCCGCGCCCCGACGACCTCGATCCAGGAGCCGTTCCCGGGACGGCGCATCTCGGGCACGCGGATCTCGCGCGCGCCCGAGAGGTACTGCCCGGTGAGCGACTGCGGCGCCGCCTCGATGGCGGGGAGCGGCCCCTCGGCCACGAGATACCCGCCGCGCCGTCCCGCGCCCGGCCCGAGGTCCACGATGTGGTCCGCCGCTTCCATCGTCTCGCGGTCGTGCTCCACGACCAGCACCGAGTTGCCCAGGTTCCGGAGCGTGAGCAGCGTGTCGAGGAGCTTCCGGTTGTCGCGCGGATGGAGTCCGATGCTCGGCTCGTCGAGGATGTAGAGAACGCCGGTGAGCCTCGATCCGATCTGCGTGGCGAGCCGGATTCGCTGCGCCTCGCCTCCGGAGAGAGTGGAGGCCGCGCGGTCGAGCGTGAGGTATCCGACCCCCACGTTGAGGAGGAACTCGAGCCTCGAGCGAAGCTCCTTCACGATGGGGCCCGCGATCGATGCCTCGCGCGGACCGAGCGCGAGCTGGTCGAGCGAGCCGAGCGCCCCCTCGACGGAGCGGCCGACCCACGTCGCGATCGAGTCGCCGCCAACCTCGACCGCGAGGGACTCCGGCCTGAGCCGCGCGCCGCCGCAAGCCGGGCACGGCTTCTTCGCCATGCACCCTTCGATCTCGCGCCGGAGCGCGTCCGATTTGGTTTCCTTGTAGCGACGGAGCATCTCGGGGATGACGCCCTTGAAGCGCCCGTGGTGCTTCCAGACCTTCCCGCTCCGGAGCTTGAACTTGTAGTCGAGCTTCTCGTCCCCGAGCCCGTAGAGGATCGTCTTCTGCGCCAAGGCGGGCAGCTTCCCGAAGGGCGTGTCGAAGGACACGTCGAGGTGCTTCGCGATGGCGCCGAGGATCCCCTTCGTCCAGGTCCCCTCGGGATCGCCCCAGAACGCGACGGCCCCTTCGCGGAGCGACTTCGTGCGGTCGGGCACCACCCGGTCGGGATCGATCTCGAGCGTCGTCCCGAGCCCGTCGCAGCTCTTGCACGCGCCATACGGGCTGTTGAACGAGAAGGACCGCGGCTGGAGCGGCTCGTAGGAGATCCCGCACGCGGGACAGACCGCGCTCGCGGAGAGGGTCTCCTCCTCGGCGTCCGCGCCGAGCACGAGCGCCATGCCGTCGGCGAGCCGGGTCGCGGTCTCCAGGGACTCGTGCAGGCGGCTCCGCCGCTCCGCATCGGCGACCAGCCGGTCGACCACGATCTCGATCGTGTGCTTCTTCTTCTTGTCGAGCGCGATCTCGTCCTCCAGCTCGACGAACCTGCCGTCGATCCGGGCCCGGACGAAGCCGAGCTTCCGCCACTGCGCCATTTCCTTCCGGTACTCGCCCTTCCGCCCCTGAATGACCGGCGCGAGGATCTGGAGCCTCTGCCCCTGTCGCGTCGCGAGGAGGTGGTCGACCATCTCCTGGACGGTCTGGCTCCGGATCGGGCGGCCGCAGTCCACGCAGTGCTGGATGCCGATCCGGGCGAAGAAGAGGCGGAGGTAGTCGTAGATCTCGGTGACCGTGGCGACGGTCGACCGGGGATTGCTCCCCGCCGTCCGCTGCTCGATCGAGATCGCCGGCGAGAGCCCTTCGATCTGGTCCACGTCCGGCTTCTCCATCTGTCCCAGGAACTGCCGGGCGTAGGCGGAGAGGGACTCCACGTACCGCCTCTGGCCCTCGGCGTAGAGGGTGTCGAAGGCGAGGGAGGACTTGCCGGAACCGGAGACGCCGGTGAGCACGACGAGGGCGTTCCGGGGGATGTCGAGGTTCAGGTTCTTGAGGTTGTGCTCGCGCGCGCCGCGAACGCGGATCTCGTCCATGGGAGCCTGGAATCTTACCACACGCGCGGCGCGGACCCGCCGCGCGGATCACTCGTAACGGAGGGAGTCCACCGGGTCGAGGCGCGCCGCTTTCACGGCCGGGTACATGCCGAAGAAGAGTCCGATGGCGGTGGCCGATCCGAACGCGAGCAGGATCCCCCAGATGGGCACGCCGAACGAGAAATGGGCGAGGAGGTTGACCAGCTTCCCCACGACGAGGCCGGCGAGGACGCCGATGACCCCTCCGGCGCCCGTCAGGGTCATCGCCTCCACCAGGAACTGCCAGAGAATGTCCCGCTCGCGCGCGCCGAGGGCTTTCCGCACGCCGATCTCGCGCGTCCGCTCGGTCACCGACACGAGCATGATGTTCATCACGCCGATGCCGCCCACCATGAGACCGATCGAGGAGATCACCACCATCACGAGGTAGAAGGCGCCGGTGATCTGGCCGTAGAGATCGACCAGCGACTTGTCGGTGAAGACGGCGAAGTTGTCCCCCTGGTTGTACTGAACCCTCCGCTGCCGCCGGAGGACGTCGGAGATCTGCTCCCGCGCGACGTCGATCATCTCCGGCGAGACCGGTTTCGCGTTCAGCACCATCTTGAGATTGGGCCCGAAGTCCTTCTCCAGCGTCGTGTGGGGGACCATGACGATCTCGTCCATGCTCATCCCCAGAAAATGTCCCCTCGGCTCCGCGACGCCGACCACCATGAAGGGCTGCGTGCCGATCGCGATCGTCCTGCCCACCGGATTCACGTGCGGGAACAGGGTCTCGACGTGGTCCACGCCCAGGATGCAGACGGCGGAACGGTGCTCCACCTCCGCCTCGGTGAACGCGCGCCCGTTGTCGACGGCGTAATTGTTGGTCACCATGTAGTCGGGCGACGTCCCGATCACGATGGTCGGCCGGGTCTGGGTCTCGCCGTTCCGGAGGCGAAGCTCCGTGAAGTTGAGCGGCGCCACGGCGAGCACCGCCGGCGCATTGCGGCGGATGGCCTCGGCGTCCTCCGGCTTGAACCACTTCCGGCGCCGAAGGCTGTCCGGCATCTCCCCCACCCAGGCGCCGGGAGCGAAGGGGCGGATGTAGAGGACGTCGGTCCCGAGCGAGGCGAGCTGGGCCTTCATGCTCTGGTTCAGCCCCTCGATGATCGAGATCATCGCCATGATCGCGGTGATCCCGATGATCACGCCGAGCACCGTGAGGAACGAGCGGAGCTTGTTCTCGCGGAGCGCCTGGAACGCGATCCCGGCTCCCTCCCGGACGTCGATGGCCATCGGCTATTCCTGCCTCAGCGCTACGATCGGATCGAGTCGCGCCGCGCGGGTCGCGGGGTAGACGCCGAAGAAGAGCCCGACCACGGAGGCCACGCTCAGGCTGATCGCGACCGACCAGGGCTGGATCGTGGCCGGGAGGGGCGTGATGGTGCGGATGAGGAGCGCGATCGCCACCCCCGCGAGGACTCCCAGGAGGCCGCCGAAGAACGCGAGCACCACCGCCTCGCTCAGGAACTGGGACACGAGGTCCGACCGCTTCGCCCCCACCGCCTTACGGATGCCGATCTCGCGGGTCCGCTCCGTCACGGCGACGAGCATGATGTTCATGATCACGATACCGCCCACCACGAGCGAGATCGCCACGAGCCCGATCGTGCCCGCGAAGATGCCGCCGGTGAGGGTCTGGTAGAGCGCCATGTAGGTCTCGGCGGTCGAGAACGCGAAGTCGTCCGGGGCGCCGAGCGGAACGTGCCGCGCGGCGCGGAGCACGACCCGCGCCTCGTCCTCGAGATGGTCCAGCGTGACGCCCGGAGCGGCGCCGACGAGGATCGTCAGGGAGCGATGCTGGCCGTACATTTTCTCGAACTGGCCGAGCGGGACGACCACGAGGTTGTCCTGGCTCTGGCCGAGCACGTTGCCGCGCGCGACGAGCGTGCCCACGACGAGGAGCTCGTAGCCCGACACCTTGATCGACTGCCCGATCGGATCGATGCGCGGAAAGAGCGTTTCCGCCACCTCGGAACCGATCACGCAGACGGGACGGCGCCGCTGGAAGTCCATGTCCTCGAGCTCGCGCCCCTGGTCGGTCTCGTACTTTCCCACCGACGGGTAGCCCTCGGTGGTGCCGAGGATGCGGATGTTCTTGAGCTCGGTGCCGCGATAGCGAACCGCCTTGTTCGCCTCCGCCTGCGCCACCACATGGGACGCCGTCTGCATGCGGGAGCCGAGCGCGTCGGCCTCGTAGGAGGTGAGATCCCGGCGCTTGGCCGCCTCGCGGTAGGCCTCGTCGTCGGTGATGAGGCCGAACTTGTCGATGTAGACGACGTTCAGGCCCTGGTCGAGGATCCGCTCGGAGACGTACTTGTTCACGCCGTCGATGATGGAGACGACCGCGATCACCGACATGACGGCAACGACGTTCCCGATGACCGTGAGCACCGTCCGGAGCTTGTGCGCGCGGAGCGCGCGGACGGCGATGCGAAGGTTTTCCCCGAGCGCGGCCCAGGCTTGGCGCCGGGACCGAAGGCGCGGGGTCACGCTCCCGGCGTCGCGCCCGCTTTGGCCACGGGCCGGTCGCTCTCGATCTTCCCGTCGCGGAGCCGGACGATGCGGTGCGCGCGCGCGGCGACGTCCTCCTCGTGCGTGACCAGGACGACCGTGTTCCCCTTGGCGTGGATCTCGTCCATCAAGGTGAGGATCTCGATGCCGGTGCGCGAGTCGAGATTCCCGGTGGGCTCGTCCGCGAGGACGAGGGAGGGATTGTTCACGAGAGCGCGCGCGATCGCGACGCGCTGCCTTTGCCCGCCCGAGAGCTCGTTCGGCCGGTGGTGCGTGCGATCGCCGAGACCGACCATGGCGAGCATCGCCTTGGCGCGCTCGCGACGTTCGGCCGCCGGCGTGCCGGAGTAGATGAGCGGCAGCTCCACGTTGTGGAGCGCGTCGGCTCGGGGCAGCAGGTTGAACGTCTGGAAGACGAACCCGATCTCCTGGTTCCGGATCCGCGCGAGCTCGTCGTCGTCGCGCTCCCGGATCTCGGTTCCCCGGAGCTTGTACGATCCGCTGGTCGGCGTGTCGAGGCAGCCCACGATGTTCATGAGGGTCGACTTGCCCGACCCGGACGGCCCCATGATCGCCACGTACTCGCCGGTCATGATCTTCAGATTCACGCCGTCGAGCGCGTTCACCTCGGTCGTGCCCATCTCGTAGGTCTTGCGGACGTCGGCGATGTCGATCAGGACGCCGTTCGAGCTCACTGCGACTCCTTTCCCTTCGCCTTCTTCGGCTCTTCGATCTTCACGCGCTGGCCTGGCTTGAGCGTGCGCAGCGTTTTGTGGGGCCCGATGATGACCTTCTCGCCGGGCTTGATCTCTCCCAGCACCTCGAAATCCGTGTCACTCGCGATCCCGGTCTTCACGCGGCGAAACTCCGCCTTGCCGTTCGCGATCACGAACACCCCGCGAATCTCCTCCTGCTTCACCCGCTCGCCCGTCGGCGTGGCCTTCTCCGCCGTGTCCGCCCGCGCGCCCCCGCGCTTCTTCTTCCCCGTTTCGGGGGGCTTCAGATCGTCGGGAGTGCGAATCACCACCGACTGAATCGGCACCGCGAGCACGCTGTCCCGTCGCGCCGTTCGGATCTCGACGTCGGCGGTCATGCCGGGACGCAAGGTCGGCGGCGGACTGTCGATGGTCACGTCGACCTTGAAGTTGGTCTCCTGCTCCTGCGTATCCGCCCCCGAGATGAGGGGCGAATTGGCGATCTGGGTGACGTGCCCGACGAGGGAGGTGTCCGGGAGCGCGTCCACCTTCACGGTCGCTTCCTGTCCCAGGCGCACGGTCGCCACGTCCGTCTCGTCGACGTCCGCCTCGACCTTCATGCGGCTCAGGTCCGCCACCGTGAGGAGCACCGTGCCGGGATTGTTCATCGTCCCGATCACCGCGATCTCCCCACGCTCGATCGTGAGCTGGGTGACCGTCCCGTCGATGGGCGAGACGAAGCGCGTCTTCCGGAGACTGTCGTGCGCCATCTGGAGCGACGACTGGAGCCGCCGCACGTCCTCACGTCCCGCTTCGACCCGCGACTGATCGGTGCTCGCCTGCGTTCGCGCCTGGTCCAGCTCCTCGGGCGAGACCAGGTTCTGGGCGGAGAGCGCTTCCTTGCGCTTCAGCACGGACTGCGACTGCGCCGCCGACGCTTCCGCCAGCCTGAGGTTGGAGCGAGCGGCGGCGATCGCGGCGGTGGCTTCGCCCACCTGGGCGCGATACTGCGCGTCGTCGATCTGAAGCAGGAACTGCCCCTTGTGGACCGTGTCGCCTTCCTTGATCGGAAGCGTGCGGACTTCGCCCGGCACGTTGGCGCTCAGCTTGACCTGGGTCTCGGGCTGCACGCGTCCGGGAGCGCGCACCGTCGCCGTGACGGTGCCTTTCCGGACCTCCCCCGCCTGCACCGCGACCTTGCCCCCCGCCGAGCGATTCAGGTTCGCCACGACGATCACCAGGAGGAGGATCGCTCCCGCGACGATCAGGATGATCCGCGTCCGGCCCTTCATGAATGGGTCTCCAGGGTTGTCATCGCCGCTAGTACCGTTTCACCCCGGTGGTGAACTCGAGGTTCGCCTCCGCGATGCGCGCGTCCGCCACGGCCTCGATCAGCCGCTCGCGCGCGTTGGCCAGGTTCACCTCGGCGGTCAGGAGGTCGAGGTACGTTCCGGCACCCAGATCGTAGCGCCCTTTCGAGAATTTGTAGTCTTCCTCGGCGGAAGCCAGCCCTTCCCGCTCCACGTCGATCCGCTGCACGGCCTCGCGCAGCGTGAGCCACGCTTCCTGCACCTGCGCCGCCACGTCGAGCTCGCGCTGACGCCGCTGGGATTCGGCTTCGAGCAGGGCTCCCTTGGCGTTCCGGATATCTCCCTCCGTCTGGAAGCCGGTGAAGATCGGCAGGGAGAGCTGGACCTGGCCCTGCCATTCCGTCGCATAGTGCTGCGTATCGACGCTCGAGGGTGCGCCTGGAATGGCCACGTCGATGTCCTCGATGGTCTGGTCCGCCTTCTGTCGAGACACTCCGAAGGATCCGGAAACAACCGGCAGCCGCTGCGTCTTCGCCCCGAAGACACCGGAATGGGCGGCCCGCTCCACGGCGCGCGCGCTCTCCATGAGCGGGCGCGTGCCGACCGCCGCGTGGATCGCGTCCGCCGAATCGGGCAGCACCACCTGATCATCGAGCGCCGCCTCCGGCACGATGCGAAGCGTCGGGTCCACCCCCACGATCTGCGCGAGACGCGCCGACTGGACGAGGACCTGGTTGTCCGCCCGGATGCGATCCACCTGGGTGTTCGCGCGCCGCGCGCGGGCCTTCAGGAGATCGCCCCGAGCCACCGTTCCGACCTGAAGGAGCGCCTCCGAGCGCTTCTCCTCATCGCGAGCCAGCTGCTCCGTCTGCGCGGCGACCTGGGCCAGGCGGACCGCCTTGAGGAGGTTGAAGTACTGCTGCTTCACCTGGAAGACGACCTGATTGCGGGTTTCCTGCTCGTCGTGCTCGGCGCCCGTGCGCAGATGGTCCAAGCGCTGTTTCGCACCGATGGCCGGTCCGCTCAGGATGTTCGAGGTCACGTCGGCCCGGAGCGCCCCCGTCTTGATGTTGGTCGCGAGTCCCGTGGCAAAGACGCTGCTGTCCGGATTGCCCGACGTCGGCGTCGGGATCGTCACGCCGACGAACGAGGATGTCTTGTCGGGAATGAAGTACGTGTACGAGGCGCCCGTCCTGAGCGACGGGATGATGCCGCTCCACGCGGATAGCGCCGAGCCGCTCGCCTGCTTGCTCCGCGCTTCGGCGGTGTGGATGTCGGCGTTGCTGTGGAGCGCCGTCTGGATGGCCTGGGCCAGACTCCACCGCTCGCCTGGAATCGTGATCGGCGCCACCAGCAGGCTCTCGACCGGGGTCGAGGGAGTGAAGTGGACCGTGTCGCCGACGGCCGGTGCGGTGGCCGCGGGCGGAGGCTGCGCGGCCGGGGTCGCGGGCCGTAGGAGCACGGCCGCGAGAACGAGCATCAGCGTCCCACTGTGCTTCCGGTTCATCCCATTCTCCTGGGTACGGTTGGATACGGTGCGGGCGAGCCCTGGACCCTATACATACGTCGGCTGGAAGACGTTGGTTTCACGATGGTTCTGGTCAGCGCATGGCCGACAGGATCAGGCCGATGACGAACATGGGCAGGACCGCCATCAGTCCGAACGAGTACTTCTTCCTGGCGTAGACCGAGATCCCGAGCGCGACGATCGCCGTGCTCCAGAGGATGAACGGATCCGTCGCGGCGTCGAGCAGTCGGCCGAGCGGTCCGATGTCGTCTCCGAACAGGTTGCCGAGCCCGAGCCGGATGTCGAGGGTGCCCTTGTTCCAGGCGATCCCGGTCCGGATCGCCTGATCCAGGAGACCGATGGCGGCGCCGTGCGCTTGAGCCGAGAGGTAGTGCCGGTACGTGATCGCGCCTCCCATCATGAGATTCCCCATGAAGAAGGCGATTCCCGCGCCGAGCAGGATGATGAACGCCATCGTCACGAGGCCGCCCACCCCGACGATCACCGGCGCGGCGGGAGACTCGAAGAACGTTCGCATGTGCTCGATCTGCTCGGGCGGCGCCCCCTTCGCCTCCGCCTTGGCAACGGCATCGTTGGCGACGGCTCCCGATTGGAGCACGAGCATCGAGAACGCGATCTGGGCCGCGACGACCAGGGCGAGCGGCAGCCAGTAGCGCGGATGGGGCCGCATCGCCTCGAACGTCTCGCGCGGCCGGACGAACACGCCGGCCACGGCTCCGAGCGGGGACGGTTCCGGCAGTTCGGATTGAACGGTCGCCACCTCGGTCATGTCACTCCTCTCCGTCGTCGAGGACGCGGTTGGG
>DATJGP010000104.1:0-7231 GCA_035494915.1 Candidatus Eiseniibacteriota bacterium | reverse complement strand
CGATGGCAATCGCCCGCGCGGAGCAGCTCGCCGTCGGCTTCGAACTCGCCGTCGACGACGAACACGTGGCGCCCCAGGAGCCCAGGCTCGCCGCCGGTGCCGCCTCCGGCGGGGAATCGCACGAGTCGCGAATCCATGTGGTCGTCCGGGTCCTGGTAGAGATGGCCCACTTCACCCGGCCCCGACGCGGCGCGCTTCCATTCGATTTCATCCGTCACGACGAACAGGCGCTCTTCCATCGCAATCTCCCGGCGTTAAGATCATGGAATGGACGTCGACGCTCTCCCTCGCGCCATGGTGCTGAAGGCCTACACGCCGGAGCCAGGCTCACGAGTCCAGCTCGAAGCGGGCGATCCCGTGCGGGTGGGCGAGGAGAGCGCTGCCTATCCCGGTTGGATCCGAATCACGGCACCCAATGGAAGCAAGACGTGGGCCCCTGCCGGCTACGTCCGAGGAGAGCCCGGCCGACCCGGCCGGCTGCTCGTCGACTACGACTCGACGGAGCTGACGGTGCAGGAGCGCGACCGCGTCACGGTCGCACTCGAGTACAAAGGCTGGGCCTGGGTTCGCACCGACGATGGACGCGAGGGCTGGCTGCCGATGGAGGTTCTCGGCCCGTATTCATTCCAGATTTTGTAAGTTCCGCCGCGCCCGAGTCGACCTGCGGCACCGAGACCCGCCCCACCCGCCGCACCGGCACCCACGCCCACCCGCCGCACCGGCACGCCCACCCGCCCCCACCCGCGGCACCCGGCGAACATTCCCCGTAACGCAATCCCCACGGCGTAGACTTACCCAAGGGGGCCGGGATGGTCCCGGTCTGGAAGGCCAGAGTCCACACTCCACAGGGAGAGCCATCATGAAAGGACTCAGGTCCCTTGTTCTTCTCGCAGTACTCGCCATCGCGGCGGGTTCGGTTGCCGACGCGGCGGATCGTCATACCACCGCAACCCTGAGCTCGGTGAATGGGTCGGGGATCAGCGGCACGGTCGAGCTCACGGCGTTGGCGCACGGGACACAGATCGTGGTCCGGGCCGAGGGTCTGACGCCCGGCACTCAGTATGTCTCGCTCTACTACGACAACGGCACGTGCGAGCTCGAGCCCTACAGCCCGGAGGACGTGATCGGGGAGTACACCGCGAACGCAGCGGGCCGCGCCGTCGTCACGGGCAAGGCGGATGACGATCTCGACGAGATCAACTCGGTCTCGGTCCGCCTGAAGAGCGACTTTTCGCTCCAGGCCTGCGCGGCCGTCGCCCACTAGCCGCACCGCCTCAAGGGGGGGCGCAGAACCAGCAGCATTCGCCCCAAGGCAGCACCCGCAGCCAGCACGTCGCGGGGGCATCGTGAGAGCCGATGCCTTCGCGACAGATCTACGTCATTTCGGAGGTGACAGGCCCCAGCCCACGTCCCTCCGGACGCTCTTCCACGCGATTTCGTATGCCACTCGCCTCAGCTAAATGACTCCCAAATCGTGGTTTCCGGCCGCCCCCAATAATTATCCACACCTACCCACAAAAATTCTTTGACCGCGCGGGCACGGGTATATACTGCCGACCCCGGGACACTCTGATCGTGGGCCAGCCAAGCCCGGGGAGCTGCTCCTCGACATCCTCGAACACTCCGGAGTTCGTAGTGTCCGATCGCAACGGCAACGCCCCGCTCATGCCGTCCAACGTTCCGACGCGTTATCCGCGACGCCGCTGGGCGGTGCTCATGCTCTTCGCCGCGAGCGCCGCGCTTGCCGGCTTCCTGACCGCGAGCGACCGGCCAGCCGACCACGTGCTCTCCATCGTGCTCGTCGTCTCCGCCATCTTCGCGATCTACCTCCTCTACGACTCGCTCCTCCGCTCGAAGCGCAAGCTGGAGCAGCTCGGCCGCGCGCATCTCATGTACGAGGCCGCTCGACGGCTGACCGGCACCCTCGTGACCGACGAGATCTACGACGGACTCCGCGAGCTGGCCGCGCGCGCGATGCCCATCGACGGGATGATCGTGTCGTCGTACGACCCGTCGACGCGCATCGCGCGCTGCGTGTACGGCTGGGCCTCCGGCGCCGCGTTCGATGCCGACGCGCTCCCGCCGATCACCATCGATCCCACCAAATCCGGCGGCATGCAGACCGAGGTCATCCGGACCGGCGAAGGGCGGCTCTACGAGGACGTCGAGCAGCGCGTGAAGAACCCGGGCGGGCGCTATTACGACGTCGGCCGCGGCGGCAGCGTGCGCGACCTCAACCGCCCCGGCGCGGCGCCTCCGGGCGCCAAGTGCGCCGTGATGGTCCCGATCAAGCTCGATAGCACGGTCGTGGGCGTCGTGCAGGTGATGTGCGACCGGGCCAGGGCGTATTCGCGCACGCATCTCGACATCCTCGGGAGCCTCGTCGCTCCCATGGCGGTCGCGCTGCACAACGCCGATCTCTATGCGCGCGCCAACCGCGAGATCGCGGAGCGCGTGCGCGTGGAGGGAGCGCTCAAGCGGAGCGAGGAGGCGATGCGCGAGGCGGATCGCCGGAAGGACGAGTTCCTCGCGACGCTCGCGCACGAGCTGCGGAATCCGCTCGCGCCCATTCGGAACGCGGTCGCGCTCCTGCCGGATCAGCTTCCGTACTGCCAGGAGGTGATCGAGCGCCAGGTGGGGCACATGGGGCGGCTCCTCGACGATCTCCTCGACGTGAGTCGCGTGAGCGCGGGCACGCTCGCGATCCGGAAAGAGCGCATCTGCGTCTCCGAGGTGATCCGTCACGCCGCGGAGTCGAGCCATCCGCTCATCCTGGCGGGCGGGCATCATCTCTCGATGAAGATTCCCGTCGATCCGATCTACCTCGACGTCGATTCGACGCGCATCGCGCAGGTGATCTCGAATCTGCTCAACAACGCGGCGCG
Source organism: Candidatus Eiseniibacteriota bacterium (assembly GCA_035494915.1). Lineage (GTDB taxonomy): Bacteria > Eisenbacteria > RBG-16-71-46 > SZUA-252 > SZUA-252 > WS-9. The sequence goes on along the minus strand of DATJGP010000104.1, from coordinate 4,346 downwards.
CTACAGCGAGATCGGCAGCAAGATCAAGCTCACGGCGGAGCGCGACGGAGATCAGGCGGTGATCCGCGTGCAGGACAACGGCGTGGGGATCCGTCCGGAAATGCTGCCACGCGTGTTCGAGCCGTTCTTCCAGATCGACCGTTCCCTCGACCGCTCGCAGGGCGGCCTGGGGATCGGCCTCACGCTGGTGAAGCAGATCGTCGAGATCCATGGCGGCACGGTGAAGGCCGCGAGCGAAGGATTGGGGAAGGGATGCGAGTTCACGGTGCGGCTGCCCGTGGCGCGCGGGGCCAAGGTGCCCGCGGCGGGGCGGCCGGAGGACGACGGGGAGGTTGGGATGACGACGCCGCGAAGCAAGATCCTGGTGGTGGACGATCTGAGAGACAGCGCGGACAGCCTGTCGATGATGCTGCGCGCGAAGGGACACGACGTGCGCGTGGCGTACGACGGATACGAAGCCGTCGAAATCGCGCTCCAGTATCGCCCCGACGTCGTGATCCTCGACATCGGGATGCCTCGTTTGAACGGATACGAGGCCGCGAAGATGATCCGGCAGGAGACCGGCAGCGATTCGCCGATGCTGATCGCGGTCACGGGCTGGGGACATGATGAGAATCGCTTGCGGACGAAGGAAGCCGGCTTCGATCATCATCTGGTGAAGCCGGTCGAGCCCGCGGTGTTGACGAAGCTGCTGGCGGAGAGGTGGGCCTCCCGCGCTGCCCCGTAGCGGGGCAGCGCAACTCCTGTTCTTTCGAGGCATCCTCCGCAAGGAAGCCTCCGCTAGCGCGGCCCAGAACCGGACATCGACCAGGGGGGCGTCATGTCCCGATACCTCGTCATCCCCTTGGCTCTGTGCCTCGGCGCCCTGGCCTCCGCACCAGCACGAGCCAACACAGAGTCGCAACCCGCGCAGTCCGCCACCATCATCGAAATCCCCAACGAATCTGTCCAACTCCTCGACCCGTCCATCGAGGCCGCCGGGATGGGAGGCGCTTCGTCCGCGGTGTTCTGGCAAGAGGACCCCAACGACCACGCCAACCCCGCGCTCGTGGGCTTCCACCATGGCCTCCGCTACAGCTTCGGCCAGACCAAGCTCTACGAGGGCCTCATCGAGGGCGTCCAGCTGCGCACGCATCGCGTGCTCGCCGGCGCGTGGGGCATCGGCGTCGCGATGTCCGGCAAACCCGACAAGGTGGGCCGCGTCCGGTTGAGCTACCCGGAGCAGACCTTCATCGACGAGTTCGGCAATCCGCTGGCTCCCATGGAGCCACACCAGGACGTGCGCACCCTCGCGGTCGGGGTGAGCGTCATCGATCTCGTGTCGAACATCATGGAATTCAGGGGAGGCGCGCCGCTCACCATCCAGCCGCGCGTGTCGCTCGCGGTGGGGCACGCGTGGAAGGAAGTCGCCATCGACATGGCGCCGCCCGAAGTCCTCGGCGGCGCGCGAGTCGGCAAGGGTGAGAATCGCGACGCCGGCGCCGTCCTGCGCATCGCGCCCATGGACCAGATCGGCCGCGATCTCGATGCTCCCCGGCGTCGCGCCCAGTACCGCCTCGAGCTCGCGGGCGCCTACTCACGGCTCAACTACGTCGACGATGAGAGGATCAACTACGAGGACGGACACGGCGAGGAGATGCCCGACATTCGTCAGTACGGCGCGTCAGCCCGACTCACCATGGCCTTCGCGCCCAACGAGGGAACGAGCTGGTACCGGGACTGGGCCGCGCCCGCCGTGTTCATGGCGCTGGCCTGGGATCACGCGGACATCCACCGCTCGACGGTCGGTCCTCTGGTGGCCGATATCGACTACACGACCCGCATCGGCTCCGAGCTGTCGGTCTTCGACGTGTTCTTCCTCCGCCTCGGTCACGTCGAGGACTACGTGCGCGATGTCGAGGGCACGACGTACGGGGCAGGCGTGTCCTTGAAGTACAAGAACGCCATCGGGGTTCGCGGCGACTGGGCGCACTACCCGGTGCAGGACGTTCTCGACCAGCCCTGGAATCGATACGGCGTCTCCGTGTTCGTCGATCCCTTCCATCTCAAACCCGAGGATTGAACCGGCCGCGACCGCCGCGGCCCGTAGCCGGCGCACACAAACCAAGGGGGATTTGCGTGCATCTCCGACTCGCACTCTCGCTCGTCAGCATGATCGCCTGCCTGACCTTCGCGACTCGTGGGCTCGCCCAGGTGTCGCACCAGTTCTTCGACCCATCGATCGAGGCCGCAGGGATGGGCGGCGCCTCCATCGCGGCGTTCTGGGAGGAGAACCCCAACGATCACGCGAACCCCGCGCTCATGGGATTCCACAAGGGGCTGAGGTACAGCTATGGCACCACTCAGCTCGTCCCCGAGCTCGCGAACGACGTGCATTACACGTCGCATCGGATCCTCGCGGGTGCATGGGGCGTCGGCGTCGCCATGACGGGCAAGCCGATCAAGTCCGTGGGCAGACTCCGGATCGACTATGGGCCCACGGTGTTCACGGACATCAACGGCAACGACGTCGGAACGTTCGACCCGCACGAGGATCTCCGCTCCATCGCGGTGGGTGTCAGCGTGTTCGACCTGATCTCGAGCATCCGCGTGGCGAAGGGTGGGGACCCCCTTTCGTTCCACCACCGGTTCTCGCTCGCCTTGGGGCACGCCTGGAAGACCTACGAGGCCGATTTCGGTCCTCTGGCCCCGCTCGGCAACGGCGAGGGTAAGGGCACCGACAACGACGCGGGCGTTCTCCTCCGGGTCGCCCCGTTCGACCAGATCGGCGGCACGCTGCGCGACGCGAACGAGCGCATGCGCTGGAAGTGGGACGTCGCCGGCGCCTACACGCGGCTCGACTATCTCAACGATCACGCCATCGTCTATGGCGACAGCTCCGCGGACGAGATCCTCGAGCGCCGCTCGATTGGAGCCTCGACGATGTTCACCGCGGCTCTGCCCAACGATGGAACGGGCGATCTCTGGTTCTTCGCGACGCCCTCCATCCGTCTCGGGGTCGCGTGGGAGAAGATCGACGTCTACGACGAAGGGGAAAAGCTGGGTGATGAGGGGAATCGGATCGGAGCGGAGCTCTCCGTTCTCGACATGCTCTATCTGCGATACGGACACGTGGACGGCGACGCGATCGGTGAGGAGGGCAACTCCTTCGGTGTCGGCTTCTCGCTCCAGTATCGGAGCATGATCGGGGTGAAAGGGGACTACGCGTCCTCGCCCCGTGTGTCCTTCTTCGACCCCAACGCAACCTACGACCGCTGGGGGCTTACTTTCTTTTTGGATCCGTATCGGTTGATGAAGAAGGGGGCCGACTAACGCCGGTCCCCCTTAAGCGCGGCGCCGCAGCGCCGCGGAACCCCTGTTCTTTACAATCAACGTCCCGTATCGCCACCCCGCGGCTGCGTAGCATCTGCCGGAGTGCTGCCCGCCTGGGTCCCACTCGCCGTCCCGGTCGCCGGCGCCGTCGGTGCCGGCACCGAGTCCACCCGGTCGCTGATCTTGTTATTACCACCCTTGTTCATCACCCAGAACAGGGTGAGGAAGATCAGGGCCACGACGATCACCATGACGGCGATGGTGCGGTGCGAGCCGCCGGCTGGGCCCTTCGGGTCTGGAGTTGTCACGAGATCGACCATGGTGCCTCCTGCTCTACTGCCCGCCGCCGTTGCTCGTCCCGCCACCACTCGTGCCACCACCGCTCGTCCCACCGCCCGACGTGCCCGACGACGTCTCGGACGTCGAGGTCGACGTGCTCCCAACCCCGCCCGAGTGACGGTTCAGCATGAAGATGGCGAGCAGGACCAAAACCACGACCGCGAGGATCGCGACGATACCGACGCTCCGATTGCCGCCGGAGTCGTTCGAAGTTGAAATGACGTCAGCCATAAATCCCTCCCGCATTGAATGGCGCTGGCAGCGCATACAAGGGAGCAGACATCGTGCCGAGGGCAGCCGGCCGCCCTCCTGCCAACGCCTCTCGTAGGCGCCGGCCCAGCCAACCCCGGGCCTGCCAACTAATTCACCCGGTGGTGCCCTCGGGACCTATACTCCCGCCATGGCGTCCGTGGGGTACGCCTAGCCGCGTCGATTGCTTCACCCTCCACAATTTCTCCCCAAGACACTCCGCGAAATCGTAGCCGCGCACGCCCAAGGGGGAAGCTCATGACCCGGCCCACATTCGTATCCCTACGCGCGATCTTCGCGCTCCTCCTCGTCTGCGCGCTCGCGGGCATCGCTTCGAACGCCCGCGCGCAGTACCTCTACGATCTCCGCTCCGACGGCACGCTCGAGTGGCGAAAGCACCTCGGCTCCATCAACGGCATCTTCAGCTGGTCGACCCCGACGGTCGC
>DATJGP010000103.1:0-30284 GCA_035494915.1 Candidatus Eiseniibacteriota bacterium | reverse complement strand
CACACCGCGGTCCGTCACGGTGTGGACGATCTCGATCGTCTCACCCGCGCCGCCGAGGATCACGCGGTGCGTGCCCGGGACCGTGCCGGAACGAATCGACTGGATGCGGATCTCGGCGCCTTCCTGCCCTACGGCCCCTGCCTCACCGAGCACTCGCGCCAGGGTGATCGAAGTGCCGCTCGGCGCGTCCTTCTTCCCCGCGTGGTGGTGCTCGACGATGTCTGCCGTATAGGTCCGGACCACGTGGCGTGGAAGGGCGCGAAGGAGGGTCTCCACGAGGGCATTGCCGAGCGAGAGGTTGGAAGCTCTGAATACCGGAACACGCGTGGCCAACGTCTCCAGGCCGCGTTCCGATTCCGGGGATAGCCCCGTCGTTCCGCAGACCAGCGCGCGCGGCCAGAGTGCGAGGGTCTTCAATAGGCTCTGCGTTCCGGCGGCGAGGCTGAAGTCGATCACGACGAGGTCCGCCGGAAACTCCTCGCGTCGACGCCGCGTGCTCAATTCCTCCGGCGTGAGCCACAGCGGGCCCGGAGCGGGCCCGGGCGCTTGCTCCCGCGGCGCGACGCACGCCAAGAGCTTCACATCCGGGAACTCCGCCAGGCAGTCGCGCACGGCGCGCCCCATCCTTCCGGTGGCGCCATGGAGGAGAATCGGGACTTGCGCCATCGGCCGCTACGCGGATTTCCGCGCGGATTCCGCGAGGCCCACCGCGTCCATCGCGGCTTCGACCGCCTTGCCCGTCTCGGGGCGGACCGGCACCAAAGGCAACCGGATCTCGCCATCGATCCAACCGAGACGCGCGAGTGCGTGCTTCACCGGCGCGGGGCTCGTCTCCAAGAAGAGCGCTTTGAACAGCGGCGTCAACCGGCGATGCACCTTCTCGGCCTCGGCGATCCGACCCGCATGGAAGTGCCGCTCCAGCTCCACCAGCTCGGCCGGGACGAGGTGTCCCGCCACCGAGACCAGGCCGCGCGCGCCGACGGCCAGCAACGCGAGGTACAGCGAGTCGTCCCCCGAGAGAACGGTGATGTCGCAGCGGGCGCGAATGGCGCTCGTCTGATCCACCGACCCGCTCGCCTCCTTGATCGCCGCGATCTTTGGATTCTCGGCGAGCTTGGCCACGGTCTCCGGCGCGATCGAGGATCCCGTGCGCGTCGGCACGTTGTACAGCACCATCGGCTTGTCGATCGCGGCCGCGACGGCTCGGTAGTGAGCCACCAAGCCTTCCTGCGTCGGGCGAACCGAGTACGGCGTGATCACCATCACGGCGTCCGCGCCGAGCTTGATCGCTTCCTTCGAGAACTCGATCGTCTCGTCCGTATTGGCCGTGCCGGTGCCCGCGATCACCGCCCCCTTGCCTCGCACCGCTTCCACCACGGCGCGAATCAATCGAGTGCGCTCCTCGCGCGTGAGCGAGGTGGCCTCGCCGGTGCAGCCGCAGGGATAGATCGCGCGCACGCCGCGCTCGACCAGATGCTCCGCGAGCTTCCCGGCCGCGTCCGTGTCGACCGCGCCCTTCCGATACGGCGTGACGAGCGCCACGCCGAGACCTTCGAAGATGTCCTTCATGTCACTCCCCTCCCTCGGGCGGCGATGGCGTTTCCTCCACCGTGCCGAACGCGAACTCGAAGGGACCGTACTCCTCTTCGGGCTTGGCCACGATCGGCTCCTCGCGCGTGATCCAGACCGGCTCCTCGGGGCTGTCGGGCGGTGGCAGGCTCGCCACGCGCAACCGGTACGTCCCGGCCGACACCCGGACCGTGAACGGTCCCGGTCCCGTGCGCTCCACCCGGATCACGAGCGACGAGTCCTCGGTGTCCTGCGCCTCGACGCGGTACTTCGAGGTCGAATCGCGCGAGGCGATCCGCCCGTTCAGCACGGCCGGCGCGCGCGGGTCGGTCGCGACGATGTTGATACTATCCGCTCGCGCTCGCGCCCGCGTCAAGCGGACCGGATCGGGATAGTAGGCGATGAGATCGGTGCCGGGATCGATCGCGCCATTGGTATTGATGTCGAAGAAGGCGAGAATTCGGAAGCCGTGCTCCACCGGCAGCGCGGTCAGCTCATACGCGCCGGCGGTGTCGGTCTCGGTGGCGTAGGAAGGAAGGGCGTCCGTGCTGTCGGGACGAGGGCCGAGCGATTCGTCGAAGGCGAGGATCGGAACGCCGCGCTTCACGAGCGTGCGCGTCCGGAGCACGCCCGAGATCCGCCCGCTGTCGAGACTTCCTCCGGTGCTGAATCGCACCGTGATCGGCCGTCCCATGGGAACCCCGCGGTCGTCCCGTGCCTGGCCGCTCACGACCAGGACGTACGTCGTGCTCTCGGCCAGAGGCTGGTCCCACGTGATCCGGACGCGCCGACCGCTCCAGTCGATTCTCGGTCGGCCCGGCGGCGGATAGACGCGGATCCCATCCCGCACCGTCGCGTGATCCATCGCCTCCGAGAAGATCAGCTCCACGCCCGCGTCGCGCGCCACGTTCACCGTGCTGTCCGCGGGGGTCATGCCGATGATCTTCGGCGGGACGGTGTCGAGCGGTCCCCCGGGCGGGAAGACGGACCGCGCGCAGCCCGCCATGGCTCCCGCGGCGAGGGCGCACGCGAGGAGGGCGAGGGCGCGGCGGTGGCGCATCAGCGCCCGCGGCGCGAGCGAGCTGAGGCCTTTCGTACGGGCCTCGCGGGCTTCTTGGCGGCCTTGCGCGCGACCGGGGCCTTGCGCGCGGCGGGAGCCTTGCGTGTGGCCTGCTTCGCACCGCCCGCCTTCCGCTTCCCCCCCGCGCCCAGCAGCTCGAACAGGATCGCCTTCTGGAGATGCAGCCGGTTCTCCGCCTGATCGAACACGGCCGACTGCGCCCCCTCCATCGCCTCCTCGGTGATCTCCTCGCCGCGATGCGCCGGCAGACAGTGGAGCACCACCGCACCGCGCCGCGCGCGCGCGATGAGATCCGCGTTGATCTGGAAGCCGCGGAAGATCGGGAGCCGCTTCTCGCGCTCCGCCTCCTGCCCCATGCTCGCCCAGACGTCGGTGTAGAGCACGTCCGCGCCGGTGGCGGCGACGGCGGGATCGTGGTGGATCTCGACGCGACCACGCCCGGCCGACTCGATCTGCTGGATCAGATTCCGATCGGGCTCGTAACCCTGGGGACACGCGATCCGCACCGTGAGCCCGAAGAGTCCGGCGGCTTCGACCCACGAGTTGGCCACGTTGTTGCCGTCGCCGACGTAGGTCACGATGAGCTTGTCCAGATCCTGGCCGCGCTCCACCAGCGTGAAGAGGTCCGCGAGGATCTGGCAGGGATGGAGCCAGTCGGTGAGCCCGTTGATCACCGGCACCGTCGCGTGCCGGGCGAGCCCCACGGCGAGCTGGTGGTCGAACGTGCGGATCATGATCCCGTCGACGTAGCCCGAGAGCACGCGCGCCACATCCTGCACGGGCTCGCGCGATCCGATCCCGATCTCGCGATCGGTGATGAACACGGAGCTGCCCCCGAGCTGGGTCATCGCGACCTCGAACGAGAGGCGCGTGCGGAGGCTCGGCTTGTGGAAGATGAGCGCCAGGGTCTGCTGGGCCAGCTCCTGGTGCCGGCGGCCCGCGCGGAGGTCGGCCTTGAGGCGCGCGGCCGTGGCGAACAGGCGATCGATGTCGGCGCGCGTGAGATCGGCGAACGAGAGAAGGTCCCGCTTCATGCGTCGGCGCTCCTGGTTCTAGAGGAAATGAGGTCCGGCGTCACGCGCGCGGATGCGCCTTCGCGTAGGCCGCCTTGAGGCGGCGCCGGGTCACGTGCGTGTAGATCTGCGTCGTGCCGAGATTGCTGTGGCCGAGCAGCTCCTGGACGGCGCGCAGGTCGGCGCCGCGGTCCAGGAGATGCGTGGCGAAGCTGTGGCGAAGCGCGTGCGCGTGGGTCGGCGCGCTCGGGCCCAGCAAGCCGAGGATGGATTCGATGTCCCGCTCGAGGGTCCGCGACGTGACGCCGCGGCCCGAGGGCCCCGCGAGCAAGGCGTCGCCGGCCTCCGGCGCCTTCCCCCGCGCGGTCCAGAAGCGCTTCAAAGCCGCGACCGCGCGATCGCTGATCGGGACGACGCGCTCCTTGCTTCCCTTCCCAAGGACCCGGACGAGGCGGCGGCGCTCGTCGAGCCGTCCCCGGGTCAGTCCCGCCAGCTCGCCCACACGGAGGCCCGCGCCGTAGAGGCACTCGGCGGCGGCCAGGCCGCGTAACCCGCGAACATCGTCCGCGGGAACTTTCCCTGCCAGGTCGTCGAGGAGTGCGTTCAGCGAGGTCTCGGACACCGAGGCAGGAAGCGTGTCGGGAGTGGAAACCCTGGGCATCGCCGTGCGCGCGGCCGTGGTGGAATGGCCGCGCCGCTCGATATAGCGAAGGAACGACCGAACCGCGGCCACCGAGCGCGCGAGCGTCCTGGAGGCAATGGGGCGCTTCTTCGCCGTGCGCTCCAGAGAGCGCGCCGCGGCGAACGCGGCGACCAGCTCCGGGGTCAGATCCTTGGGGACGCTTGGTTCGCGCTTGAGGCGATTCCGAGCGAATTCGGCAAACCGGCGCATCTCCTCGCCGTAGGCACGCTCCGTGAGCGGCGAGCAGCGTCGGTTCTCTTTGAGATAGCTGAGAAACTCAGCGATCCAGCGTTCCACTCAGCGCTTCCGAGCCCTCTGATTCGATCTGGATCTTGCACTTCGGACACTGGAGATACTCGCCCTTCGCCTTGCTCGACTTCTTCACGAGGATCGGCGAGTCGCAGCTCGGACACTTCTGCTTCACGGGGCGATCCCAGATCCCGAAGTCGCACTCGGGATAGCGGCTGCAGCCAAAGAAGGGCTTTCCGCGACGCGTTCGCCGCTCCACCAGCTCCCCCTGCACGCACTTCGGGCATGGGATCTGGAGCGTGAACGGGCGCGTCCCCTTGCACTCGGGATACGTCGAGCAGGCGAGGAACTTGCCGAACCGTCCGGTGCGGACGCGCATGGCGCTCCCGCATTGCGGGCACTTCTGCGTCGGAGCCTCGGCGGGGATGCCCTCTTCCTCGAGCGGCATCGTCGCCTTGCACTCGGGATAGCGCGGGCAGGCCAGGAACGGCCCGCTCCGGCCGAACTTCTTCACCATCTTCGAGCCGCACTTCGGGCACGCCACGTCCGTCTCCTGGACGAGCGAGGCCTTCACCTTCTCCTGCTGCGACTCCGCCTTGTCGAGATCGCTCTGGAACGGATCGTAGAACTCGGTGACCACATCGACCCACGGGTCCTTGCCCGACTCGATTCGATCGAGGTTCGCCTCGAGCTTCGCCGTGAACTCGACGTCGAAGACGTCGGCGAACATCTGCTCGAGGAGCTTCCAGACGGTCATGCCGAGCTCGGTCGGGACGAGCTTCCCGCGGTCGCGCGTCACGTAGTCGCGCGCCAGGATGGTCCCCACGATCGTGGCGTACGTGCTCGGGCGTCCGATTCCCTTTTCCTCGAGCACCTTCACGAGCGACGCTTCCGTGTAGTTGGGTGGCGGCTCGGTGAAGTGCTGCTCGGGGAGGATTTCCTTCATCTTCAGCTTGTCCCCCTCCGCGACGGCCGGGAGCTTGCTGGCCTGGCCATCCGGGGTCTCCTCGATCAGAGCCGTCGCGTACGCACGGGCGAAGCCGTCGAACTTCACGCGGCTGCCCGAGGCGCGAAGGAGGTACGGCCCCGCGGCGATCTCGGCGGTGGTCGTGAGAACGAGCGCCGGATTCATCTGCGACGCCACGAAGCGCTGCCAGATGAGCTCGTAGATCTTGTACTGGTCCGGATCCAGGTAGCCCTTGATCGAGGCCGGCGTGCGCGCGACCGACGTCGGGCGGACCGCCTCGTGAGCATCCTGCGAGGTCTCGCGCGAGCGATAGACCTTCACCTCGGCCGGCAGGTATGGATCGCCGTACTGCTCCTGGATGAACGCGCGCACCTCGGCGATCGCGTCGGTTGAGACGCGCGTCGAGTCGGTACGCATGTAGGTGATGAGTCCCGTGGCCCCTTCGCCCACTTCCACGCCTTCGTAGAGCTGCTGGGCGATGACCATGGTCTTCTGACCGCTGTACCGGTGACGGCGGAAGGATTCCTGCTGCAGCGTGCTCGTGATGAACGGCGGGACCGGGTTCCGCTTCTTCTCCTGCGTGCGGACCTGGGTGACCGCGAAGGACTCCTTCGCCAGCGCGTCGGCGTCCGCCTTCGCCTGAGCTTCGTTCTCCAGCGCGAGCTTCTCCCCCGCCTTCTTCTGAACCCGGGCGCGGAACACGTCCCCCGCCGGCGTGACGAGATCGGCGTCGATGGTCCAGTACTCGCGCGTGACGAACTTCCGGATCTCATCCTCGCGCTCGCAGATCAAGCGGAGCGCGACCGACTGCACGCGCCCGGCCGAGAGGCCATAGCGGATCGTGCGCCAGAGGAACGGGCTCACCTTGTAGCCCACGAGCCGGTCCAGCACGCGGCGCGCTTGCTGCGCCTGCACCTTGGCCATGTCGATGGTGCGCGGATGCTCGAGCGCTTCCGTCACGCCGCGCTTGGTGATCTCGTAGAACGCGAGGCGGCGGATGTCGTCGGCGTCCCCGCCGAGCGTCTCCGCGAGATGCCACGCGATCGCCTCCCCTTCGCGATCGGGATCGGGCGCGAGAAAGACGGTGCCCGCGCGGCGCGCGCTCATTTTCAGATCCTTGATGATCTTTCCCTTGCCCTTAATGAGCACGTACGACGGCTCGAAGCCCTTCTCGACGTCGACGCCGAGCTTGGACTTCGGAAGATCGCGGACGTGGCCGTTCGAGGCCTTCACCTCGTACCCGGGGCCAAGATACTTCGCGATGGTCCGGGCCTTGGCCGGCGACTCGACGATGACGAGGTTCCGGCGGCGGCCTCCCGCGGCGGGCGCCTCACGCTTGGCGGACGCCTTCTTCTTCGCGGTCGCCTTCTTCTTGACCGCGCCCTTCACGCCGGCCGGCACCTTCTCCACGGCCGGCTCCGCCTTGGGCGGCGCCTTCTTCCGCGTCGCGGGGCGCGGCTTCGCCTCGGCGGTCGTCTCGACCGTTCCGGCAGCCTCTTCCGGCTTCACCGTCTTCGCCTTGGACTTCACCGCTTTCAATGCACCCCCGCCGTCGGAGCCGGGTCGAACGTGACCCCGTGCTCGTCATCGAACCAACGTATGAGAACTTCGATCGCAAGCTCGCGCGCCTGAACCTCGTCGTGAAGGGAGGGGCCCATGTCGCGAGCGCGCGAGAGGATCTCCTCGAACTGCTCGGGCGAGACCTTGCCCGACTCGAGCAGACGGAACAGATACGCGTACGCCGGATTCGCGAGCAGGAGCGCCCGCTCCGGGCCGCTCGGCACGCGCACGCTCGGCCGCTCCTTGGCGGAGCCGTCGCCGAAGTCCTCGCGGGCGTAGGGCTCGAGGGCGTGGACGATCATCTCGAAGGCTTCGCCGACCACGCTCGCGTCGAACCGGCCGGAGTCGAGCACACGGCTGAGCTCGAGGAGCGCGTCTTCGTCGCCGTCGACGAATGCCTTCAGCCGCTCGACGATGACCTGCACCATCTCTCGGACGCTTTCATCCATGGTGTCGGCTCCTTTCAGTTAGCGCCGTGGCACTTCTTGTATTTCTTCCCGCTGCCGCACGGGCACGGATCGTTCCGACCGACCTTCGGCTCCGTGGACACCACGGGAGCCTGCTTTGCGCCCGGGGGGGCCGCGCCCGGTCGAGGCGGCGGCGCCGCGCTCCGGCCGCTGGGACGCTGAGATGCTCCGCTCTCCTCTTGCGGTTCCGCCATGGTTCCGAACGCGGTCACCTCCGCGTGCACTTCCTGCTGCCGCGGCGCGGGTTTAGCCGCCGGACGGCCCGGAAGGATGCGGGGCATCTCGGGCGGCGCGCCAAAAGGGCCGGGAGTGCCACCCATCAGCGGCGGTCGACCCGGCATCGGCTCCAGCACGAGCGCGGCGCGGAAGAGGTTGCGCACGGTCTCCTCGCGGATGGACCGCGTCAGCTCCTCGAACATCTCGAACGCTTCCCTCTTGTACTCGAGGAGCGGATCGCGCTGGCCGTACGCGCGGAGCCCGATGCCCTCGCGCATGTGGTCCATCTCGCGGAGATGGTCCATCCAGTGCTCGTCGATCACTTGCAGGTACACCACCCGCTCCAGCTCGCGCAGGATGGGCGACGACATCTCCTGCTCCTTCTCCTCGTAGGCCTTGTGGAAGAACTCCTGGATCAGCTCTTCCGCTTCCTCGGGCCCATGGAGCTTGTCCCCCACGTCGGGGAGCGTCACCGGACGGAGGAGGAGCTGGCTCACGTCGTTCAGGAGCCGCTTCATGTCCTCGTCGTCGTAGCGCTCGCGCGATCCGAGATAGGTGTGGACGCGCTCGGAGACCATCTCGTCCATCATCTCGAGCATCGTCTCCTTGAGATCCGCCTCCTCGAGCGCGCGGAGGCGCTGCGCGTAGATGACGGTGCGCTGCTTGTTCATCACATCGTCGTACTCGAGCAGGTGCTTCCGGATGTCGAAGTTGTGCGCCTCGACCCGCTTCTGCGCGCGCTCGATGGCGCGGGTCACGAGCCCGTGCTCGATGACCTCGCCCTCCTGCACGCCCAGCCGCTCCATGATCCCGGCGATCCGGTCGGAGCCGAAGAGCCGCATCAGGTCGTCCTCGAGCGAGAGATAGAACCGGGAGAAGCCCGGATCTCCCTGTCGCCCGCTTCGGCCGCGGAGCTGGCGGTCGATGCGCCGGCTCTCGTGCCGCTCGGTGCCGAGGATGTGGAGACCACAAGTACTCTCCTCCTTGCACCTCGCCACGTTCTTCCAGACGCCGTTGTCGAGCTTGCTCTTCTGGTTCGTGTAGCAGCCGCGATCGCAGCGGATGACACCCTTCTCGAGCTTGATGTCCGTTCCGCGGCCGGCCATGTTGGTCGCGATCGTGACCGCGCCGCGCCGTCCGGCGTTCGCGACGATCTCCGCTTCCTGCTGGTGATACTTCGCATTCAGCACGTTGTGCGGAACGCCTTTCCGCTTGAGGAGGCGGCTCAGCGTCTCCGACGCCTCGACCGAGATCGTGCCCACGAGCACGGGAACGCCCTGCGCGTGAAGGCTCGCGATCTCGTCGACGAGCGCGTTGTACTTCTCGCGCCGCGTCTTGAAGATGACGTCGTTCGAATCCTCGCGGCGAACCGGCTGGTTCGTCGGAATCACGACCACGTCGCGGTTGTACGTGTGGTAGAACTCGCTCGCCTCGGTCTCGGCCGTTCCGGTCATGCCCGCAAGCTTGTCGTAGAGGCGGAAGTAGTTCTGGATCGTGATGGTCGCGAGCGTCTGCGTCTCGCCCTCGACCTTCACGTTCTCCTTCGCCTCGATCGCCTGATGGAGTCCGTCGGAGTAGCGGCGGCCCGGCATGAGCCGTCCCGTGAACTCGTCGACGATCAGGATCTTCCCCTCCTGAACGACGTACTCGACGTCCTTCTCGAAGAGCGAGTAGGCCTTCAGGAGCTGGAGGATGTCGTGCACCCGCTCGCTCCGGATGGCGTGCTGGCGCTCCAGCTCGCGCTTCTTCTGGACCTTGTCCGCGGGCGAGATCGCCTCGTCCTCGTCGATGGCCCCCAGCTCGACCGCGAGGTCGGGGAGGAGGAAGCGATTGGGATCGCGCTGCGAGAGCAGCGTGCGCCCCTGCTCGGAGAGATCCACCGAGTGCTGCTTCTCGTCGATCGAGTAGAAGAGGTCCTCGTCCACCTCGCCGAGCCGCTTGTCGCGGATGAAGTCGAGCTCCACCTTCTGGATGAGCCGCTTGAGTCCCGGCTGCTCCGCGACCAGCTTGAGGAAGCGCTTGTTCTTCGGCGCGCCGCGTTTCACTTGCAGGAGCTTGACCCCGGCCTCGAACTCCTTCTCCGGATCGCCGAGAAGGGCCTCCGCTTCCTGGAGGATCCGGTTGGTGACCTGGGACTGGCTCCGCACCACGCGGTCCACGTCCGGCTTCATCTCGTCGTACTGCTGGAGGCTGTGATCCACCGGCCCCGAGATGATCAGCGGCGTGCGCGCCTCGTCGATCAGGACCGAGTCGACCTCGTCGACGATGGCGTAGTTGTGGCCGCGCTGGACGCGATGGTCGCGATGGCGCGCCATGTTGTCGCGCAGGTAGTCGAAGCCGAACTCGTTGTTGGTGCCGTAGGTGATGTCGCACGCGTAGGCGGCGCGGCGCTGCTCGAAGTTCATCGAGTTCTGGATGCAGCCGACCGTGAGCCCGAGCGTGGTGAAGATCTTCCCCATCCACTCGCTGTCGCGCCGGGCCAGGTAGTCGTTCACCGTGACCAGGTGGACGCCCTTCCCGGTGAGCGCGTTCAGGTAGATGGGCATGGTCGCGACGAGGGTCTTCCCTTCGCCCGTCGCCATCTCGGCGATCTTCCCCTCGTGGAGCACGATGGCCCCGAGGATCTGGACGTCGAAGGGGATCATGTCCCACGTGATCGGCTGGCCGACGACCTCGAACGTCTGGCCGACGAGCCGTCGGCAGACTTCCTTCACGGTGGCAAACGCCTCGGGAAGGAGATCGTCGAGTGTCTCGCCTTCGACGAGCCGGGCGCGGAACTGGACGGTCTTCGCCGCCAGGTCCTCGTCCGAGAGGTCGTGGAGGCGGTCGTACTCTTCGTTGACGGCATCGACGAGCGGCCACATCCCCTTGATGTCGCGCTCGTGCTTGCTGCCGAGGATCCGTGTCAGGAGGTTCAGCATGGCTTCCTTTGGATGCGGTTGGGGCCCCGTGCGCCCTCTACCCGCGGTTTCCGGGACCGGTTCCGAGACCGGATACCCCAAGTATGGCAAAACCCCAGGAGCCGCTGGCCGCCGGGGTTCAGTACGCGAAGACTGTCTTGCAAGCCCTTGTGGTTATTTTGGTTAGTCCGTTGGTCGTCCTTGGGCCGTACTCTGATCTCAGGCGGGCAGTCTAGGGGCGGCTCAGGGGGGTGTCAAGCCGGAATGGCCATTTCACACCTATCTAAGTAGAAGCATCCGTCGGCCAATCGATTCCGGGCCGGGGCGACCTGCCCCCGCGCCGACTCCGTCTGCCGCTTGGAGCGCTCCTCCCGCTGTTCTATCGTACCCACTCGTCCCCGGACATCTCCTTCACGAGTGGGAGACGCAGTCATGCCAAAGTGGGCTAGCAGGTCGCTCCTTTTGTTGGTGACCGTTTCGATCGCGTCACCAGTTCATGCGCACGCGGGCGCCGTCGGCGCGCTCCTGGGTGTGGGACGTCAAAGCATCTCCGGAGACGCTCCACCGAACACGTCGTACGGCGCGAGAGGCGGCTTGATTGCCGGCGTCCAAGGGGAGATCTCCCTCACACCAGACATCGCGCTCAGCGTTCAGCCCAGCTTCGCCCAGCGACGCACGACGCTCACGTCCGTGGAGGACGTCACCGGCGAGAACGCGCTCGATCTGAACCTCGACTACGTCTCCGTCCCCGTCCTGCTCAAGTTCGAAATTGCGGGAGGCCGGACGTACTTCGCGGGCGGCGTGGACGTCGGATTTCTGAAGTCCGCTCATCTCACCGGCAATGGCGTCGACGACGACATCAAGGACCGGTTCCACAGCACGGACGTCGGCGCTCTGTTCGGGTTCGGCGTTCTGTTCCCCGTGGGCAAGCCACGTCTCACGACCGAGCTCCGGTACGTGCAGGGTCTGGTCAATCTCTCCGGCGGTTTCGCCAGCTCGGATGTCGACGGCTCGACCACCTCGTCCCTGCCGGACCGCTTCCATTCCGGCGGCCTCGAGCTCGTGGCGGGAATCCTGTTCCCGCTCGGGAAGCCCTGATGCGATCGCGAACCGGCTGGACGGCTTTGGCGTGCCTCTTCGCGCTGACGCTCTTCCCGCTGAGCGCTCACGCCGATCGGCCCTCGCTCAACGGCCACACGTTCGTCTCGACCGAGATCGTCCCCGATCCCCAAATCCGCACATTCATCCGGAACAACATCGGATACACGATGACGCCGGAGTTCGACTATCCGCCCGTCGTGGTCGGGGGCGACACTTTGGCCGTGCTCAGCGGCAGCCTGGCATATGCCCTCCTCGGAATGGAATACCAGAACGCGTTCCGCGACTGGGTCGCCGTGCACGCGTCGATTGGGCTGCGCACGCGCCTGGGCACGCAGGCGGCTTCGCTCGTCAACGAAGGAGTGAATGTCTCGACGACCCTCGAGCTCGGATGGCTGGTCCGCCTTCGCGAGACGCAGAAGACCGCCCTCGCCCTCTCGCTCGACGTCACGAGACAGACGCTGACGCTCATCGACCTGAGGCAGTTCACCGAGGACGTGATCGACGGCAATCCCGACCCGCATCTGCTCGACAACGTCCCGATGATCCGGACCAAGGCTGGACTTCGGTTCGCGTGGGCCGTGAGCCGGCCGGTTGGCGTGACGCTCCTCGGGGAGGGATCGTACGGGGAGGCGCCCCACCGTGGCGAGTCGGACTCGTGGGAGTACGGCCTGGGAGCGAGCGTCGACTTCGACGGACATGCCGCCTGGGACATCCCCATCGGCTTCGCGCTCGCCTACCGGGAGAGCTCGCTTCCCGTGATCACCGAGGCGAATCACGGAAAGGCGCGCCAGACCCTCCTACGCATCGCCTACACGGGGAAGCCGGACTTCCTCGTCGCGCTGGACCTCATGGGATTGCTCGACCGCGACAATGTCCAGGTCAAGCCGGTCTGGTCCGGAGGGGCCGCGTTCTCGCTGCGGTACTACTTCTAGCTCGGGCGCCTCAGCGGAGCAGGAGCTCCATCGCGAATCCGGCGGAGAGCGGAATGCGGAAGTTGTCATCCAGCGGGATGGGCAGTAACTCGAACACCGTCGCCACCGCGGCACCGACCAGTCCCACCGGGAACGGCAGATTGGGCCCGGGCATGATCAGCGTGAGACCGTAGCAGACCGCGAAGCACGCGAGCGACCCCTCGAGCGTCTTCCCGAAGATCCGCACCTTCCCGATCGACTTCCCCACGATCGCGGCCATCGTGTCCCCGAGGATCAGGAAGCAAAGGGAGAGCACCGCGACGTCCTTCGGGAACAGATGAATCGTCAGCAAGCACGCGATCAGCAGGTACGTCGAACCGAGGAGGCTCGCATCTTCGTGATTCCGGAGCAGCTCACCGAAGAAATGCCGGAAGACGTGCCGCGTCCTGGGATGGTTCAGCCGGAACACTTCGATCGCCAAGGACACGATCACGAGGGCGAGGAGGGCTCGCTCCCAGCCCTTCTGCCATGTGTCGGGCGTGAAGAAATAGGCGAGCGGGATGGCAATGGAGGAAAGGTGGATCGACTTCCGCTTCAGCTCGGCGCCGAGGTTCACCCTACGGCCTGCCCGCCGAGCCCGAGCCGTAGAGCGCCTCGTAGCGGCGCCAGATCGAATAGACCTGCTTCACGTAGTCGCGGGTCTCCCGGTACGGGATCATCTCCACCCACACGTCGTCCACCACAGGCCGGTCCTTCAGCCACCGGCGTACCGCGTCCTCGCCGGCATTGTAGGCCGCCATGGCCGCCCGTGGGTCCTTGAATTCTTTGAGGAGCCCGCGGAGGTAGGCGGCGCCCAGGCGGACATTGAGGTCGGGTTCGGTGAGGGCTCCCTCGGTCACCTGCGAGCCATTCAGGCGCGAGGCGGTGAACGGCATGAGCTGGAGGAGCCCGATGGCCCCCGCCTTCGACCGCGCGTTCTTCTGATAGATGCTCTCCTGGCGCATGACCGCCCAGAGGAGCGCCGCGGTGAGGCTCTCCCGCTCCGCGGCGTGCAGGACCGCCGTCGGATACGCGGGCGGGTACTCCAGGCGTGCCTGCGGCAGAAGCCCCGCTCGTCCGACCCGGAACACGCCTCGCTCCTCCAGCTCGTCCGTGCATCCTCGAGCCTGCCCTGGGTCGCCGTTCTTGGCGCAGTCACGGAGCAGGTCCATCAGCAGCGGCACGGCGCCTGCCCCACCGAGCACGCGGGCGGGCAGAGGCGGATCCAGCTCGCGCTCGGGCGTCGCGCGCACCATCGTCTCGGCCGTGGAATCGGAGTCGGCCGGTGCCGCGGCCCCAGGAATCGGAGCGCCGACGCGCTGGAGCTCTTCGCGCGAGCGGACGCCCTCGTAGGTCCAGGGATCCTTGGTGGCGATGGTTCCGAGCGTGGCGTACGCCCCGGCGGTGTCGCCGGCCGCGAACCTGGCCTGCGCGCGCCAGTACCGCGGAACGGTCGAGATCGTGTCGGTGATCGCGATCACCGCCGAGTCAGGCTTCCCCGCTCGCAGCAAAGCGATCCCCGCGTGCGCGGCGAGCGGCGGCGCGATGCCCGGGTCGCCGACGTACGGGCGCGCCCACGCGAAGATCGCGGCCGCCTCAACGGGACTGCGGCGATCCTCCCACTCGCGCGCGCGCTCCCAGGCCGCCTGCGACGCGTTCGGGCCCCTGGGATCGACCACGACCGCGCGGACGAACGCGGAGTCCATGGCGGAGAACGCGCCCTGCGCGCGCAGCGATCGCGCGAGACCGAGCGCGAGCCGGGCACGGGCCTCCGCGGTCAAATCCTTCCGCGCGAGGAGGCGCCGGTACCCGAGGATCGCCTCGTCGTGGCGCTTCAGCTTCGCGAGGAGCGATACACGAAGCTCGGCGCGATTGAACTCCGCGTTCGCCATGCGGGGCGGCGCGCGCCGGGCGTCGAGGAGCCCGAGCGCGGCGTTGCTCTCCCCCATCGTCCCGAGCTGCTTCACGAGATCGAACCAGCGGTTCTCGTCGAGCGAATCGACCCGGACGCCCTTGACCTCGCTTGCCGCTCTCATCGCGAGCGGATAGCGGGCCGCGAGCGTTCCCTTGCCGGATCGCACGGCGTCCACCAGGAGGATCACCGCGCCGAGCGAGTCGCCGGAGGATTCCAGGAGATCGGCGCGAATGCCGACGAGCAGCGCTTCCTCGTCGGGGTTCATCGCCGACGCGGCGGAGAGCACGGCGCCCGCCAGCCTGGGCTCCCCGCTCGCCAGCAGCGATCGCGCAAGCGCCATGCGCGCATAGCTCCGCACCGCGGGGCGCGGGTGGCCCTGCAGGCGCCAGAGTGCGGCGCGGCGCGCGCGAGGGAGATCGAGGGAATCCGATAGCTCGGCGGCGACGAGGTAGGACGCGTCGGCGGAAGGACCGGAGAAGCGCCCCGTGATGTCGGCGCCGAACGGCGCCGTACGGCCGCGCCGATCGGGCGGCCAGCCGAGGATCGCCAACCCTGAGTCGGGGGCGCTCAGTCCCACCGCGCGGGCGTGAAGCGGGGCGAGCGATGCGTCGTAGCGAAGCGGACCGCCGAGGAGGAGCTTCGCCGACTCGACGCGGCCGTCCTCCATCAGGTCCAGCGCGCCGTCCCGGAGCGTGACTTCGAATGCAGGATCAGGCCGGCCGGCAAACCCCACGGCGCCGGAACGAATCCACGCTTCGAGCGCTCCGAGGTAGGTGGATTCCGCGCGCGCGGCCTGCGAGAAGGTGGCCGCGATCTCGGGAAGGCTGCCGCTCCAGCGCGCCGTCCGGTACGCGCGCCGCGCCTGGTCCCACGCGGTGCGCTCGGCGCTCATCTTCTTCGCGCCTTCCTTCCACGCGGTCTCGGCGCCCGCGATCAGGGCGCCGGGCAGGAGCGCCAAGGCGGTGGCCGCGGCAAGCACGGCCGTCCACGCCCCGAAACGAACTCCCCGCCCCCGCCCCGTCACGACCTACTTCAGCAGAACCACGCGGAAGGTTTGATCCTTGCCCTGGATGTCGACTCTGGCGAAGTAGATGCCCGCGCGGCAGGTTTCCCCGTTCCGGTCCTTCGCGTTCCACGTCGCGTGGAACTCGCTCGCGATGAGACCGGTGGCGGCGGGAAGCTCGCGGATGAGGCGGCCGCGCACGTCGTAGATGCGCACGACGGGGCTGAGCTCCGGATGCGGGAGGCCGTCCGGCGCGGTGAAGCGGAACTGGAGCGATCCGGCCGAGGGGGCGCCGATGCGGTACGGGCTCGGGCCGCCGCGCAGGGAAATGGCCCGCACCGCGATCGAAGGAGCCACGCGCGCCTGCACCACGACGTTGTCCACGTACCAGCCTTCGTACGGCCGGACCTGGTTGCTGAAGTTGTCGAAGGGCGGATTGTCCTCGTTGGACGAGAAGCGGAAGCGCACACGCGCTTCACCGGAGTAGGCCGAGAGATCGGCGGTCACGTGACGCCAGGTCTGCGGCGATCCGGAGAAGACGTCCTGGCCGCGCAGCGTCGCGGCGGAATCGAACTTGATGATCGTGCCATAGCCGCCGTCCACCTGAAGCGGAACCCACTCGCCGCCATTCATCGAGATCTCGACCCGGCCGCCATCCACCGACTCCGTTCCGCCGTACGTCTCGGCGTCGATCCAGGAATCGAACGCGAGCTGGCTCCCGGGCGGCAGCTCGAACGTGGGCGAGACGAGCGCGGCGTCCTGCATCGGCGCGTAGCTCAGGTCCTCGGGCGCACCGGACGTGGCGGAAGAGCCCACCTTGGCGCTCCAGGTGCCGCTCTTCGCACGCTGCTGCTCCGCGTGCCACTGATTGCTCGAGCTTCCCGGAAGGGATTCCGTCTCCCAGAAGAGACCCGGCTCGTTGCCCGATTCGAAGTCCTCGGAGAGCCCGGGCTGGGCGCCGACGACGACGTCGAATCCGAACACGCCGTTGTAGGTGCCGTCGGTCCAGTTCACGTTGAAGTGGACCAGGTGCGGCAGGTTCACGATCGATCCGATCGTGTACGCGAAGGCGGTAGACGTCGTCACGGTAGCGCCGGCCGCCGCCGCGGGAGCGGTCGCCGTCGCCGTGTTCAGCGTGATCGCCGGATCCCCGGTGCTGATCGTGAACGTCAACGGACCGGAGGCAATCCCGACGTTCTTCACTGTGAGCGTGAGCTGCTCGGCTTCGTTCGGATCAGGCAATCCGTCGCCGCCCCCGTCGTCGATCGTGTAGCGCACGGTGCGGAAATCGGGCTTCGTCGCGATCTGCAGGTCGAACGAGACCGTGTCCGCGGCGTAGGCGATGTTCGTGATCCGGACGCCGGTATCCGCGAGATTGAAGTCGCGCGTGTTCGGAGTCGTGTTCTCGGTGAGGGTTGTCTTGTTGGTCGTCCCCGGGAAGAAGTCGCCCGGGTCGCCGTAGTTGGCGCCTGCCTCCAGCTGCCCCAGGTTGTCGGCCTGGATGATGCGCGCGCGATAGTTCGACGGACCGTCGATGTTGTCCATCTTCGTGTCGTCGATGTGATAGACGAGGAGCCCTTCACCAGGAAGCGACGCGTCCGACCCTTCCTTCGTCCGATTCTCGACGAGGAAGTACTCCGTCCCCGGCTCGCCGTTGGTCCAGATCTTCAGCGAGCCGCCGCCGCGCGTGACCGGCGGGAGCACGTAGTGCCCCGCCGCTGCGGGCGTGGGATTGTCGAAGCCGAGGAACTGCCGAGACCAGGCGTCGAGGTTCGAGGGATTCGCCCCCTGCACGCCCGGGCCCGCCGTGTTCGGATCGCCCGAGTACGGCAGGTAGTTGCCCACCGCCATGAGCGAGTAGAAGCCGAGCCCGTTGCCGCCGCTCAGGTCGTAGAGGTCCGGGAGCCCGAGCGTGTGGCTGAACTCGTGGATCCAGGTCCCCACCGCGTTGTCGCCCGGGTAATCGTTGTACTCGCTCCCGAGGTTGTAGAGGAACCCGCGCTTGCTGCCGAGCGGCATCCCGGGCAGGCAGTCGGCGCCCGAGTTCGCGTCGGGACAATCGGAGTAGAGCGCGATCCCGGACTCGTGCGCCCAGAGCCTCTGGCAGCCGGCCGGCACGGAGCACGTCGTCTCGCCGCCCTGGCCGGGGACAATCACCATGACCGCGTCGATGTAGCCGTCGTCGTCGCCGCTCGACGGAATGCCGTCCGGTCCGTCGTTGTCGAAGAACTTGAGATTGCCGTCGAAGTCGTCGTTTGCGGCGCTCATCGCGTCCTCGGCCAGCTTCTGCGCCGAACGCGGATACGCGCCGAAATTGAGCCCCGCGTAATCGTTCACGTAGTACTCGTAGCTGTGCGGCATCTCGAGCCAGTCGGACGTGACGTAGCCGGAGATGACGAGCCGGCCGTTCGAGTTGACGCGGTAGTACTCGCGAAGGCTCGTGATCCCGTCGTTCGGGTCGTCGCTGAAGAGATGGTTGTAGAAGTACCGCGGCGTGCTGACGGCCGCCGGACCGGACGAGGGCGAGCCGCCTTCCGACGGGAATTTGCACAGCACGACGAGCACGTTCCGGTGCGCCACGCCCTGCCGCGGGAACTTCGCCATGTCGAGCGCGAATTGCGGATAGACCTTGTCCACGCCCATGGCGCGGAGGTTGAGCCGAGCCTGGTCGTAGGCCTTCAACGCAGCGCTCCGCTGGGCATCCGACATGTTCTGGTACACCTTCGGCGAGGGCGCCACGGCCCACGCGTTCGGGGCGACAACGAGGGAAAGGAACGTCAGGGACAGCGCGACGACGCGCGAACGCACGACTCGATCATGGCTCAACGGAGTATCTCCGGATGGATGATGGGAAGCCTCACTCCCACTCGATCGTGGCGGGAGGCTTGCTGCTGACGTCGTACACGACGCGATTGACCCCTCGGACTTCGTTGACGATGCGCGACGAGACGCGCGCGAGGAACTCGTGCGGTAATCGGGCCCAGTCGGCCGTCATCCCGTCGCTGGAAGTAACCGCGCGCAGCGCGACCACCTGATCGTACGTCCGGCCGTCCCCCATCACGCCGACCGTCCGCACCGGAAGGAGAACCGCGAAGGCCTGCCAGACCTTGTCGTACAGGTCCGCGCGGCGCAGCTCCGTGATGTAGATATCGTCCGCAAGGCCGAGTGTCTCCACCGCTTCCTCCGTCACAGGCCCCAAAATCCGCACGGCCAGGCCTGGCCCCGGGAAGGGATGCCGGCCAAGAACGGAGGGGGGGAGACCCAGTAGAGATCCGAGGCTTCGGACCTCGTCCTTGAATAACTCCCGCAGGGGCTCCACCAGTTCCATCTTCATGTGTTCCGGCAGGCCGCCCACGTTGTGATGGGACTTGATCTTGGCCGAGGGCCCCCGGATCGAGGTCGACTCGATGACGTCCGGATAGAGGGTCCCCTGGGCCAGGAGCTCCGCTCCTCCCAAGCGCTTGGCCTCGTCCTCGAAGACCTCGATGAAGACCCGACCGATGGTCTTCCGCTTGGCCTCAGGATCTTCGATGCCCTGAAGGGCGCCCAGGAACCGGCGCCGGGCGTCGACGG
Organism: Candidatus Eiseniibacteriota bacterium; assembly: GCA_035494915.1. Taxonomy (GTDB): domain Bacteria; phylum Eisenbacteria; class RBG-16-71-46; order SZUA-252; family SZUA-252; genus WS-9. Next base: position 11,038 of record DATJGP010000103.1, on the reverse strand, counting down.
TCACGAGGTCGTCCCCGATCACGTGCCCCATCAGCTCCTGCACCTGGGCCGCCTCGTTCTTACGGAGAAGCCCGTGGTCCACGAAGACCGCCCGGACCTGGCCCGGGATGGCCCGGTGGAGGAGGGCCGCGACGACCGACGAGTCGACGCCGCCCGAGAGGGCGCAGAGCACCCGGCGCTTCCCCACCTGGCGGCGGATCCGCTCGGTCTGGTCATCCAGGACCTGCCCCATCGTCCAGTCGCCCGAGAAGCCGCAGACGTCGAAGAGGAAGTTCCGGTAGATGCGCATCCCCTGCTCCGTATGCGCGACCTCCGGGTGGAACTGGACGACGTAACGCTGGTGGTCGAGGTCTTCCGCCGCGGCCATGAGGCCGCCCGTCGAGCGCGCCAGGAGCGTGAAGCCCGGCGGCAGCTCCTCGACGATGTCGCCGTGGCTCGCCCAGATCCGGCTCTCGGCCGGGAGACCCGCGAGGAGCGTCCCCGCGCGCTCGACCTGCAGCATGGCCTGCCCGTACTCGCGGTGCTTGCTCGGGTGGATGCGACCTCCCAGGTCGCGCGCCATGAGCTGCATGCCGTAGCAGACGCCGAGGACCGGCACCCCTTGCGCGAGCACCGCGGCCGGAAGCTGGGGCGCGCCCGGCTCGTCGACGCTCGAGGGACCACCCGAGAGGACGATTCCCTTCGGGTTGAGCGAGGCGAGTGTCATCGCGTCGAGGTTCGGCGCCCGAATCTCGGCAAACACTCCGAGCTCGCGCGCACGGCGAGCGATGAGCTGCGTGAACTGCGAACCGAAGTCGAGGATGAGCAGTCGTTCGTGGCTCAAGAGTGACACCTCCCCGAAGCGTGGCTCACTGCTCCGCCGGTAGTTGAAAGTCGAAGGGCAGCTCGTACCAGGCGGCGACTGGGACTCCGTTCTTCGTGGCGGGTCTGAAGACCCACACCTTCGCCGCTTCGATGGCCGGCTCGTTGAGACCCATCACGCCCTGAATGACGAAGACATCCCGCACGTGCCCCTTCTCGTCGACGAGCACGTCGAGGACGACCCTCCCCGTGATTCGCGCGGTCCTGGCGAATTCCGGATATTCAGGCGGCGGAGCCGAGATCGGCGACGGCCGCTGGTCGTAGACGATGTCGCCATCGGGCAGATCGGGAAGCCGCTCGGTGGTCGCCCGAACGTACAGATCGACATTGCTGTTCTCGAGAGCCGAACCCAGATCCCCGTCGCGGAGGAGCAGCGTATCGTGCCCGGAGAACTGGAACACGCGCTGCTTCCGATCGGTCCCGGGATCGAATTCGATCCATGGATCGAGCGAATCGTGCCTGGCGGTTTGATACACCTTGAACCGGCCCATCCGGGTCCTCGCCCCGCCGTTTCGGATCTCGGTCAACCGATACGTCGAGTCGGCGTTCAAGGTGAGCTGACCGTCGCGTTCCGAGCCACGATGAACGACGTCATTGGATTGCCATCTCCACGTTCCAACGAGGCTGTCCGCAAAGACCTCTTCGATGGGCGCGGGGTGATCGATGGTGGCACAGCCTGCGCCCGCCAGGATTCCGAGTCCCACCACGGGTGCATAGTCGCGCAGCATCCTCATCAGTGCAGAAAACATCGCTCCCCTGTGGTCATCAGCGCGATCCCTGCCTTGTCCGCGGCGGCCACCGACTCTCCGTCCCGTACCGATCCTCCCGGATGGGCGATGGCCGCGATCCCCGCCTCCGCCGCGATCTCCACCGAGTCCGAGAACGGGAAGAACGCGTCCGAGCAGAGCACCGCGCCCCGAACGTCGTGCCCCGCGCGCTCGGCCTTCAGCAGGGCGAGCCGCACGGCGTCGACGCGCGAGGACTGCCCCGCTCCGATGCCCAGGGTCCGCCCGCCATGCGCGATCACGATTCCGTTCGAGATCGCGTGGCGCACCACGCGCCAGGCGAAGTGGAGATCCTCGAGCTGGGCGGGACTCGGCGGCGTCGTCGAGACCGCACTCCACCCATCGAAGCGGGGCGGCCCCGGCACCGTCTCCGCCAGGAGACCACCCAGGAGCGTACGCGCGGTCAGGCCTGAGGTCGCGGCCTCGCCCATCCAGGGGACCTCCAGGATGATTAGATTCTTCCGGAGGGCCGCGAGCTTCGCCACGTTCGCTTCCACCGACGGCGCGAGCACGATCTCGTAGAAGAACGACCCGACCGCCTCGAGCACGGCGTCGTCCAGCGGCCGGTTCAAACCCAGGATCCCGCCGAAGGCCGAGAGCTCGTCCCCCTGCCGCGCACGCCCGATCGCCTCCGCCGCGGTTTCGGCGACCGCGGCGCCGGAGGGATTCCGGTGCTTGATGACGACCGCCGCGGGTTCGGTGAATTCCCTGAGAAGGCCGAGGGCGGCCTCCACGTCGAGGAGGTTGTTGAAGGAGAGGGTCTTCCCTCGCATCTGCCCGAGCTTGAGGCGACCGCCCCCCTCGGGGAGATACCAGGCCCCCTCCTGCCCCGGGTTCTCGCCATAGCGGAGCCGCTGCTCGAGCCGGAGCTGGAGGTCGATGGTCTCAGGTAGAGCCGCCACGCCCTCGAGCGCCCCGGGCACCCCTGCCGCCGGCGAGCGCGTCTCGGCCGGCGTGTCGCGCTCGGTGCCCGCGAAGTAGCGCGAGATCGCGGCGTCGTAAGACGAGGTGCGCTCGAACGCTCGCCGCGCGAACTTCCGCGCGAGCGAGGGCGGCACGCCCCCCTGCCGGTCCATCGCGTCGATGACCGCGCCATACTGATCCGGGTCCACCACCACGACCACGTGGCTGTGGTTCTTGGCCGCGGCGCGGATGAGCGCCGGGCCGCCGATGTCGATCTGCTCGATCGCCTCGTCGTCGGTCACCGCGTCCGACGCGACGGTCTTCTCGAAGGGGTAGAGATTCACCACGACGAGATCGATCGATACGATGCCGTGCTTGTGGCGGTCCTCCTCGTCGCGGCCAAGGCCGCGGCGGTAGAGGATCCCGCCGTGGATCGCGGGATGGAGCGTCTTCACGCGTCCGTCGAAGAGCTCCGGAAAGCCGGTCACCTCGGAGACGTCGCGCACGGTGATTCCCGCGCCGCGCAAGGCGAGCGCGGTGCCGCCCGTCGAGAGGATCTTCACGCCGTGGCGCGAGAGTCCTCGCGCGAAATCGACCAGACCGGTCTTGTCGGACGCCGAGAGCAGCGCCCGCCCGATCACGATGGCGCTCACCGGGCGGCGCGCGCCCCCGTGATCATCCCGAAGGCGTCCTCGTAGCGCCGCGCCGTCTTCTCGATCACCTCGTCCGGCAGCTTCGGCGGAGGAGGATTCCGGTCCCACTGGATGGAGTCGAGATAGTCGCGGATCACCTGCTTGTCGAAGCTGTCCTGCGCGACCCCCTCTTGGTAGCTGGCGATCGGCCAGTAGCGGGACGAATCGGGCGAGAGCGCCTCGTCGATCCAGACGAGCGCGCCATCCTTCTCACCGAACTCGAACTTGGTGTCGGCGAGGATGAGTCCGACCGATTCCGCGTGCGCCGCGGCCGCCTTGTAGATCGCGATGCTGGTCGCGCGCAACGTCTCGGCGACGCCTCCACCCACGATCGAGGCCATCCGGTCGAAGTCGATGTTCTCATCGTGCCCCTCCTGCGCCTTGGTGGCGGGAGTGAAGATCGGCTCGGGGAGCTTCGACGAGAGCTTGAGACCGGGCGGGAGCTTCACGCCGCACACGGACTGATTCGCCTGGTACTCCTTCCATCCCGATCCCGCGAGATAGCCGCGCACCACGCACTCGACGTCGTAGCGCTTGGCCTTCTTCACGAGCATCGACCGGCCATCGAGCACGGAGCGGTTCGAGGCGAACGGCTCGGGGAATCGCGCGACGTCGGTGGTGATGTAGTGACTCTGCACGATCGACTCGAGCCGCTCGAACCAGAAGCGCGAGATCTGGGTGAGCACGCGCCCCTTCCCCGGGACGCCCTCGTTCAGGATCACGTCGTAGGCCGACACGCGGTCGGTCGCGACGAGGACGAGCTGGGAGCCGAGATCGTAGAGATCGCGGACCTTCCCCTTGTAGTCGGGCGCGCGGCCCGGGATCACCACGTCGCGCAGGGCGCGATCGGCCGTCTTCATCGATTCCTCCTGAGTGAACGTTCGTATCGCGTCGACGTAGATCCGATGCTCGAGCGGCAGCAGTCGTTCGGACAGTGAATCCGCGGTTTCGCCGCGGCGCATCGGGAGCTCTGCTTGCACGATCACGGGGCCGGTGTCCATGCCCGCGTCCACGCGGTGCACGGTCGCTCCGGTCACGGCCACGCCCGCCTCGATCGCCTGCCGCTGCGCCTCCAGCCCTGGAAACCGAGGGAGGAGCGACGGGTGCACGTTGAGGATCGGTGCACCCGCGCGGTCGATCGTCTCCCGGCGCAGAAGACGCATGAAGCCGCAGAGCGCGATCAGGCCGGGACGATCCCGGCGGATGATGCCGTTGAGCTCTTCTTCAGCTTCGGGAGCGAGCCGCGATCCGGGGCGCCACGGCGTGAGGACGGACGTGGGGATCGATCGCTCCCGGGCGTATTCGAGCGCGGGAGCGTCCTGCCGGTCGGAGACGACCCGCACGACCACTGCCTCGAGCCGGCCGTCGCGCGTGGCATCGATCAGATTCGCGACGTGGCTCCCCCGCCCGGAGGCGAGGAGCAGCAGCCGAAGGGGCTCCATCGACAATCGATACCATACCCGGGCGTTCGGCTCAAGGTTCTTCGCGTGAAGGGGTTACCGGCGCGCCGTGGGTCCATGCCACGCGCTCGGGAGCGGGGTGCGCGCGGGTCGAGATCCAGGCACCGCGGGGGGTGAGCGTGAGCCGGATCGTTCCTTCCTGATCGGTGCGGAGCACCCGCGCGCCGTAACGCTCGTACCGGCCGAGAACGGTGGCGCTGGGATGGTGGAAGTGGTTGTGCTCGCCGCAGGAGACGAGAACCACGGCGGGATGGAGCGTGGCCACCCAGTCCTCCCCGCTCGATGTTTTGCTCCCGTGGTGTGGCGCCTTGAGGACATCGACGGGGCCGAGCCTCGGGAGGACCGACTCCTCCCCCTCGGTTTCGAGATCGCCCGCGAAGAGCGCGGTTGTATCTCCCAGGCGAAGGAGTCCCGCGAGCGAGGCGTCATTCTCGTGTGGGCCATCCGCGAGGCCTCGATCGATCGTGAGCGAGGCTCCTCCGCCCAGCATGAGCGTGGTGTCGCGCGAGACGCCGACCGCGCGTCCACCATGTCGCCGCAGAGCGCGCGAGAGTCCCCGTCTCCACGCGCCACGGCGATCGCGGCCGTTCTCCCACAGCGTTCCGATCCATCCCCGCCGCGCGAGCCACTCGAATCCGCCGAAGTGATCCAGGTGCGCGTGCGAGAGGAGCGCGGTGGGAACGCGCCCCGCTCCCTCCGCGCGGAGCGCGGGCTCGATCACCGACTCGCCGGAATCGCGTCGCTCGTCGCGCGGCCCCGCGTCGACGAGGAGCGACGCGCCTCCCGGAAGCGAAACCCACGTTGCGTCCCCCTGCCCCACGTCGAGCATCACGATGGCGGCCGCGCCCTGCTCGCGCGGCGGTGGAACGAACGGGACGAGCGCGCCCACGAGGAGCGCGACGGCGGACCAGAGCGCCGCGGACGCACGCGACCTGCGACCGCCACGGCACGACTCCGATGCCGCCCCCGCGAGCGCGAGGAGGAGCGCACCGACCGCAAGCACGGCCGTAGGCGCCACGTCGTGCACGAGCCAGGGCTCGAGCAAGCGCGAGCCATGCGTGTTCAGCTCCAGCATGAGGAGACCCGCGGCTTCGAGCGCTCCAGCCGCCGCGCCGCGCAAGAGCGGCACGCCCGTGGCCACGGCGCCGAGGAAGAGCACGCACTCGGCCATGAAGAGCGTGCAGAGCGGGATCACGATGAGATTGAGCCCCAGGCCGACCATGGGGATGGCGCCGAACATGGTCGACTGGACGCCCGCGGTGCCGATCGTGGCACCTCCGCTCTGCACGAAGAGAGACCAACCGCCGGCGATGGCGCGACGGGCGAGACCGCGCGACCCTCCGCCGACCGCGCCGGGCTTCACCAATCCGCCGAGAGGCCCCGCGGCGCCAAGTCCGAGCACGGCGAGGAACGAGAGCTGGAATCCGGGATCGAGCACCGATCGCGGATCCCAGAGATGGAGCGCGAGCCCCGCGAGGCCCCAGGCGGTGAAGGGACGCACCGGAACGCCGAGGAGACGTCCGCCGCGCGCGGAGGTCCACAGGAGCGCGGAGCGGAGCGCCGACGCGGGCGCACCCACGAGCGCGACGTAGCCCCAGAGCGCGGCCAGCTCGATGGCCGCGGTCGGCGCAGGCGGGAGCCGGAGCATGCCCGCGAAGAGCGCGATGAAGCCGGCGAGGATGCAGACGTGGAGTCCGGAGATGGAGAGGATGTGGACCGTGCCTCCGTCCCGGAACGATCGCTGGATCGCGGGCGCGATGCCGGAGCGGTCGCCCAGGAGCATCCCGCGCGCGAGCGCGGCGACCGGACGGCTCAGTGACGCGGCGAACGCGCGCGCGAGCCGGTCCCGGATGATCGCCCCGGGATCGGCGCCGCGCTCGGGCGGATCCGCCGGCGCTTCGATCGACAAGGGATCGATCGTGACGGTGCCCTCGAGACCGAGGCGCTCGAGCGCTCGTCCCGGAGCGCTCGATCCGAAGTTGCGCGCGTCCTCGGGGGGCCGGAAGTCTCCGCGCAGCCGAATCCACAATCCGGGCAGCACCCAGCGCGGCGGGATCGCGTCGTCGCGCCAGCGCACCGTGAGCTTCGCGCGGCACGCGGCTTCGCGATCCCCCACGCGCACGCGGCGCGCTTCGACGACGAGGCTCGGGAACTCCGCGTCGGTCCCGGTCGTATCGAGCACGCGCCCTTCGATCACGACGGGCGTTTCCGCGGGATGCACCGGGAGCGGCCACGTGAGCGCGTCCGCCTCGGCTCCGAGCGCCACGCCAACAGCCAGGAGGGCGATCACGCCGAGCGTTGCCTCGAGCCACGACCATAGGGCGCGCCGGTACGGCCGCTCGCGCCATCCCACCCAGAGCGACACGGCGCCGCATCCCAGGGCGACTGCGACCGCGCGCTCTTCCCATCGTGCCGGAACCGCGGCGCACGTCGAAGCGAGGTGTCCCAGCGCGATCAGGAACCAGAGCACGACCGGCGCAGGCCAGACGAAGTGGGGCCAGGAAGGACGCATGGCGTCCTCGTTGCGGGGAGGTCGATCGAGCGCGGCGAGGAGGGGGCCGCGCTTGCGTCAGTTCTTGACCGGGAGTGTGTAGATCTCGGAGTAGATGTCGTGTCCGCTCGTGCCGGACGCCGTGAAATAAATGCGGACCTGACCGACCTTGGACCGAAGCACCTCGGGGGGCACGAGCGCCGCATAGGAGCGCGAGCCCTCTTCGAGGCGCGTCATCCGCTTCGGCTGGAACGTGCCGCCCGGGGGCGCCGCGTAGAGCCAGAGCGCGAGCGACGGATCCCACTCGGATTCCGGAATCGTGATCGTGAGCGGAAGAGGGTTCGAGCGGTCGACCGCGTCGGGCGCGTCGAAGCGGAGCGGCTCGTCGGAGTGCTCGCCGAATTCGGCCGTGACGAACGCCTGCCCGCCCGACTTCACGTCGAGGATGGAGACCTGGGGCGGGAATCCGCGCCGCGCCACGCGCACGCTGTGCGTGCCCGGAGCGAGCGTGATCTTGCCCGGCGTCACGCCGCGCGGAACGCCGTCAACCCAGAACGGGTCGCCGCGGCTCGACTCGAATCCGGCGTCGCCGAGAATCGTGCTCTTCACTTCCACGGAGCCGTCCAGCGGCGAGGGGCCGACGCTCCCGACCAGCTCGGCGCTCTTGTCGCGCAGCACGTCGATCTCCTGCGCGCTCGTTGCGAGACCGGGACCGCTGAAGCGCACGAGATGCCGTCCCACGACGACCTGCTCGAGCGTGAGGGGCGTGGTTCCGACATAGACGCCGTCGAGATACACGTCGAGCACGCGGCTGGCCTCCGACGAAGAGAACGCGACCGTGCCGTAGAGCGCGGGGTGGAGCGTCAGCCGCGACGCCGCGGAGATCTCGACCGTGTCACGCCACGCGCCGTACGGGCCCCAGTCCAGCTCCACCTGATGGAGTCCCGCGTCGAGCGAGACGCCGGTCAAAGGTGTGCGCCCTTCGAGCGCCATGCCATCGACGTGCACGACGGCGCCGGGCGGATCGGAGAAGATGTCGGCCGTTCCGGTGACCGCGACCGGCACCGGCGTCGCGTTGGTGCGCTTGGACGAATCGCCCAGGATTCCGGGCAGGAGCGCGCGGATGAGAACCGCGACCGCGATGATCGCAAGCGCCCCCCCGCCCCAGAGCGCGAGCGGCTCGTACCACGCGCGATCCTCGCCAATCGGCGCGAGCGTCGGCGTGCGAGGGTGATCCGCGCCGCTCGCCTCCGGGGATTCCTGCGCCGCGGGCTCCTCCGTTGCGTCCGCCGCCGGCGCCGCGTTCAGCGCCTCGGCGATGAATGCAGGTGCGCCGTTCAGCGTCTGCGCGGCGCTCTCCGGCATCGGGGGCGCGATGGGATCGAGCACGCCCAGGCCCGGGGCCTCTTCGATCTCATCGCTGCGCGCCGGCTCGACCGGTAACTCCGACGTCGGCGCTTCCACCGCGAACCCGGCGACATCGAGCGTCTCGACCGGTTCGGGCTCGGCGAGCGCGGTCGCGGCGTCGGCCTGCTCCGGGACCGCTTCGGCCTCGGTGCCGATCGACTCGGGCTCCTGGGGCTGAAGGACCCGCACGGCCACGCGGCCGCGATCGGCGGCGCCCTCCGACGCGGCGCGGAGGATCTGGACCGGATTCTTGGCGGCCGCGAGGTCTCGAGCGAGGAGGGCAATCTCTCCGTCCCGGATCGGTCGCGTCGAGAGCACGTAGACGTCGCCCGGCTCGGGCTTCAGAGGCACCACCTCGATCCGGACCTGCGGCTCCGACCCCAGGGCCCCGCGCGGGGCGTTCGGGCCCGCATCGGGCTCCGTGCGGCCCAGGCGAGAGAGGAGGCCGCTCCGATGGCGGAAGCAGGGGCAATCCCCCGCGCTCACCGCCACGGCGTCCTCCCCATGGAGAAGAAGAGCGAGAACGGCCACCCAGGGCCGATCTCCCTCGGGCCGGGCCATCAGCTCGGCGTGGAGGGCGCGGAGCGCTCCGATGACGCGCTTCAGGGGCGTCTCCGCGGGATCCAGGTTGGCGCTCAGGGCCAGGGCGAGCTTCTCCTTGACCCAGATGGTCGGATCGATGACGTCGGCCGGCCCCATGGCTCCACGGGCCACCAAAGCGAAGCCCCGATCGGGGTCGAGGTGGGCCAAAGCGCCCTCCCGATCGGGGCTGCGCGCGACGCCGGCGATCCGGAATCGCGATCCGAGCTGGGTTTGGATCACGGGCGCAGAATAGGAACCGACGGTGTACCTGTCAACAAGCCGATCGACGAAGTACGTGGCATATGGCTTGCAGTGCCTAGGGTTAACGGCCCGGACATCGCGGGAACTGACGTCGGATCTGGCGTCATTTCGCCACGAATCCCTTTTGGACTTGCGGAATGCACGGTCCAGGCCTTAGCCTCCGCAGGTCCGCATCAAAGCGACGAACAGGAAGTTCTCGTAACCTCAGGGACCGGACGATCTTCAAGCGTACCGAGTTCGGCCCTCCTGCATCGAAAACTGGGACGGAGGCAGTCGTTTGATCCCTCGCAAGTCCTTGTACATCCTCATGCTCCTCGGCCTGGGCATCATCGCGCGCCCTGCTCTTCCTGTGTGCGCGGCGACCATGGGTCCGGACATGCCGGGCTGGAACGAGGGGATGCTGGGACCGCCGGACCAGGCTGGATCGGACCACTCCGTACCGGAGAAGGCCGATCCGGAGGCCAATTCCGATCCGGTCGCTCCCATCCAGGCATCGCTCGACAAGGCCAAGGATCTGGCGCAATCCGGCAAGAATGCGGATGCGGCCAGCACCTGCGAGAGCGCCCTCAAGGACATCGACAAGCTCTCGAGCGCGTCGCGCGGCGACGTCGTCCTCCTGAAGCAAGCGCTCGAAGACCTCCGCGACAAGGCCAAGGATGCGGCCCAGGACGACGCGGACCAGGATCAGGACTCCAAGCTCCCCTCATCGCTCGGCCCCGTCGAGCTGGAGCGCAACGAGCGGGTCGACAAGTGGATCAACTACTACGCCGGCCGCGGCCGGGATCGCTTCCAGGTCTGGCTCACGCGGTCCGGCTCCTACATGGATCTTCTCTCGCGCAATCTCCGGGCGGAAGGCGTGCCCGAGGAGCTCGCGAATCTCGTCTTCGTGGAGAGCGGCTTCAACATGCACGCGAAGTCGGTCGCGCGCGCGGTCGGTCCGTGGCAGTTCATTCGAGGCACGGCGCGCCTCTTCGGGCTGGAGATGACGGCCTACAAGGACGAGCGCCGTGATCCCGAGCTGGCCACCCGCGCGGCCGCGCGCTACCTGCGCCGCCTCTACACGATGTTCGACGGCTCCTGGCCGCTCGCGCTCGCCGCGTACAACGCCGGCGAGGGCACCGTGCAGCGCGCGATCAAGCGTCAAGGAACCACCGATTTCTGGTCGCTCAAGCTCCCGCGCGAGACGCAGGATTACGTGCCGAAATTCCTCGCCGCGATGGAGATCGCGTCCGATCCGCAGCGCTACGGCTTCGAGCTTCCCGAGAACTCGCCCCTCAAGTACGACGAGGTGACGGTGCGCGGCCCGCTCGACATGAAGGAGCTGTCGCGGGTGAGCGCGGTCGACGTGGACGAGCTCCAGCGGCTCAATCCGGTCTTCGTCCGCCATCGCATGCCGGCCGACAAGGACGGCACCACGTTCCGCGTTCCGCACGGCATGGGCGCGCAGGTGCAGCTGGCGCTCCAGACCGACTACAAGCCCCGCCCGCTCACGAAGACGGAGCTTCGCACCGCGGCCCGCGAGCACAAGAAAGAGCTTCGCCCGGTGCGCCGTGGTCGGCATGGCCGCGGCGGGGTGCACGTCGTGCGCCGGGGCGA
>DATJGP010000102.1:0-6449 GCA_035494915.1 Candidatus Eiseniibacteriota bacterium | reverse complement strand
CGTGGGGGAGATCCCGAAGCGCCCGAACCCAAGGCTGCGGGAGCGGTTGCGGGCGAAACCCCGCTATGGTAAGGTCGCAGGCTTCGCGAGGAGCGCCTCGATGGCACCTCCGAAGCTCGTAACCGATTCTCAACATTCGAGATTTGCCCCGGTGGCCCGTCCACGGAGGAGATCAATGGATAAGCTGCGACTGTTGGATGAAGCGTACCTGCCGCTCGTGACCAAGCCGAGCCGGTATACGGGCAGCTTCCTCCACGCGGCACACAAGGATCCGTCCGAGGCCAAGGTCCGGCTCCTGCTCTGCTTCCCGGATCTCTACGAGATCGGGATGTCGTATCTCGGCCTGAAGATCCTCTACCACATCGTGAACGGCCGGCCCGACGGCGCGGCCGAGCTCTGCTTCACGCCGTGGGGCGACATGGAGCGTCTCATGCGGGCGGAGGGCATTCCCCTCTACTCGCTCGAGTCGCGTACGCCTGCGCGTCAGTTCGACATGATCGGCTTCTCGCTCCAGTACGAGCTCGCCTACACGAACGTGCTCACGATGATCGACCTCGCCCAGATGCCCCTCCGAACGAAGGAACGGCGCGAGGACGATCCCATCCTGATCGCGGGCGGACTCTGCACGATCAACCCGGAGCCGCTCGCGCCGTTCATCGACGGTTTCGTGATCGGAGACGGAGAGGAAGTCATCCAGGAGCTGTGCGACCTCATGGTCGAGCGCCGCGAGACGGGCATGCTGCGCGCCGAGGTGCTCCGGCGGATGGGCGCCATCGAAGGCGTCTACGTGCCCGCGCTCTACGACGAGGTCGACAACGGATTCGGCTTCATCGCGCGCGAGCCGCGCGCGGAGGCTCCGGCCTCCAAGCCGCGCTTCCGGTACGTGGCGTCGCTCCTGCCCGAGTACTACCCGGAGCGGCCGCTCATCTCGCCGACCGAGATCACGCACGACCGCCTCGGCGTCGAGGTGATGCGCGGCTGCACGCGCGGCTGCCGCTTCTGCCTCGCCGGCTACATGAACCGGCCGCTGCGCGAGAAGCGCGCGGACGAGGTGGTGAAGGAAGTGCAGTGCGGGATCGTCCACGCGGGCTGGGACGAGGTATCGCTCCTCTCGCTCTCCACCACCGACTACAAGCAGCTGCCGGTGGTGCTGCACGAGCTCGACCGCTTCACCAACGAGCTGGGCGTGTCGCTCTCGCTCCCGTCCACCCGCGTTGGAACGCTGGCGCCGTCCGTCGCGGAGAAGATCGGCCAGGGCCGGAAGGGAAGCATCACCTTCGCCCCCGAGGCCGGGACGCAGCGCATGCGGGACGTGATCAACAAGGGAATCGACGAGGCGGAGCTCGAGTACTCGGTGAAGCTCGCCCGCGACCAGGGGTGGGGCGGCAACAAGTTCTACTTCATGATCGGCCTTCCCACCGAGACCGACGCCGACATCGACGGCATCGCGGACACGCTCCGGAAGTCGCAGGAGTGGGCGAAGGGGGGCAACAAGCGCCTGCACTTCAACGTGGGCATCTCGCCTCACGTGCCGAAGCCGCACACGCCCTTCCAGTGGGAAGTGCAGGATGACATGGACACGCTCTGGCGGAAGATCGACCGGCTGAAGATCGGCTTCCGCGGCATGAACAACGTCCGCCTGAAGTGGCGCGATCCCAAGACCGCGTTCCTCGAGGGCGTGTTCGCGCGCGGCGACGTGCGCACGGCCGACGCGCTCGAGGCGGCGTGGAAGCTGGGTGCGCGGTTCGACGGCTGGTCCGAGTGCTTCGATTTCGACCTCTGGATGCGCGCGTTCGAGGCCGTGGGCATGGATCCGTCGATCTATCTGAGGCCGCGGGATCTCGAAGAGCGGCTCCCGTGGGACCACATCCGGACGCCGGTGGTGAAGAAGTTCCTCGTCGCGGAGCGGCAGAAGGCCTACGCCGCGGCGCTCACCCCGGACTGCCGCGATCATGCGTGCTACCGATGCGGCGCGCCCTGCTTCACGCCGAAAGCGCGCGACGGACGCAATCTCTCGCTCCAGCTCGCGCCGGGGCAGGGGACCACGCCCCCCTCGCTCGACTTCGCAGTGCCTCCGGAGGTCACGACGGCGCAGATCCAGGAGCGCATCCAGGAGCTCACGAAGAAGCCGATGGAGACGCTTCGCCCGGCCGCAGCTCCGGCCGCGGCCGAGGTCGCGACGAACGGGCACGCGGCGGGTGCGAACGGGCACGCCACGAACGGCGCGAACGGCAAGACGAACGGTGCCAACGGCGCGAACGGAGCCAGCGCTGCCAGCGACAAGCCCGAGAGCGAGCGCGCGTACGGGCGGCGCCGGCGCGTGTGGCCGACCGCCAACCGTGGACCGCAGGCGACGCGCTATCGCGTGGCCTACGAGAAGCTGGGCGACGGCCGCTTCACCTCGCATCTCGACCTGGTCCGGATCTTCGACCGCGCGATCCGCGTCGCGAAGATTCCGATCGCCTACACGCAGGGGTTCAACCGGCACGCGAAGATCGCGTACGGCCCGCCGCTCTCCCTTGGCGCGACGAGCTCGGCCGAGTACTTCGATCTGGAGCTGGCGCAGGCCTGCCCGTGGTCCACGATCGCCGCGATGAACGAGATCCTGCCCGAGGGCATTCGTATCCTCGAGGGCCGGCCGTTCACCAAGTCGTCCGATTCACTGATGGCCGCCATCGGGCGCGCCGACTACCGGGTCCGGCTCACGCCCTACCTGACGGACGAGCTCACGCGGGGCGAGGACGTGCACCGCGTGCGGGCGGAGCTCGCGCAGTCGATCGCATCGTTCACGGCGTCCAGCGACTGGCCGGTCGCCAAGCAGAGTCATGGTCAGAAGGGCAAGACGGTCAACGCGCGCCCCGCGGTTTCGGACGTCGCGCTGGATCCGGAGGCGGGCCCCCTGGGCGTCCGCGTGGCCTCGCGCCTGCAGGCCACCGGGTATCTAAGGCCGGATCTCCTCGTGCGGAGCTTCCTGCCCTCGTTCGATTTCGATCCCCGCCTCCTCCTCGTGCATCGCGAAGCGATGTGGGTGGAGCGCGGTGGCGTCCTTCGTACTCCCCTCGAGGCGCTCGAGGATTCGGCATTTTGGCGGGCGGTCCCCGTCGACTCGGTGGACCCGGCCCCGGCGGACCCCGCTTGGGAGGTTGATGCGTAGAGAGATCATCATCAATGCGAGCGTGAGCGAAACGCGGATCGCGCTCCTCGAAGACAAAGAGCTGGTGGAGATCCTGGTCGAGCGCCCCGAGGCGGTTCGCCGGGTGGGTGACATCTACAAGGGACGCGTGAATGCGGTGCTGCCGGGCATGCAGGCCGCGTTCGTGGACCTGGGACTCGAGAAGAGCGCGTTCCTGCACGCGTCCGATCTGATGCCGGACTCGGACCTCGACGAGATGTTCGAAGAGGACGAGGACGGGGACGATCGAAAGCGGAGCGGGGGACGCGGCCGGCGCGACGAGGCGCCGCCCCGGATCGAAGACGCGCTCAAGAAGGGCCAGGAGATCCTCGTCCAGATCACGAAGGAGCCGATCGGCACGAAGGGGCCGCGGGTCACGACCCAGGTGTCCCTCGCGGGACGGTTCCTCGTGTACATGCCGGACCACGAGCACGTCGGCGTGTCGCGGAAGATCGAGGACCGCGCCGAGCGCACCCGACTGAAGCAGCTGCTCCGAGAGCTCAGGCCCAAAGGCGCGGGCGTCATCGTCCGCACCGTGGGTGCCGAACAGGGGCGCAAGGAGTTCCAGGGCGACGTCAAGTACCTCGAGCAGATGTGGGAGAAGATCGCGAAGCAGGGGGAGCGTTCGCGCGCTCCGGCCCTCCTCCATCAGGAGATGGAGTTCACCACGGGGCTCATCCGCGACATCTTCACGGAGGACGTGGCGCAGCTCGTCATCGATTCGAAGGAGGAGCACAAGCAGATCCTGAGATACCTCTCGACCTACGCGCCCGAGCTCAAGACTCGCGTGAAGCTCTACCGCGGCGAGGCGCCGATCTTCGATCACTTCGGGATCGAGGGCGAGATCGAGAAGGCCATGGAGCGGAAGGTCTGGCTGAAGAAGGGCGGCTACATCCTGATCGACCAGACCGAGGCGCTCGTCGCGATCGACGTGAACACCGGACGGTTCACGGGGAAGCGGAGCCAGGAAGAGACGATCTTGAAGACGAATCTCGAAG
Source organism: Candidatus Eiseniibacteriota bacterium (assembly GCA_035494915.1). GTDB lineage: Bacteria > Eisenbacteria > RBG-16-71-46 > SZUA-252 > SZUA-252 > WS-9. Next base: position 2,279 of record DATJGP010000102.1, on the reverse strand, counting down.
CGGCCGAGGAGATCGCGCGGCAGCTGAGGCTTCGGGACCTCGGCGGCATCATCGTCCTCGACTTCATCGACATGGAGGAGGACGCGAACAAGAAGGCGGTGCTCGAGACGCTCCGGAACCGGCTGAAGCGCGACCGGTCGCGGACCAAGGCGTTCGCGGTGAGCGAGCTCGGGCTGATCGAGATGACGAGGCAGCGGCAGCGGCCGAGTCTCGCCAACTATTTCACGGAGAACTGCGCCGCGTGCGAGGGAGCGGGCCGTGTGCTCTCGCTCTCGTCCGCGACGCTCAAGATCGAGCGGATGCTGCGCCGCGTGGGACAGCGCTCGAAGGAGCGGCAGCTCCTGCTTCGGGTGCATCCGGACGTCGCGATCCACCTGGTGGAGCAGAACGCGGACCGTCTGGAGCGGCTCGAGAAGCAGTATCGGTTCCGGGTGGAGATCCGGGACGATCCGTCGCTTCGGCGGGACGAGATCCGTCTCTTCCGCGGCAAGACGTTCGAGGAGATCACCAAGCAGTACGAACACTGAGCCGGCGCGTGTGACGCCGGCCATGACGAAGCACGAACGAAAGGATCGCGGTCTATGAGTGCTCGCTATGCCGTCATCGAAGCCCAGGGCCTCCAGTTCCGGGTCTCCCCGGACGAGGAGCACATCCTGCCCCACCTCGGAGCCGAGGAAGGCAAGGAGCTCACGTTCGATCGGGTGCTCCTGATCGGAGGCGAGGGCGGAGTCACGCTGGGCCGCCCGGTGATCGAGGGGGCGTCCGTGAAGGCGAAGGTCCTCGGCACGGAGCGCGGTCCGAAGATCACCGTGGGTGTGTACAAGCGGCGCAAGAAGTACCGGCGCAAGATTGGATACCGGGATACGCTGACGCGGGTCCGGATCCTGGACATCGTCGTCTAGCGGAAGGAGCGAACGACATGGCGCACAAAAAAGGTGTATCGAGCTCGAAAAACGGACGCGACTCCGCGTCGCAGCGGCTGGGCGTGAAGCGGTTCGGCGGCGAACGGGTCACGGCCGGCAGCATCATCGTGCGGCAGCGGGGCACGGCCGTCGCGCCGGGCGTCAACGTGGGCCGGGGCAGGGACGACACGCTGTTCGCGCTCAAGGACGGCGTCGTGGTGTTCCGCCGCCGTGGCAAGAGCAGGATGTCGGTGTCCATCGATCCCACGAGCGCGAACGAGGCGGCCCATGCCTAAGATCACCGTCGTCGGCGCGGGCAACGTCGGCGCGTCCTGCGCGATCTACGCGGCCGAGGCCGAGCTGGGGGACGTCGTCCTCATCGACATCCTCGAAGGCGTGGCCAAGGGCAAGGCGCTCGATCTCCTCGAGGCCGGACCGGTGCGTGGCTACGACGCGTACGTCGAGGGAAGCGGCGACCTCCGCGCCATGCAGGGGAGCGATCTCGTCATCGTGACGGCGGGCCTTCCGCGGAAGCCCGGCATGTCGCGGCAGGATCTCCTCAAGGCGAACGCCGACATCGTGCGCGGCGTGGCCGAGGCGATCAAGCAGCACGCGCCGAAGGCGTTCGTGATCCTGGTCACCAACCCGCTCGACGTGATGGCGTACCTCACCTATCGCGTCACCGGCTTCCCGCGCGAGCGCGTCATGGGCATGGCGGGGGTTCTCGACTCGTCGCGCTTCCGGACGTTCCTCGCCGAGGAGATCGGCGTGTCCGTCGAGGACGTGCAGGCGATGGTGCTGGGCGGCCACGGCGACACCATGGTTCCGATCCTCGACTACGCGACCGTCTCGGGCATCCCGGTCCGGAACTTCATCAAGCCGGAGCGGCTCGCCGAGATCGTCCAGCGGACGCGGGACGGGGGCGCCGAGATCGTGAAGCTCCTCCAGACGGGAAGCGCCTTCTACGCGCCGGCCTCGTCGGCGGTGCAGATGGCGGAGTCGATCCTGCGCGACAAGAAGCGGCTCCTTCCGGCGGCCGCATACCTGCAAGGCGAGTACGGCATGAACGACCTCTACCTCGGCGTCCCCGTGATCCTGGGGTCGAAGGGCGTGGAGCGGATCGTGGAGCTGAAGCTGGACGCGGCCGATCAGGCGGCGCTGGCCAAGTCGGCGGACGAGGTGAAGAAGGGGATCGTGGATCTGGCTCTGGAGCCGGTCGCGCGCTAACGGCAGGACGCGCCCTCGGGCGCAACGCGAGGTGCTTCGACCATGTTCCTGGGGCACATCGCCGTGGGTTTCGCGGGGAAGCGGGTCGCTCCGAAGACGTCGCTTGGAGCGCTCCTCTTGGCCCCGCTTTTTTTGGACGCGGTCTGGCCC
>DATJGP010000101.1:0-20757 GCA_035494915.1 Candidatus Eiseniibacteriota bacterium | reverse complement strand
GCCCGCCACGATCTCCACCAGCTCTCGCGTGATCGTGGCCTGCCGGGTGCGGTTCATGTGGAGCGTCAGATTCTGGATCATCTCGTTCGCGTTCTTCGTGGCCGAGCCCATCGCCACCATCCGCGCGCTGTGCTCCGACGCGGCGGACTCGGCGAGCGCCATGTAGAGACGCATCGCGAGGTAGTACGGCACGATCTTCTCGAGGATCGCCTCGGGCGACGGCTCGAAGATGTAGTCGAGCGTCTGCACGGTCTCGGCCGCCTCGCCGCGACCGAGCGGAAGGAACGGCTCGATCACGATGGACCGTGTGAGTGCGCTCTGAAAATGCGTGAACACGAGGTCGACCTCGTCGATCTCGCCCGAGAGGAAGCGGGCCGTGAGATCGCGGCTCAGCTCCTCCGCCATCTTCCACGAGGCCACGCCGCCCAGCTCCGTGTTGGAGACGAGCACGGATGCGTTCCGCCGGCGGAAGTAGTCGGCCCCTTTGCGTCCGAGCGTGACGAGCGCGATCGGCGCTCCGCCCGCGCGGAGCCGGCCCTCGGTGGCCTTGATCAGGTTCACGTTGAAGGCGCCGCTCAGGCCGCGATCCGACGTGATGACGATGAGGGCGCGGCGCTTCACCTCGCGATGCACGAACACCGGGGTGAGCGAGTCGCCGGACGCGCTCGCGAGATTCGCGAGCACCTTCTTGAGCTCCCGGTCGTAGGGACGCGCCGACTCGAGCGCGGTCTGCGCGCGGCGGAGCTTCGCCGCCGAGACCATCTTCATGGTCTTCGTGATCTGCGCCGTCGACCGGACGGACCGGATGCGGCGGCGGATGTCGCGGAGTGTCGCCAATCGACTAGGCCTTCTTGATGGTCTTCACGAACACGGCCTTGTACGCCTCGATCGCCTTCTTCAGCTTGGCCTCGCTCGCGTCCGTCAGCTCGTACTTGGCGCGGAGCTCGTGCATGAGGTCGGCGAATTCCTTGTCGAGGTACTCGTAGAAGCCCTGCTCGAAGGGACGGATCGAGGTCGTGGGCAGATCGTCGAGATAGCCGTTCGTGCCCGCGTAGATGATCGCCACCTGGCGCTCCACCGACAGCGGCTGGTACTGGCCCTGCTTCAGGAGCTCGACCATGCGCTCGCCGCGCGTGAGCTGCGCCTGCGTCGCCTTGTCGAGGTCGGATCCGAACTGCGAGAACGCCGCGAGCTCGCGATACTGCGCGAGGTCGAGACGGAGGCGTCCGGCCACCTTCTTCATGGCCTTGGTCTGCGCCTTGCCGCCGACGCGCGACACCGAGATACCCACGTTGATCGCGGGGCGGACGCCCGAGTAGAAGAGGTCGCTCTCGAGGAAGATCTGTCCGTCCGTGATCGAGATCACGTTGGTCGGGATGTACGCCGAGACGTCGCCCGCCTGGGTCTCGATGATCGGAAGCGCCGTGAGCGAGCCCGCGCCGAGCGGATCGTTCATCTTCGCGGCGCGCTCGAGGAGTCGCGAGTGGAGATAGAAGACGTCTCCCGGGAACGCCTCACGGCCCGGCGGCCGGCGGAGGAGCAGGGAGAGCTGGCGGTACGCCGCCGCGTGCTTCGAGAGATCGTCGTAGATCACGAGCGCGTGGCCGCCGCGGTCGCGGACGTCCTCGCCGATGGCGCAGCCGGTGAACGGGGCGATGTACTGGAGCGGCGCGGATTCGGAGGCGCCGGCCGCGACGACGGTCGTGTACTCCATCGCCCCCGCGTCCTGCAGGATCTTCACGACCTTCGCGACCGTGAAATCCTTCTGGCCCACCGCGACGTAGATGCAGCGGATGCCGGTGCCCTTCTGGTTCAGGATCGTGTCGATCGCGACCGCGGTCTTGCCGGTCTGGCGGTCGCCGATGATGAGCTCGCGCTGTCCGCGGCCGATCGGGATCATCGAGTCGATGGCCTTGAGGCCCGTCTGCACGGGCTGATTCACGGGCTGGCGGTCGACCACACCCGGCGCCTTGCCTTCGAGCGGACGGAAGTCGTTCGTGACGATGGGGCCCTTGCCGTCGATCGCTTCGCCGATCGCGTTGATCACGCGGCCGGTCATCGCGTCGCCGACCGGCACGGATGCCAGGCGGCTGGTGCGGCGGACCGCGTCGCCCTGCTTGATCGACTCGGTGGATCCGAAGAGGGCGCAGCCCACGTTGTCCTCTTCGAGATTGAGGACCACGCCGGTCACCTCCCCGGGGAAGAGCACGAGCTCCCCGGCCATCGCGTCGTCCAGACCCCAGACGCGCGCGATTCCATCGCCGACCTGGAGCACCGTCCCGACGCTCTCCATCGTGAGCCGGGACTCGTACTTCTCGAGCTCTTGCTCTAGAACCGAACTGACTTCCTCGGGCTTGAATGCCATGCGTTATCCCCTACCTGGAATCCTGGCCAGGAGGAGCGTCCGGCGGATGCGCCGAAGCTCCGTGGCGAGGGTGCCGTCGATGACCTTGTGATCCAATGAGACGGCCGCGCCCCCGAGCAGGGACGGGTCCACCTCGCGTGTGAGCTCGATCGTTCCTCCGACGCGCTGCGTGAGGATCTTCGTGAGCCGGTCCGCCTGAACGTCCGTGATCGGAGCGGCGGTGCGCACGATCGCGTGCGTGATCCCCTGGGCCTTCTCCGCGAGCTTCTTGAACTCCTCCGCGATCGCGACGAGATGGTCGAGACGCCGCCGGCGCAGGAGCACGTGGAAGAGCCCATACAGCGGCTTTCCCACCAGCGGCATCAGGCGCTCTTCGAGGAACCGAATCTTCTCCTCGCGGGAGATGTTCGGGCTCTCGAAGAAGCGCCGGGCGAGGGGGTCCTTCCGGAAGAGCTCCGCCACCGCCTGGAGCTCCGGCTCCGTGCGCTGAACCTCGTTCTTCTTCTGCGCCAGGGCGAGGAGGGCCCGCGCGTAGCGGCGGGCCAGCGTGACCGAGATCACCGCGCCTGCTCCAGCTCCGTGAGGAAGCCGTCGACGAGCCGGCGATGCTTGTCGGCCGTCAGCTCCTCGCGCACCACCTTGCCCGCGATCTCCATGGCCAGTTCCACGACCTCGGCCTTGAGCTTGGCCGCGGCCTTCTCGTGCTCCCGCGCGATCTCCTCGCGGGCGCGCTGAAGGTTGTCCTGGGCCTCCTTGCGCGCGATCTCGCGAATCTCGGCGGCGACCTTCTGCCCTTCCGTGACCGCGTTCTGGATGCGCTCGCGGCTCTCGGCCTCGATCCGCTTGATGTGACCCTCGTACTCCTGGCGAAGCCGCTCGGCGGCCGCCTTCTCCGACTCGATGCGCTCGAACTCGGCCTTGATCTTCTCGCGGCGCTCCTTCATCGGCGGATAGATGATCGCCGCGAACGCCATGCGCACGAGGAAGTAGAAGACGACGAAGCTCAGGGCATGCGCCAGGAGCTGATTCCAGTGGACGAATTGGTTCATAGGTCCTTCCCGGACCGGAGGGGCGCGCGTGGCGCCCGGCTCCGATCGGTTACTGGATCTTTCCCTGGAGGAAGAACATCGTGACGAATGCGTAGATCGTGAGCGCCTCGATGAAGCCGAAGCCGATGATCATGGCGACCTGGATCTTCGGCAGCACTTCCGGCTGGCGGCCCATGGCCTCCATCGCGCCCCGGCCCATGAAGCCGAGACCGATGCCCGAACCGATGGCGGCCAGACCGATCCCGATCGGGAGCGCGAGGCCGAGTGTGGCGGCGAAATTCATCTGTGCTACCTCCGTGGGGTTGGGGTTACGCGTGTTCGTGTTCCGTCTCTCCGTGCGCGTGCGCCTCGTGCGGGAGCATCATGTACAGGTAGACGGTGGTGAGCAGCGAGAAGATCAATGCCTGGACGATGGCCGTGAGCGTCTGGAGCAGCATGAAGAGCGCGGTGATCCCGGCCATCGGCGGCACCGCGAGCGCCGTGAGGCTCGCCTTGAGCGCGAGCGCCGCAACGCCGACGAAGACGACGATCAGCGTGTCCTCGCCGAAGATGTTCCCGAAGAGACGGCAGGAGAGACTCACCGGCTTCACCAGCTCTCCCAGGATGTGCACCGGGATCATCACGGGCAGCATGGCGAACCCGACGATGTCGCGCGGCGAGCCGGCCAGGTGGTCGAGGTAGCCGAGCGGCCCCAGGTTGATGATGCCGTTGATCTGCACGTAGAGGAACGTGATGAGCGCGAGGGCCAGCGTCACGTCCAGGGTCGACGTGGACGACTTGAAGCCGGGGATGATGCCGATCAGGTTCATGGTGAGGATGTAGAAGAAGATCGCCATGATGAACGGGAAGTACTTGGGAAGGTGCTTCCCCAGCATCCCGCCGCAGACGTCCTCCATGCTCTCCACGATCCACTCGATCGCGTTCTGGAGCGTTCCCGGAACGAGCGTCGGCTTCCGCATGGCGATCCAGGTGAAGACGAGGAAGACCAGTCCCGCGAGCCACGCGAACACGAGGTACTCGTTCTCGTGCATCCAGTGGACGACGGGATTGTCCGGGAAGTAGTCGTTGAGGATCACGATCCAGTTCGGGAGGTGCGCCTCGCCGCCTTCGGCGTGCTCGGCGTGTTCGGCGCCCGCTTCGCCGTGGGCCTCGCCGTGGGCGGTCGCGGCGGCTTCGCTTTGCGTCGCGGTCTCGGGATTCGCGGGCGTCGTCGGCTGCGCGGGATCGTGCTGCGCGAGCTGGACGGGCGCGGCCTGGGTCGCCGTGTCGCCGGCATGCGCCAGGACCGGCGCCGCGAGGAGCGCGAGGGTGAAGAAGAACGCGGCAAGCTTGGCGGCATTCCCGGAGGTAGCCGCTGTTTGTGGTGCCCGCCGCGCGAACGGAGAGGCCGCGTAGCCCGCGGCCCGCATGAGGGACTGGAGGAAGAGGACGAGGAGCAGGAGCGACAGTCCGCACGTGAGCGGCAGGAACGGAACGGCCCGGGTCCGGATCAGCGCGAACGCGCCGCCATAGACGAGGAGAACCTTGAGCGTCGCGAAAGCGAAGAAGCGCCCCGGGATCTGGCGGTTGCCGGTGCGGGGCGCCATGGCGTGTGTGAAGAGTTTCACAAGCTTGTCGAGAAAGAAGAAGTTGATCGCCATCAGACTCTGCCCGGCGACGATCGCAAGGGCGGCGCCGGGAGTGCGCGGAAGGAGGAGTCCGGCGAGCGCGAGGGCTGCGAGCCAGGACATCCACATCGCGCGAGCGAGCGGATTGGTTGCGACGTTCTCGTTACGGATCAGGGGGGTCAGTCCTCCGATTGCGACATCTTCACGATCTTGATCGTCTCGCGGACGCCCGCCACAAACCCCAGCGCCATCAGCACGAAGCTGAGCCAGGTCGTTCGGAACTTCTGATCGAGGAATTTCCCGAGGAAGTACCCGACGATGGGAGCCAGCGCGAGAATGAACGGAATCGACGTCAGAAGACCGATCTGCCGCCAGTCCGTGACCTTGTTGGGTTCCTTGTCGGTCACTTCCGGCCTCCGCGCTCTTGCCTGCGCGGGGGCGCGCGCGCGAGCGGGCCCCGATCTGCAGAATCAACCAACACGCCGACTTCGAGCGGGAGAGAGTACCCAAGGGCTGCCCGTGGGTCAATGAGGAAACGGGTTGGCGGCCGGGTTCGGCGGGGGCGGTTCGTGGGGATGGCGGTGCGCTGTGCTGGAGCGGTTGGCGGGACGACAGAAGGGGCCCGTCGACGCTGCCCTCCGGGCGCTCGATGGCGCCTGCGGTGGCTGCGGACTGGGCCCCAAGTTCATGGCGGGGCGCCTCTTCGCCTCCTCGGCTTCACCACACCGCGGCCCCGACTCCGCAGTGTTCTCCCCCAACAGAGGACGCCCCGCCTTCACATCTATAGGTGTGCTTCGGTGGTTCGGTGCTGCTTGGCCCGTTGGGCCGAGTTTTGAGTCGTGCGGCCCAGCTGCGGGCCTACCGGGTCCGGTGAGGGGTCCTTCCAGCGCCGGGCCGCCGACGCGGATTCGCTATCGCAACGCACGTGCCGATGCGCGGCCGGAGCGGCATCTGAAGCCTTTACAGCGATTTAGCGCAACATGAAGCCCGCAGAAAGGCGTCGCAACCGCAGCCATCCGTCGACGGTCTCAAGAGTGTTTTCGCTCGAGACGCGCCGCAACCCGACGCGTCCCAGCGTCATGGCGCGACATCAACCAATGGTTGCGGGCCGTCAACGAAGGAGGCGGTGGTCCTCGGCTGGCACCCCGTGCGTCCCGGGGAATTGATTCGCGCGAGGTAACTCGCCCCGGCGCGAGTTGCGGATAGTGGGATGCTCCCGACAACTCGTCGCAAGACGAGACTCCGCTAGGTCCACCCCGCAGCCTTAGCCCATGGCTCACTTGATCTTGGGACGCTTAGAACTTCGCGCCCACGGACGGTACCAAGCCCGGCACCAACGGCCAGTAGCCGCCTCAACTCGCCCCGGGGCGAGTTCCAAAGGACGCAGGATAGGGTCGGCCCCCACCGCCCTCAACTCGCCCCGGGGCGAGTTGGCCCCCCTCCAGAACGCCGGCCGCCTGCCGATAAATGGGTCGTCCCTCTTTCCCTCCTGGAACGTGAGGCCGGTCGACGCATGCAGGGTGTATCTCTGGTCTATCTCGAAGCCGGCGAGGAAATCGAGCGGATCTCGGCCGCCCAGTCGGGCGACCGCCAGGCCTACCTCGCGCTCGTCCGTCAGTACGCGCGGCCGCTCTACCGCATCGCCTACGCGATGTGCGGCGATGCGGACGCCGCGGATCTGCTCGCGCGCGATGCCTTGATCTGCGGGTGGGGTGAGCTTCGGGAGATTCCGGACTCGCTCCGATTCTTCCCCTGGATCCTCGGAATCATGCGCCGGATCCACGAAACGCCGTCCGCCGTCGCGAGCTCGCCCAAGGCGACCGAGACGCGGCCGCTGACCGCAATCGATGCTCACGGCGCGGATCTCTCGCCCACGAACCGCGAACCACAAACACCCGCGGAGCCCGCCGAGGGATCTCCCGGCGACGCTCGCCTTCGCGCTCGCACGCTCGCGTCCTTCGCGGAGCTGCGGCCGGATCAGCGCATGACGCTCTCGCTCCGCATTCTCGAGGAGCTCCCCTACGAGCAGCTGGCCGCGCTCCTCGACCTCTCGCTCGGCGTGGCCACGCTCCGGCTCTCGCAGGCGCGGGGGCACATCCTGTCGCGCACGACCGGTCTCGGAGGGGACGCGTGATCCATCTCACGGTCCAGCAGCTCTCGTCCTATCTCGACGGCCAGCTCGTCGGATCGGCGTCGGACAACGTGCAGAGCCATCTCGCGGCCTGCCGCGACTGCTCGACCCGCTTCGCGTTGCTCGAGCGGATCGAAGCCATCCTCTCCGACTCCCTCTCCATCGATCCCGGCGACGAATTCTTCCGTGAGCTCGAAGCGGAGGTGGGGTCGCGCATCCGCGAGCGCGGGCAGCGTGACAAGGATCTCTCGACGCCGGCGGTCTCCGCGCGTTACCTGGAGAGTCCCACCCAAGCGCGCCCGGCCAACGGCCGCATCGATCGCGCCCCGAATGCCCGCACCGATCATCGGCCCGCGAACACAGGCGCGGATCCCCGTGTCGTGAACACCCCCGCGCGGGTCAGCGAGACGCGCGTCGCCCCTGCAAAGCACCGCGCCGAGGCCGCACCTCCGCAGTATCGCCCGGCGCCGAAGCGCTCCGGTTCGGGCGCCTGGCTCGCGTTCGCGGCCCTCGCCGTCGTCGCCGGCAGCGTGGGTGTGGTGGTGTCGCGGACTTCGTTCGTCTCCGCCTGGATCGCTCCCCATCTCGGACTCGGTCCGGAAGAGCGAAGCCTGGCGTCCCGCGCGCTGTCGCCGGCGGTGACTCCGGAGACCACCACCACGACCGACAACACGCCGAACGTGGAATCGCCCGGGAACCCCACACCGTCCGATGCCGGAAGCGCGAAGCACGAATGGAATCCATGGGAGCCGCCGGACTCGCACTCCTCCTCCGCGGACGAGGAGACGGCCCCGGACTCCGCCCCCGATGCCAACGACGACCAGGCCGATACGCCCGAACCGTCGACCATGCGCGCGGACGAAGTCATCGCCACTCCGGATTCGTCCCGCCGGCCGCGCGCGACCGCGTCCGATCCGTTCCGCGCACTCGGGACCGAGAGTCTCGGACCGGTGCGCGCGGCGCAGCAGCTGAGCGACATGGCGAACGCGGATCCGACCGCGACGCGGTTCGAGACCGCGGCGGACGGATGGGAGCGTGCGCTCGACACGATGGGCGGTGTTCCGGAGCAGGTCGCGGTGCGCCAGCTCCTGGCGGACGCGCTCTACCGCGCCTGGCAGGCGGAGCCGACGAGGGCGCGCGCCGAGTCGGCGAAGTCCGCGATCAAGACCTACCTGTTATTCGCGCCGTCCGGCTGGGAGCGGGAGCAGGCGAAGACGCGCCTGGCGAAGCTGGGGGGCTGATTTCGCTGCGACTGATTTCGCCGCGGAGCTGATTTCGCTGCGGAACTGATTTCGTAGCGGAGCCAATTCGGTCCGACTCGCGCCCGACGACCCTACGATGCCGGCACCGCGGTCTTGAGCCCGAACCTGCCCCCGCGCACCGCCTTCACGAGCACCTCGACGATCTCCGCCGCGAACTGCGTGCCCGCCTTCTCCTGCATCTGCGCGATCGCCTGCTCGAACGTCATACCCGCACGGTACGGACGGTCCGTGGTCATCGCATCGAACGCATCGGCCACGTTGACGATCTTGGCCGCGGTCGAGATCTCGTCCCCCTTCAGCCCATCCGGGTAGCCGCGGCCGTCCACGCGCTCGTGGTGGTGGCGCACCATGTCCACGACGCGCTCGAGGAACTTCACCCCCTTGATCATCTCGGCGCCGCGAACGGGGTGCATCTTCACCATCCGCCACTCCTCGTCCGTGAGGGCGCCCGGCTTGTGGAGCACTTCGTCCTGCGTGTGCACCTTGCCGATGTCGTGGAGGTAGGCGCCGAACTGGATTCGCTGCACTTCCTCGGCCGGGAAGCCGAGCTCGCGGGCGAGCGCGACGGAGTACTGGGCCACGCGCTCCGTGTGCCCGTGGGTGTAGGGATCCTTCTCCTCGATTCGCGCCACGAGCAGGCGCACGGTCGAGACGTACGACTCCTGAAGATCCTTGAAGAGCCGGGCGTTCTCGATGGCGATGCCGGCCGATTCGGAGAGCGCGCGCAGCATCTCGAGGTCCACCGTCCCGAACTCCTGGCCGCTCACCTTCTCGCCCACGGCGAGGACCGCCGTGAGGCGCTGCTTCATCACGACCGGCGACACCACGGCGAGCCCCGCCGCGAACAGCGGCCCGACGCCGGCGGCGAGCGCGGGATCGTCCTCGAGGTCCGAGAGGCGCACGGGGCGGCCCTCGTCTCCGTCCGGCGGAAGGAGCGCGCCGATGAACGGGCTCGAGTAGGGGAAACGGATCTCCTTGATCTGATCGCCCTTGAGTCCCTTGAACGTGGAGACCTCGAAGATCTTCGGCTCGTCCCGGTCGTCGGTGAGGAAGAGGCAGGCCGAGTTGACGCGGAGCTGGCCCACCACGCTCAGGATCAGCGTGTTCAAGAGGTCGTCCAGATCGAGCGACGAGTTGAGCTGATGGGTGAGCCCCATCAGGGTCTCGAGGCTGTAGACCTGGAAGCGCAGCTCCTTGTTCCGCGCGACCAGATCCTCGCGGTTCCGGGCGACCTCGCTCTCGAGCTCCTTGTTCTTGGTCGTGAGGTGCTCGGCCCGATCCAGGCGCTCGAAGATGCGGCGTACCTTGATCAGGAGCTCCTTCGGCGAGAAGGGCTTGGTGAGATAGTCGTCCGCCCCGTGCATGAGGCCCTGAAGCCTCGAATCCACCTCCGCGCTCGCCGAGACCATGATGATCGGGATGTGCTGCGTGTCCTTGCTGCTCTTGATCGCCGCGCAGACCTCGAATCCCGTCTTCCGGGGGAGCCGAAGATCGAGGATCACGAGATCGGGCGGATCCTTCCGCATCTGATCGAGCCCCTCTTCCCCTGTCGCCGCGACGGCCACCTTGAAGCCGTTCTGCGTGAGCGAGATCTGGAGCAGCTCGAGCACGCGGCGATCGTCGTCGATCACGAGAATGCTTCGCTTCGTCTTCGCAGCTCCCAGCTCTGTGGCCGGGCGAGTGCTCTCGAGGCTCACGGGTGGCTCTCCATGGGGATGGCGCCGCCGCCGGATTCTTGGCCGTCAGCGCCTTCGGGGGACGAAGCGTTCGACGAAGCGGAGCCCGGTCGCTGACGCGAGCGCCGCTCGAGATTGTCCAGAACTTGAAGGAACATCTCCACGACGCTCGGATCGAAGGGCGTGCCCCAGTTCTCGGCCACGACCTGGCGCGCCTTGTCGAACGGGAGCGCGCGCCGGTACGGGCGCTCGCCCGTCATCGCGACGTAGGAGTCGACGAGTGAAACGATGCGCGCGCCGAGCGGGATCTCGTTCCCGCGCAGTCCGTCGGGATAGCCTTCCCCGCCCCAGCGCTCGTGGTGATGGCGAACGACGTCGATCACCTCGGACGGGAAATCCATCTCCTCGAGGATCCGGGCGCCGCGCTCGGGATGCTGCTTGATGAGCGCCCACTCGTCGTCCGAGAGATGGGCGGGATTCTTCAAGATGAGGTGGCTCACCGCGATCATGCCGATGTCCCGCAGCGCGGCGCCGTACACGAGCGACTTGAGCGCCGGCTTGGGAACGTGGAGGAGCTTCGACACGGCGGTCACGTAGCGCACCACGCGCTCGGTGGTCCCGCGCGCGTACTCGTCGCGGCTCTCGATGAGAGACATCATGCCGCGCACCAGGCCGAGGTTCCGGTCTTCCTGCGCGCGACGCTGCGTCGCGTTCGCGATCGCGACGGCTCCCTGATTGCAGAGCGTGGTCAGGAGGTCACGCTCGTCCTCGTGGAATCCCCGGCGCGCTCCCCGGCCTCCGAGGAACACCAGCCCCTCGAGATCCCGGCGCACGCGGAGCGGCACGAGCCACTCGAGCCCGGACGCGCGGAGCGCCTCGACCACCTCTTCAGCGGAGCTCAAGTCCCCGAGGCTCAGGAACTCCTCTTCCTCGCCCCGGTGCACGAGGACGTCCGCCGGCATGGTGAAATCGCGGAAGTGATCCGACGGGAAGCCGCGAACCTGGCGCGGAGCGAAAAGCCCGCCGCGGCGCGGCTCGACGAGGAAGACAGCGACCCGCTCGACGCCGAACTGACCCATGATGCTGAGGCTGAAGAGATTGAGCACCTCGTCCAGATCGAGCGCGAGGTTGAGCGCGCGCGTGATCTCGAAGAGGTTCCGGAACTCGACCAGCTTCCGCTTCAGCTTGGACTGGAGGATCGCGATCTCGTCGGATGCATCCTCGTCGCGCGGCGGGATGACGTCGGACACGGGGCTCATCACGGCCGGGACGGTGGCATCCGATGCCGCCGACGTATCCGAAGCGGCGCCAGCCTCCGAGACAACGGGTTCCGAGGCGGCAGGTGCCGCGGCGAGTGCGACAGCCCCTGCGTCCGGCGCGGCGGGCTCCGTCGCCCCTGCGTTCGCCTCGTAGACGATCGCCTCCACATCCATCAGCGCGCGGCGGATCTCCGTCGAGAGCCCCACCACGTGAATGCGCCGCTCCGTTTCCTGGTACACCTTCCCCTGCCTGGCGAGCACCGCGGTTCCCAGGGTGCAGATCGAGTCCACGCCGGTGAAATCGAGCCGCACGTCGCGTGCGCCCCTTGCCTGGCAGGTGAAGAGCAGGCGGTCCACCGAGCGCGCTCCCGCGGGATCGACCGTCCCCTCGAGCACGAAGTGGAAGCGTTCCGCGCCGGCCCGCTCGATCTTGAGCGCCTTCACGCCGCCACCGCCTTCCGCGCCCGATCCGCGATGGCGGCGGGGTTCAGGACGAGCGTGATCGCGCCGTCCGGAGCCACGATCCCGCCGAGCACTTCGTCGGTCGTGCGGAGCTGCGCGGGAAGCGGCGACCATCGCGCGCTCTCCCTCCAGACGATGCGGTCGAAGGTGATGCGCGTCATCCGGCCGCCAGAGCGAAGAAGGGCCACGGGACGTGCCTCGTCCGGCTCTCCCGAGGCGCTCCGGCGCCCCGTCGCGGTTGCGAAGAGCGTGTGAAGCGCGAGCACCGGCAGGTCGGCGTCTTCCGCCGGCATCTCACCGTTGGCGTCCACGCGATCCACCGCGCTCCAGGGAAGCGCGAGCTTGTGCCCTGCGGCCTCGACGATGAGGAAGCTTCGAAGCGCGCGCGCCATCGAGAACTGGATGCGAAGGGCGACCATGTCGTCCCCGCTCACCTCGACGAACCCGGCCAGGTCCTCGAGCGCGTGCTCGAGCATCGCGAGCGCCTCGGCATCGAGGCGGGTGAAGCCCGAGATCGCGATCATCGCTTCGAGGCTCTCGCGCGCCGCCGTCACCCGGACTTCCGGAGCGCCGTTCGTGGCCGGAGGCACTTCGCTCGTTTCGAGGATGCGCACCAGGATGGGGATGAGAATGGAACCGATCTCCGGCTCGAAGCCCACGCCCCCCGTCTGCACCCTGAGGACTGCCGGCGCTCCTTTGCGGCGGCCCACCGCCTCGAAGAGGTCGTCCACAAAGCGATCGAGCGGGTCGAGGAACTCCCACAGGAGGTGCTCGTCCAGGTCGCGCGCCCGGCGCTCGAGCGAGTACTGCGTGCCGAGAAGCTGTCCCACCTCATAGATGAGGGAGCGCATCTCCGCCTCCGACCTCTGGAGTCCGCGATAGATCGCGAGGGAGCGCTCCTCGGCGTCGTCCGCCGCGGCGTCGGTCGGGCGAAGCGGCTGCCCCTTTCGACCCTGCTCCCAGTCGGAGATCGTGGCGAGGAGCGTGTGGAGCGCGCCGCCGGCCATGTCGTGGATGAACGCGATCTTCTCGTTTTGATGGGAGACCGCGCTCTTGATCTCGACGGTGAGCGCGAGAAGATTGCCGTGCGGCCCGAGGCCGGCCGCGCCTTCGTCGAACAGCGAGCGCGGCGGCTGCGAGCGAGCCGGCTCCATCTCGGAGCGCATGCCTTCGATCGCGTCCTCGACCAGAACCGCCTGCTCGAGCAGCGAGCCGAACCCTTCCGAGCGGAGACTTCCCGCCAGGCGCTCCTCCGTCTCCAGCTCCACGTGGCAGGCGGAGATGAGCTCGCCGCGGTTGTCGGCCATCACCTGTCCCATCCGCGCGATTCCGTCACGAAGCGACTGCAAGGCCTCGATGAGCTCCTTGAGCTCGAGCCACTCCGCACCGCGGAGAACGAGGCGAATCGCCTCCTCGACGACCGGCCCGTCTCCCATCGCGAGATCCGGATCCGGTTGTCCGAGGAAGCGGCGCGTCAATTCCACCTGTTCGTGGATGAGCGAGCCGTAGGTCGCCGTGATCCGCGTGAGTCGCTCGGCGGAGCTCACCGATCCCGGGACGGGGGTGTCGAACGATTCCAAGGTCAACCTTTCCCGTGAGCGCGCGCCGAATCGCGCGGCTTCCTGGGCGCCGGAGACTCGGGCTCCGGTCGGGCCGCACCGGCGGAGAGTCCCGCGCGGAGCTGCGTGGCGCGCTCGTACAGGCGCTGGATCTCCGTCGCGACCGACGACGCGCGCGGGGCCGGCGATCCGGCCGCGAGTGCGGCCTTGGCGTCCTCGCTCGTCGCGTGGATCGCGGTGATCGTCTCGCCCACCTTGATCTCGATCTCGCCCGCGAGCCGCGTGATGGTGTCCGTCGCTTCGCGGGCGAACTCCGCGAGCTGGCGCGTCTCCTCCGCAATCGCGCCGAACGCCTCGCCGCCCGAGCGGGTGGCCTCGAGCGCGGCGTTGAGCGCGAGGAGCGTCGCGCGGTTCGTCACGCGCTCGGCCACCGACGCGAGCTCGCTCGCGCGCATGAGGCCGGCGGCGAGGTCCTCGATGCCATCGGCGGCGGTCTGCACCACGGCATCGACGAGCTGGGTGGGTGAGCGTCCGGAAGGATCGCCGCCGCGCGGAGCCGATTCCATGCGTGCGGGCGCCAAGCTCTCGAGCCCGTGGATCAGCTCGTCGAGACCGCGCAGGAGCTCGGCGCGCGCGCGCGGATCGGACGCGACGTCCTCCGTGCGCGGCCAGGTGCCCGGAATGCGATCGGGGCCGGCCTCCACCAGCTCTTCCTCGTCCACCGCGATCCGGTTGACCACCGGGAGGGACTCGCGCGCGGTGCGCGCGGCTTCGAGCAGATCGTGAAGCTCGCCCACCCGGAGCTCGGGCGACTCGACCAGCGGATCGTGGCCCTCCGTGAGCATGGCGGTCGCCATCTCGACCTGTCGCCGCGTCGTCTCGGCTCGGGCGATGAGCTCTGCCGCGTTCGCCTTGTCTGTCTCGAGGCGGTGGATGTGATGGAGCAGCTCGTGCTCCCGCGAGCGCGCCGAGCGGGAGGCCACGGCGGCCACGCCGATCGCGCCGAGCACCGAGACCAGGGTCGCGGTCGCGTACGCCAGCATCAACGGGAGGAACAGGAACATCGAAGCCGCGGCGATCGATACGATCACCGAGGCGGAGAGCACCGGAATCAGGGGATAGCGGCGGGCCACGCCCTCTTCTTCTCTCACGCCGCGGCTCCCCGGCCGCTCGCGCCGTCGAGCGCGGCCCAGTAGTGGAGGCAGTGAATCGGCGAGCCCTCGTGGTCGTAGATCGAATCGACTAGCGCGTTCGCGTCAGCGTCGGCGCTCTCGTGCCGCTCCGGGCCCGACAGCCTGGATCCGGGAACGAGCCTCGGCATGGACGGGATCACGAGCGCGAGACGGTCGCCGCCGCGCGTGAGCACCAGCGCGAAGCGATGCGGTCCGGACGATGACGGCTCGCCCAGGAATGCGGCGAGATCGAGCGCGATCACGATTCCTCCACGAAACGCGACCAATCCCGCGATCGGCTCCTTGCTTCCCGGCAAAGGGGCCAGCCGGTCCGCTTCGACGAGCCCGGCGACGTCCTCGACGCGTGCTCCAAAGTCCACGTCTCCGATCCGGAAGGCGAGGAGCCCGCGCGTCTTCACGGGATCCGCGGCATCGGTGTCCATGACGGTCTCGCTCCTGGTGGCTGGATTGGAGCGGACGAGGGCAACAACCATGCCATCTCGCACCGCTCCACCCACACGCTAAGCACCTGCGTGCCAATCGTTTGGTCCGGACGAACCGTCCCCTTAGCCGTGGGGTCGAACAACTCTCGCCCGGTGGTCACCGCGCAGGATGCATTTCGTCCTGCATCCCGCAATGCGCGGGGAGCCCACTGCGCTGGGCCCTTCCACCCGAAAAATCGGCCAAAAGAAGCCACATCGTGAATGGTTTCGACCTCTCCTTCCTATGTAGCGAAATGGGCTGAACTCGCTAATCGGCCACCGGGCCGCGCATTCCGTCGTTGCCGGAAGTGAGCCAAACCGTCGGCATGCTGCATGCAGAAGCCATGATCGAACGTAGTCGAGTGCTTCGGCCAAAGGAGCCGGAGCCAGTCGGGAATGGATAGGAGAGGGGTGAGGTGGCCATGACGGCAGCCCGCAAGTATCTAGCGAGCAAGGCGAATCCCAGGAAGGTTCGACCGACCGCCTACGTCGCGATCAATTGTTTGCTACTGACGAAAGCGAGCGGGACGCCGAAGAACGGCGATCCCCTTCCTCAAGAAGACGTGGATGCGTACCTGGCCGCGCTCAAGGACCAGATCGAAGCGCACGTTCCCCTGCCGCCGGAGCGCTCGCGGCTCCTGTCGAGATTCGACGTGGCGGCGTGGCGCCGCCTGGCGAGCGCGCACCGCGGCTCGCTGCGGTACCGGATCTTTCGGACTCCGGAGGACCTGCTCCTCGTGTCGCTCGGCCGGTTCGAGCATTCGGGACCGTACGTGCCGAATCGCCGCGAAGGCGTGATCACGGGTGAAGAGGCCGACGTGGGCCGCAGTCCGAACTGGTACCACTTCTCGTACACGTACGGAGAGATGCTCGAGAATCCGACCGCGGCCATGGGCGGCCTGCTGGAGAAATTGACGGTCGCCGTGGAGCGGTACCACAAGATGCTCTCGCACATGCGTGGCGAGTACTGGAGCCTCGGCGCCCGCTTCAAGAAGGCCCAGGTGATCCGGCTCGAACGGAGCGTCGACGAGGACGCGCGGGAGCACGATTTGAGGCAGATGCAGGACCGGCTGCTCGATGCGTACTCGGAATGGAAACGCACGGGCGAGCGGACGCACCTGGACCAGATGCGCGGGCTCACGCGCGAGATCCGGCTCCTTCTACCCGACTTTCAGTTCTCGCTTCCGCCGGGAGCCCCGTAGGAAGCGACTCGATCCCCCGCGTGCCCTCTGGCCCCTCCCCGACCCGACGCACCCCGGAGGGCACGCACCCCTGCACACACGAGATCGCCGGCGTGGGAAGAACGCGCCGGCGATCGGCGTTTTGGGGACGAACGGAGTGACGAGGCCGGGTGAAGCGAACGCTTGCGCTAGCTGTTACCGAATCTCGTAGTTCGGTGCTTCCTTCGTGATGGTGAGGTCGTGCGGGTGGCTCTCACGGAGCCCGGCCTGCGTGATGCGGACGAAGCGGGTCTTGGTGCGGAGATCTTCGATGGAAGCGACGCCGCAGTAGCCCATGCCGGCCCGCAAGCCGCCCATGAGCTGATAGATGACGTTCGAGACGTGCCCCTTGTACGGCACGCGCGCCTCGATGCCTTCGGCGACGAGCTTCTTCAGATCCTTGACGCCTTCCTGGAAGTAGCGATCGCCGCGGCCGCCGCTCATCGCGCTGAGCGAGCCCATGCCGCGGTAGACCTTGTACGTGCGGCCTTCGTAGAGAATCGTCTCGCCCGGGCTTTCCTCGGTGCCGGCGAGGAGATTGCCGATCATGACCGAGTGCGCCCCCGCGGCGAGCGCCTTCACCACGTCGCCCGAGTACTTGATGCCGCCATCCGCGATGATCGGCACGCCGGCCTTGGCCGCCACCGCCGCGCATTCCATGACGGCGGATATCTGCGGCACGCCCACGCCGGCGACCACGCGGGTCGTGCAGGCGGAGCCGGGCCCCATGCCCACCTTCACGCAGTCGGCGCCCGCCTTGATGAGATCCTGCGTCGCCTCGGGCGTGGCCACGTTGCCGACGATGAGCTGGAGGGTGGGATGGCGCTGCTTCACCGCGCGGGTCGTGTCGAGCACCGCCTTCGAGTGGCCGTGCGCGCTGTCGAGCACCACCACGTCCACGCCGGCACGCATCAGCTCGTCCGCCCGCTCGACGTTGTCGGCGCCGACGCCGATGGCCGCTCCGACCCGCAGCCGGCCGAGGTGGTCCTTGCAGGCGCGCGGGTACCGGATCCGCTTCTGGATGTCCTTCACGGTGATGAGGCCGCGGAGATTGAAGTCCGAGTCCACGACCGGGAGCTTCTCGATGCGATGCTGATGGAGGGTCCGCTCCGCCTCCTCCAGCGTGGTCCCGACCGGCGCCGTGATGAGCTTGTCCTTGGTCATCACGTCCTTCACCTTGAGATCGGACCCGCTGCTGAAGCGGAGATCCCGATTCGTGAGGATGCCGACGAGGCGCTTACCCTCGGTGATCGGCACGCCCGAGATGCGGAACTTCACCATGAGGTCGAGTGCGCGGGCGATGGGCACGTCGGGCGGGAGCGTGATCGGATTCACGATCATGCCGCTCTCCGATCGCTTCACCCGGTCCACCTCCTCCACCTGCTCGAGGATCGGGAGGTTCTTGTGGACGATGCCGATACCGCCTTCCTGCGCGAGCGCGATGGCCAGCGCGCTCTCCGTCACCGTGTCCATGGCCGCGCTCACGATGGGAACGTTGAGCGCGATCTCCCGCGTGAGGAACGTCGAGGTGTCGACGTCGCGCGGGTGGACCTCGGAATAGCCCGGGAGTAGGAGGACGTCGTCGAACGTGAGGGCGGGATTCTCCGCCACGCGGGCGAAGGGCCGCTGGGCGAAGTCCTTCGTGGCGCTCTCCTCGTTCCTGACGTCGTAGGTCGGCATGATCAGTCCGGCAACCCCGTGTCGATCCGCTCGCTCAGCGAGAACCAGAAGGAGACGCCGAGCCTGACGGCGAAATAAGCCTTCGGTCCGCTATACCCCGAAGGGAAGATGTCTTCGTCACCCGCGAAGATGTAGGTGTAGCTCCCGTCCAGGGTCATCGTGATGTGCTTCGACATGGTCCGATCGAAGCCCGCGATTCCATAGACGCCGGGGTCGACGCGGCGGAGCCGCTCGTACGTGACCGGGTCCTTGGCCGCACCGAGATCGTGGCTCAGGATCGACCAGTTGTAGAGCCCGCCGCCACCGCCGACGAACGGCCGGAGCTGCGCGTCCTTCAAAGCGTACCGCACGCCGATCGGAAAGAGGGGCACGACGTTGGCGACGAAGAAACTATCCGACCCGCTGTCGAGCTTGGCCCATCCATATCCGATGGTGACGTCCGCGGTGATGTGGTCGGTCCACTGATAGCTCAGCACCAGATCTCCCGAGAGGCGCGGGCTCGCTTGCTCCTTGATCAACTCGTCCTTCGTGAAGAACAGCGTCCCCCCTCGGATCCCTACGCCGCCCGACCCGGTGAGATCGTTCGCCAGGCAGGGTGTGGCCGAGACCGTGAGCAGGAGGGCAAAAAGTCCTCCGGCGAGCTTCCTCGTCATGGGTTCTGGATGTCTCCTTGGAATGGCGGTCGAAACAACCGACGAACCGGCACGGGGTTGTGGTAGCCGCGTAGTCTAGGCACCGGCGGGCGGAGTGTCAATCGGGACCCGGTTGACACCCCGGAGGGGCCGCCCGTAGAGTCTTCCGCTCGGCGGCGGTGTAGCTCAGCGGTAGAGCAGGAGAATCATAATCTCTTGGTCCGGGGTTCGAATCCCTGCGCCGCCACCAACTTACGTCGGCTCTGCCGGGCCGGCTTCCGCACCATCTGGGAGTCCACTGTCGCATGCGACCCAACCCTCGCGACGCCCGGCTCGAATACCATGCCGCCCACGCGCTCCACGGGCTCAGGCTCTCCCAGGCGCCGCTTCTGATCGCGGTCTCCGGCGGTCCCGACTCCATGGCGCTCCTCCACTACATGGCGCGGGACGCCGCCGACGCTCCACCGATCGTGGCGGGGCACGTGAACCACGCGCTCCGCGGCGCGGAGTCCGACGCGGACGCCGCGTTCGTGCGCGCCTCCGCGAATGCGTGGAACGTACCCTATGAGGAAGTCGCGCTCGCGGCCGGCAGCGCGTCCTCGGAAGAGCGGGCGCGGCTCGCGCGCTACGAAGCGCTCGGCGCGATGGCCGCGCGCGTCGGCGCCGACCGCGTCCTGACCGCGCACACCGCGGACGACCAGGCCGAAACCGTGCTCCTCCGGCTCTTCCGGGGCGCGGGTCTACGCGGACTCTCGGGCATGCCGGTCCGGGGAACGGTGCGGGGAGTACGGATCGCCCGTCCCCTGCTCCACGTGACCCGCGAGCAAATTCAGGAGTATTTGAGCCGCCGCGGGGTGAACTATCGGGTGGATTCCACGAACGAGAGCTCCGTACCGGCGCGGAACTTCATCCGCCGGGAAGTGCTACCGCTGGTTCGATCGCGCCTCAACCCGTCGGCCCGCGAGGCTCTCCTCCGGACCGCGTCCGCGGCCCGAGACGCCGACGAGCTGCTCCACGCGATCGCTCGGGAGCGACTCGCCGAGGCCGTCGTCGAGAGCGGGCCCGGCCAGATCGCGCTGGACGCGACCCGGCTCGTCCAGTACCCTAAACCATTGAGAGTTTACGTGTTTCGTCTCGCCCTGCAGGAGCTGACCGGAAGCCTCCGCGAGATCGCGGGGACGCACATCGAGGCCCTTCTCACCCTGGCGACGACGACGCGACCGCGATCCCTCGATCTGCCCGGCCACGTGCGGGCCCACAGGGAACGGGGCCGCATCGTTCTCGACAGCCGGATCAGGGAAGCCGAAGCGATCCGGCAACATCCAAGAGCTTGAGACTTCCGGCTCGTTTGCCGATGAACCGAAAGGATCTTCTGTACGTGACCCCGAACCCAAGCCGAGGTACGAATTGACCCCTGTCAATCGGGATCCGCGCCCTCTCGCGCGTTCCAACAAACCGTCCAATGGACGTCCCTCGCGGCGTCCCGCGCCGCCGCCTCGCCCGCCCCAGCGCAAGCCCACGCCGTTCGGGCCGGCCAGGCCACTTCGCACCGCGCTCCTCTGGGTGATCCTCGTGCTCGCCGTGCTCGTCTTCGTCCAGATCTACGGCGAGATGCGCGCGAAGACGCACGAGATCCCCTACTCGGAGTTCCTCCAGGAGATCGACCAGGCGAACATCAAGACGTCGACCATCATCGAGCGTGAAGTCGTCGGCGAGCTGAAGCAGAGCGCGCTCACGCACGTCGAGGGGCGGCCGGTGTCGTACGTGTTCTTCAAGGTCTATCTGCCCGCGGAGGACAAGGACCTCGGCCGCGCGATCCTCGCCAAGGATCCGAACGCGATCGTCAATTCCAAGCCGCAGGGCATGAACTGGTGGAGCATCGCGCTCGGGTACATCCCGTTCGTCGCGCTCCTCGTGCTCTGGATGGTGATGATCCGCCAGATCCAGTCGGGCGGCGCGAGCGCGATGAAGTTCGGCAAGAGCCGGCCCAAGGTCGCGCTCGAGTCGAGCCCCAAGGTCACGTTCAAGGACGTGGCGGGCGCCGACGAGGCGAAGCAGGAGCTGGAAGAGATCATCGAGTTCCTGCGCGATCCGAAGAAATTCCAGCGCCTCGGCGGACGCATCCCGAAGGGGGCGCTCCTGCTCGGTCCTCCGGGCACGGGCAAGACCCTCCTCGCGAAGGCGGTCGCCGGTGAAGCGGG